>JACQPK010000397.1 GCA_016207565.1 Elusimicrobiota bacterium
CTTTCCTTTGCGTACCTCTGCGTTACTCCGTTCCCAGGGCACCGGGGAAACTTGGAGGGCTCAGCGCGACGCCGGCGACGGCCTGAGCAGCTCGGCGAACAGCACGAGCGTCAGCAGCTCCGCCAGCTCGTGCACCAAGGACCCGACGATGGGATCCCGCGTCATCCCGTAGACGTACACCTCGAAGAGGGCGTACCCGAGCACGCCGCCCGACGCGAGCAGGAGCCCGGCCCCCATGTCCTCGTCGCCGCGCAGCGTCTGGACGACGGCCGCCGCGCCGAGCGCGGCCCCGAGGGCCGGGAACAGCCGGAACTCGATGAACAGGATCGAGCCCGGCAGGTAGAACGCCTCGCCGTCGAAGACCGCCGACGGGAAGAAGCCCTTCAGCCACGGCACGAGCGCGGCGTCGTACCAGCGGTTCCACGACTCGAACGGGAGGACGTAAGGCCTGGGGTCGGCCGGCATGCGCGAGACGTCCGCCCAGAACGCGGGCAGCGCGAGGCAGACCCACAGCGTCGCGCCGATGAGAAACGCGGCGCGGTAGCGGCACGCGCCCTCCGAGCGCTTCGTGCAGACGCCGCAGGCCTTCACGGCGAAGCACGGCCCGGACCGGTCGGACCAGTGCAGGACCCGGCGATCGAAGTACTCGAAGAGGCCGATCGCGCAGAGCGCCGCGGCCGCCGCCGAGCAGAGCGAGTGGGCGCCCGAGAACCACGGGGAGGACCGCGTCAGGATGTAGACCTCGACGCCGCAGGTCAGCTCCGACAGGAAGAAGAACCCGAGCCCCCAGGCCAAGAGCCGGGGCGGCGCGTCGAGGGTCTTGAGCGCGTCCTCATTGGCGGCGCGGTAGACCCGCGCGAGGAGGACCGCCGACAGGGTCATCACGGCGACCTTGATCCCGGCCGCGATGACCAACCCCAGGAGCGCCGCCCCGAGGTCCATGCCCGCGCCTTCGCAACGCTCCGGCCGCTAGATCCTCACCTGGAACGTCTCCATGAGATGCTCCAGCACCGCATGAAGCGCGGGGTTCGGCTTCGGATGACGTCCCGCGACCAGCCAAAGGTGTTCGCGGATCGCCACCGGCCGGCGGTTCACGACGGCCAACCGCCTCCGCGCGACGTCCTCGCGTATGGCGAGCGCGTCGAGCGCGGCGACTCCTTGACCGCGGAGCGCCAGCGTCTGCAGGAGGTCCGCCTCCCCGATCTCGACGTCCACCGAAACCCGCACCTTGTGCCGGCAGAGGAATAGGTCGACCTCTTTGCGCACCGGGTTGTCCGGCGATCTCATGAGCATCGGGACCGTCGCCAAATCCGCCGGGAACCGCCGCACCCGCCTCGCGATTTGGGGAGCGGCCACGAAGTGGAAGGGAACGCTTCCGGCGAGCCGACTCCGGAACTCGACGCCGAGCTGGGTCGCCATTTCGACGTTGGAGAGGACGAGGTCGAGCCGGTGCTTCTCGAGCCGGGCGCGGAGGTCGTCCGGCGTGCCTCCCACGATCGAGACCTTGATCAGGCGGTCCATCCGGTGGATCACATCGAGGAGTTGCACGACCACGCGCCGCGAGATGGCCTCCGCCACGCCTAGCCTCAGCGACGGAGCCGCGCCGGCTTGCTCGGGACGCATCGCCGCCGCGAGCTCGTCCCCCTGCGAGAAGATGCGTTCGCAGTAATCGAACGCGATCCGCCCCTCGGACGTGAGCTCGACGCCCCGGCGGCTGCGGTGGAGAAGCTTGCGTCCGAACGAGCGTTCGAGCTGCAGGATCTGCATGCTGAGCGTCGACTGGGAAAGCAGCAGCTGCCGGCAGGCCCCCGAGATGCGGCCGGCCTTGGCGGTGACCCAGAAGTAGTAGAGGTGGTGGTAGTTGAAAGGGAGCATGTCAGGCCATCGCTTTTCTGACCAATAGTACAGCATATTATCGATTTTGTCGATAATAGGCCGTTAACATCCATCGGGCATCCTCGAGCGCATGATGACTCGGCACCCGTCTCGGCGGCGCGCGCCCCTCGTAACGCTGGCGGCGTTGCTCTTGGCGGCCTCTGCCTGCGGGCCGACGGCGGACCAGCGCCAGGAGGCCGCCGCGCTCGGAACGCAGGCCGCCCCGGAGAGGATCAGCTCCATCCAACTGACCCTCATGTACTCGGGCTTCCACCCCGGACAGCTCGACGGCGCGATCGGGGCAGGCACGCGCGCGTCGATCCGCGAATTCCAGAACAGCGTGGGCCTCCCGGTCTCCGGCTATCTGAGCGATGAGACCCGGGCGCGTTTCGCCGAGCTAGACCGGCGAGCCGGCCCGTTCTCGGTCCGCCGCATGCAGGAGGCGCTCCGCGCCGCCGGCTTCGACCCGGGACGCATCGACGGTGTCGCCGGCTCCCGGACCTTCGAGGCGCTGACTCGCTTCCAGGGCGCGAAGGGACTGCCCCTGACCGGCTGGGTCAATCCCGCGACGTGGTCGGCGTTGAAAGCGCACATGGAACCATCGAATTCATCGCAATCATAAGCATCTTATATCGATTTGATAGATGGTCGTATATAAGGCATGCTTAGTCCATCGTGCCCGTGAGGCCGAGGAGGACGCCGTGATGACAACACACCGGAGCCTCGTCGCGCTGGCGGTCCTGGCCGCCGCGCTCGCGACGAACGCCTGCGCCAAGAAGCTCGTGAAGAAGGCTCCCGGAGAGGGCCGGACCGGAACGACTCGCCCGCCAGAGCCGTCGATCCGCGGCGCCGAGTTCATCCGCGTCCCGGAGCTGAAGACGGTCCGCTTCGAGCACGACCGCTATCATCTCGGCGAGCAGGCCCGCGCGACGCTCAAGCGGAACGCGGATGCGATTCGAGGCAACGCGGGCTGGCAGGTTTTGGTGGAAGGGCACTGCGACGACAACGGGACGTTCGAGTACAACCTGGCGCTGGGACAAAAGCGCGCCAAAACGGTGCGCGACTACTATCTCATGCTCGGGATCAAGGGAGACCGGATCGCGACGATCTCGTTCGGCGAGGAGAAGCGCGCCTGTTCCGAATCCACGGAGAGCTGCCGGGCTCGCAATCGCAGAGCCGAGACCAAGATCAATGCGGCCGTCGCGGCCTCAGCGGCGGGCCCGAAGCCTTAGCCTCGGCCCGCTGGCGTTCGCGACCCTCGCGATCCAAGCGGCCATAGCTCCACCCTCGACCGCCCCGGCGAGCGGGCCTGCGTCCTGCATCGAAGCCGGCTCGAGCCTGTTCCGCTCGGGGCGCCTTACGCAGGCCGCCGCGACGTTTTCTTCGGAGGCGTGCATCGCCTCCGCCGGCGCCGAAGCGCTGCTCAACGCGGCGATCGTCCATCGGGATCTCGGGCAAGATCCCGAGGCGCTAAGGGCTCTGGACCGGGCGTCCGGGCTCGCGGCCCCGGACGCCGACGCGCTGAGCTTCCAGGGCCGGGTCGCTCTGCGCGCGGGAGATCCGGCCCGCGCGGAGAAGGCCCAGCGCGAGGCGCTGGCCCTCAGCCCGGGACATCCCGACGCGCTCTTGGGCTTGGCGCGGATTCGGCTCCGAGGCGGAGACGCGAAGGGCGCATCGGCGCTCTTGGAGGAACTCACGGAGGCGAGTCCCGCGTTTTCGCTCGGCTGGTTCTACCTCGGGCGGGCGCGCGACGCCGCGGGCCGGCCGGAGCGGGCGGCCGAGGCCTACCGGAGGACCACCAAGACCGATTGGACGTTTTCCGAGGCGCGGCTGCCTCTGGCGGGCCTCTACCGGCGCATGGGCCGGCTCCGGGAGGCTTGGGGAGAGTACGCTAGAGTGCTGCTGATCGACCCACGTCACGCGCTCGCGAAGCGAGGGGAGGCGTCGTTGAGCTCCGTCGTGGGCCGGAACGCGGAGGACGTCGTGCCGCGGCTCACGCTCGCCTCTCTCGCCGCCCCCCGGCCGTCGCCTCCTGACGCCCGGATGCCGGCCGTCCGCGTCGGCGTCGGGACCTCGGCCTTGGGCAGGCCCATCCTCCGTGAGGCGATCGCCCTTCGCTGCGCCGGCCCCTGCCGGGTGACCGATCCCGAGACCGGCCGGATGCTGGCGGCGGCGCCGGCCGGCTCGGAGCTCGTCGCCCGCCGCGCGCAAGACGGCCGGTTCGAGCTGTCAGGCCGCGCCTTGGGCCGGCCGCTTCGCTTCACGCGCGCCGTCCGCCTCGAGCCCGTCGACCGGGACCGCCACACTCTCGTGCTGAGGGAGTTGCGCGTCGCCGACGGTTACAGTTGGTCGTCCGTGCGCGACCGGCAGCTCAAGGGAAACGTCGAGCTGCGCGCTCGCGGCCGAAGGCTCTATCCGGTGAACGAGCTCCCGCTCGAGGACTACCTCTACGGGGTCGTCACGCAGGAAATGCCGGATGATTTCCCGGAGGAGGCTCAAAAGGCGCAGGCGGTCATCGCGCGGACCCACGCGCTGTATCTCGCCCGCCACGCCGGCCGCCATCGTCGCGACGGCTACGACGCCTGCGACGGGCAGCACTGCCAAGTGTACGCCGGGATAGCCGGAGAGAGTCCGCGGGCGCGCGCCGCCGCGGAGGCGACGCGCGGCGTCGTGCTTCGCCATCGCGGGAAGCTCGCGCACACGATCTTCACGTCCAACTGCGGCGGACACACTCAAGACTCGGGAGAGCTCCAGGGTTGGACGAGCCTGCCGTACCTTCGCGGGCGATTGGACGGAGACGCGAGCCTTTCGGCACCACGCTCCCCCTGGGAGCTGGAGCGCTGGCTGAGGGGCGCGCCCGCCTCCTACTGCAGCGTGGCGCTGAAGATCGGGCCGACGCAGTTCCGCTGGACGCGGGCGGTTCCGGCCGACGAGCTCGAGCGCCGCGTCAACCGTATTCGGCCGATCGGACGGCTCCGGCGCATGCTGGTCGTCCTGCGCAGCCGCTCGGGTCACGCCAACGAGGTCTGGGTCGAAGGGAGCAAGGACACGCTCAAGATCAAGCGAGAGCACACGGCAAGGAACCTGCTCGGCTTGGCGTCCTTGCGCAGCACCCTCTTCACGGTCGAGACCGAGCGGGACCCCGCCGGCCGTCCCGTGGAATTCCTCTTCTACGGCGGCGGCTGGGGCCACGGCGTCGGGTTGTGCCAATACGGCGCCGCAGGCCGAGCGCTGGCCGGCCAGGGCTGGCGGCGGATACTCAGCCACTACTACCACGGGACGTCGGCGGAAACGCTGGCGTATGGAGCGCCGTGACCGCGGAGAGGCTCCCCCAAGAATGGGCCAGGGCCGCCCGCCGGCCGGCCCTGTACGGCGTCGCCATCCTGATCGTCGCGGCCGGAGCCCGAGCTCACTCGTATCTGGCGGGGCGGGCGGCGGAGGCGGCCGCGCCTTTCGAGCGAGTGCTCGTCCGGTCGGGCACGTTGGCGCGGAGCCGGCTCTACGACATCCTCGCGCGTACGGGCTCCTCTCCCTCCGAAGCCTCATCGATCTCCGGCGCGCTCGGCAAGGCGGCGAACGCGCGGGGCCTTCGCCCCGAGGACGGCTGGCGGATCGAGCGCTCAACCTCGGGCGTCTTCCGCCACCTGACGCTCTCCAGCGGGCCCAAGAGGATCGTGGTGGTTCGCCGGGACGGACGCTACCGGGTCTCCGTGAGCCGTGTTCCCCTCTCGACCATCCGGAACCGCCGCTGGGGCGCGGTCCACGGCAGCGTATGGGCCTCGATGGAGGCCGAGGGGATTCCCCCGCAGGTGATCGCCGGCTTCACCGACGCCCTCCGATGGACCGTGGACTTCCTGACGGAGACCCGAGACGGCGACCGCTTCGCCGTCCTCTGGCGGGAGGAGCGGCTCCCGGAAGGCCGCGTCGTGGGCCGGACGATCCTCACGGGGATCTACGAGGGGACCGAGGCCGGCCGGAACACGGCAGTACTCTTCGACGGGACGTACTACGACGCGGAAGGGGACTCGCTCAAGCGCATGTTCTTGAGGGCCCCGCTCCGGTTCACGCGGATCGCGTCCCACTTCTCCAAGCGCCGCTTCCATCCGGTGTTGAAGCGGCACCGGCACCACACCGGCACGGACTACGCCGCCCCGAAAGGCACCCCCGTCGTGAGCGTGGCGGACGGGACCGTCGTCTTCGCGGGTCGAGACGGAGGCTACGGCAACGTCGTGCGCGTGCGCCACGCCGGGGCCTACTCGACCTCGTACGCGCACTTGAGCCGCTTTGCCGCGCGGGCGCGCCGAGGACGACCCGTCAAGCAGGGGCAGGTGGTCGGCTTCGTCGGCTCGACCGGGCTTTCGACCGGTCCGCACCTGCACTTCGAGATCGAAGAGAACGGCCGGCCGCGCAACTTCCTGAAGCTCCGCCTGCCGTTCGCCCGGGCGGTGGACCGGGACCGCCTTTCGGATTTCCGGGCCGTGAGAGACCGGCGCCGGGCCGAGCTCGACGCGCCGTCGGCGACGGGCGGCCGGGCGCGCTAACCCCTTGCGCCCCTAACCTGGATTCTTCAGTTACTCGTTAAAACAACGTCTGAAGAATCCAGGCTAAGCGCCATGGCTCCTAAATTAACTGCGCCGTCGACGAGGAAAACGGACTAACGCAAAGGTACGCTAAGGAATTCACTGAAAGGATCGCAGAGGAAGAAATCATGAATAATTCTGTCCTTTGCGTACCTTTTCGTGACTTCCTCTGCGTACCTCTGCGTTGCTCCGTCTGAGTTAACTTAGGAGCATTGGGCTTAAGTGACTGGCATTGAGGTTAAGCGAGGAGCAATTCTTCGCGGAGGCGGGCGTCGGACTGGACCCGCCAGATATTCTGGTCGATCCAGTAGTGGTGGAAGAAGACCGCCCAGTAGAATGCCAAAAAGAACTTGGCCGGGCCTCCCTCCGGCTCAAAGAGCGAGAGGCCCGGGGCCTGGCCCCGCGCGGCGTTGAGCGCGACGTAGCCGAGCGAGAGCGCGACGAAGGCCGCGTACGCCAGGGCGGGGCGCCGGGCGACGCGAGCCCAAAGCCCTGGGCCTTCGGCTCGCTCGTGCCGCCGGCGGTCGAGCAGCAACGCAATACCGAGGTACTCGACGCCGTGGAAAATCCCGCCCATCAGCGTGACCACGAGGAACAGCTGCTCGTTGTTCATCGGCGCCGCGTACAGCGGCTCGCGCGGGCCGATCCAGAAGACGCTCACCACCGCGAGTCCGCCGACGGGCCCGAGGGCGAAGAGCGGCGGTTTGATCGACAGCCCTTCTCGCCGGCGGCGCAGGATCTCCGCCGCGTACCAGAGCGTATAAAGGAGGAGCGCCGTCTGAGCCGCGGACGCGCCCCATGACAGGCCCGGCGGCAGCGCGTCCGTCATGCCGAGGACCCGCCGGTTGGCGGCGAGCGTGAAGAGCGGGATCGCGAACAGCGCCGCGAGCGTCACGTGGAGGTACCAGTAGTCGACGGCGCGCTCGCGCGGCCCGGAGGCGGCGTAGCGGTGGTACAGGGACATGATCCCGTAGTGCTGGCGCGCCCCATGGTAGTAGGAGGCCGCCGCCGCGGCGGCGAGCAAGGCCTCAAACGGCACGGGAGAGCCGGTGGCGGCCCATGCCGCCCACACGAGCAGCACGCCCCCGATCACGACGGGGGTGAGCGCGACGAGCCGCCGCTTCTCGCGCAGCTCGCGCTCATCGAGGAACAGCCGCGAGTAGGTCGCGAACAGGTGCGGGCCCTCGATCAGCCAGACCCACAGCCACCACAGCGGCGCGACGAGGCCGGGGCGCCACAGGCAAGCCGCGCCCGCGGCTGCCGCGAGCGCGCTCGGGAGGAAGAAGAACGCGAGGTCGTAGCCGCGGCCGGCGATCCACTCGCGCTTGGGGGCCATGCGTCCCTCGATGATACCAAAGGGGGAAACCGCCCGTGGGTCCAAAGACCGCGGGGCCGCGAACCGTTCGTCCCAAGCCGTCGTGAGGCGCCACGATTATAATTCGAGGCATGATCGCTCCCGCTTTCGCGGCGTTCCTCGCCGCTCTCCTAGCCTCCCCGGCGCTCGCCGTCGACCCGAAGGCCGAACTGCTCAAGATCAAAGACGCCTATGAGCGCGCGATCCGCGAAGACAAGCCGGAGCTCTTCACGAAGCACCTCGCGGACGACTTCGGCGGGAAGATGCTCTTCAAGGACATCCGCGGCAAACAGGGCTTCAACGAGTTCTGGAGCAAGGTAAACGACCGCTTCGGCAAGGGCGAAAACGCCCGGGGCTACTCCGTCACGCTCAAGCCGGAGAAGATCGACGTCAGCGGCGACACGGCCCAGGCCGAAGGCACGACCGAGGAGACCGTCGATACCCCGCTCGGAGCGATCACCTACGCCTCGACGTGGAAGGCGAACCTCCGCAAGCAAGGCGCCGACTGGAAGCTCACCCGGATGGACTCGCGCCCCGACCCGGCCAACACGGTCTCGCGCTTCGTCTCGTCGCTCGTCAGCAA
>JACQPK010000340.1 GCA_016207565.1 Elusimicrobiota bacterium
GCGGTAGGCGGTGCACATCACGACGTCGCGGATGCCGTGGCGCTTGAGGATCTCGAGCTGGTACTCCAGGAAGGGCCGGTTGAGGACGGGCAGCAACGGCTTCGGCGTCTCGATGGTGAAAGGCCGCAGGCGCGTCCCCTGTCCGCCGATCAGGAGGATCGCCTTCATCCTAAAGGACCCTCCTCGCTCCGCGCGGCCTCCCGGCCGACTCTTTCCAGATCAGCCTGCACCATCATCTCGACGAGCTGCTTGAAGCCGACCGTCGGCTTCCACTTGAGGACCTTGCGGGCCTTCGAGTAATCGCCCAGCAGCAGCGGAACCTCGGCCGGCCGCATGAAGCGCGGATCCTGGCGGACGTGCTTCTTCCAGTCGAGCCCGGCGGCCGAAAACGCCGCCTCGACCCACTCCTTGACGGTGTGCGTCTCTCCGGTGGCGACCACGAAGTTGCCCGGCTTCGGCTGCTGCAGCATGCGCCACATCGCCGACACGTAGTCGCCCGCGAATCCCCAGTCGCGCCTGGCCGTCAGGTCCCCGAGCGACAGGTCCTGCTGGAGCCCGAGCTTGATGCGCGCCACGCCGTCCGTCACCTTCCGGGTGACGAACTCGATGCCGCGGCGCGGGGACTCGTGGTTGAAGAGGATGCCGCTCACGGCGAAGAGCCCGAACGACTCGCGGTAATTGATGGTGATGTAATGGCCGTAGACCTTGGACACGGCGTACGGCGAGCGGGGGTGGAACGGCGTCTCCTCGTCCTGGGGCGCCTCGAGCGCCTTGCCGTACATCTCGCTCGAGGAGGCTTGGTAGAACTTGGTGTCCGGCTTGTGGCGGCGGATCGCCTCCAGCACGCGGGTGACGCCGAGCGCGGTGACCTCGCTCGTGAGGATCGGCTGCTGCCAGGAGGTCTGCACGAAGGACTGAGCGGCGAGGTTGTAGAGCTCCGCCGGCTTGACCGTCCGCACGAGCTCGTCGACCGAGCCTTGGTCCAGGAGGTCGGCGGAGACGAGCTCGATTTTGCCTTGCAGGTGCCGAATCCGCTCCAGGGCGTCGTGGCTCGTCCGGCGGGCGACGCCGTAGACCTTATACCCCTTCTCCAGGAGCAGCTCGGCGAGATACGACCCGTCCTGGCCGGTGATGCCGGTGATGAGGACTCTTCGCATTTCGCGGTGGAATGCTAGCAAAACCGCCATCGGGCTCGGGAGATTATTCTTTGCTAGCATTGACGAATGGAGCGTCATGCAACGCTCGGCAGCTTCTTCGGGCTCGCGGCGCTCCTGGCGTATCAGGCCGTCCTGCTTTCCGGTTGGCTGGGTCGGGAGGACCGGCCCCCGAGCTGGGACCAGGCGATCCACCTCGAGATCGCGCACGACTACGCCGAGAGGCTCGAGCGCGGGGACTGGAAGGCCGTCCTTCGGCTCGGTCCGAAGCCCGGGATGCCGCCGTTCCCGCCGCTCTACGAGCTGACGCTCGTGCCCTGGGTCGGACGGCCCGACGCGGCGAACGCCGTGCTCTGGGCGAACTTCGGCTGGCTCGCGGCGTTCGTCGTCGCGGTATGGGGGCTCGGCCTGCTCTACGCCGGCCCATGGGTCGGCCTCGGCGCGGCGACGCTCGTCGCCTGCATCCCCGAGACCCAGTGGCTGCTCCGCAACCATCTCTCCGACCTCCCGCTCGCGGCCTGCGTCGCGCTGGCCTATTGGGCGCTCGGCGCGTCGGCGGGGTTCATGCGCTGGGGCACGTCTCTCGTCGCGGGCGGCTTGGTCGGCGCGGCGATGCTCACGAAGTGGAGCGCCTGGACGTACCTGCTCCCGATGGGGGTGTTGTGGGTCCGGGCCGCCGGCAACCGGCTCACCCGGTGGCGCGCGATCGCGTCCTTGGGGCTCGCGCTGGCCCTCTGCCTGCCGTGGTACGCGGCCCAGCTCCCGGTCCTGCTGCCCCGGCTCGTCGACGCGACCGCCGACCAGGCCGTCCCGGTGTGGCACGGCTGGGCGATCTTCTCGTACGTCCGCATCCTCGCGGCCGGCCTCGATTCGCCGTTCTGGGCCTTGGCCCTCGTCGCCGTCTTGGCTCCGCGGCTCAAGCGGGGGCGCGACGACGGCTGGCTCATCGTCGCGTGGTTTGTCGTCTCGTTCGTATTCTGGACCATCGTGCCGAACCGGCAGATGAGATTCCTGCTCCCGGCGGTGGCCCCGCTGGCGCTTTTCGTGCCGGGGGTGTTCCCGCGCGCCGCGATCGCCCTTTGCGCGTGGATGGTGTTCTCCGCGGCCAACTACACGTTCGGCTGGGTCAATCCGGTCGTCGCGTCCGCGGGCCCGGGCTTCCGCCTGCTGTCGACGGAGCTCCCGGCCAAGGAGGATTGGAGGATCGCCGACATCCTGGGCGCCGCCAACGCCAGGCGCGATCCGGGCCTTCCGTTCTCGAACCTGAGCCTGCTGGCCAACGACACCCGGTTCAACGGCCCGGCGTTCCATTGGGAGCGCAAGCGGCACGGCGTGACGGCCATCCGGCTCCGGGGCATCAACAGCCGCTACTGCGAGCTCTCCGAGTTCGTGGCGATCAAGGAGGGCAGCCTCGGGCCGAAGTCGGTCGTGAACCAGCTCCCCGAGGTGCGGCTCGCGATGCTGAAGGACGGCTCGTGGTTCCGCGCGGGCTACGAGCAGGTCGAGTCGTTCCCGCTTCCCGACGGGACGTCGGCCTTGCTCTTTCAGCGCCGCCGCCGGCCCGGGGCTCCGTTCAAGCAAGCCGTCCTGAAGGTGGCGGGGCTCGAGACCCCGCAATACGCCGCGCGGGGCGTGACGCTCAAGTTCGGCAGGTGGGATCCGCGGCTCGGCGCGTACGAGCGCGTCGACCTTGCCGCGGACACGCTGGTCATCCGCGGGGTCGAGGTGGCGGGGGTCAAGGCCCGGCTCGAGGGCGTCGATCTCGTGCCGGTCGACGGTCCGGACGGTCTGGCCGACGTCCGGTTGCTCCGGCTGACCCGGCTCACGCTGGAATCGGCGGCGGTGAAGGCCCAAGCCCTGGCCGGGCTCATCGAGCGCCGCGCGAAGGCGCTGGTCGAGCCGACGGTCCGGCTCGAGGACACCGTCGCCGTCGACGCCAAGCTCAAGGGACGCCTGCGCGTCTCCGCGGAGGCCCGCCTCGAGCTCGATGAGCGCGCGCTGCGGGCCCGGCTCCTGCGCGCGAGCCTCGGGCCGCTGCCGTTGCCGGCGTCGCTCGCCGACCTGCGCCTCCCGCTGACGCCCACGCCGGAGCTGCCTTTTGAGCTGGTGCTCCCCGGCCTCACGCTCAAGGGCGGCGTCCTCTCGATCCCATGACGGCGGCCCTGCTCCTGGCGCTCGCCGCGGCGGCGCACGCGGCGCCGGCCCCCGAGATCGAGTACCGCGTGCGCTACCGGCCCGGGGACCGGCGGCTGGAGGTCCGCATGGCGCTCCGGGGCCTCGGTCCGGTCGCCAATCCCGCGGTGGCCTTGTCGGACTGGGGCGGTTGGCAGACTTCGCGCGACCCTTATCTCTCGGAGGTGTCCGGCGCCCCGGGCGCCGTCCCTCGGGACGGACGGTTCAAGCCCGCGACGCCGGTCACGCGGGACTGGCAGCTCGAGTACCGCCTCGCCGTCCAGGAGGCCTCCGACGAGAAGAAGCTCGAGCGGAGCGGCCTGCCGGTCTGCGGGCCGACCTTCTGCCGCTTCTTCTCCGTCAACACGCTCATGCGGCTGGAATCGGGCCCGGTCCTCGCGGGGGCGAGGCGCCGTCTGACCTTCGATCTTCCGCCCGGCTGGCGCGCCGCGACCGGCTGGGGCCGCTGGACGGGAAAGGACTCGATCCCCCTCGACGACGTCTACGAGAACGGCGTCATCCTGATCGGCTCCGACCTGCGCGTGGCGACGGCCGCGGCGGCGGGGACGACGGTCGAGCTCTGGAGCGCCGGCGTCGACGCCGCGTCGAGCGAGGAGCTGCTCGGGTACGCGGCGAGCCTGTACGGCCTCTACTCCAAACAGCTCGGCGCGCCGGGAGGTCCCCCGCGCATCTTCGTCGCCGGGATGGCCGGAGACGGGACCTGCACCGCGCACGGGCTCGAGTTCAGCCTGCGGTCTTCCGACCGGGCCGTGCCCGATCACATGGTGCAGCTGCTCTCCCACGAGCTGTTTCATCTCTGGCTCGGCATCAAGATCCGCGTCGAGGACTGGCGCTTCGCGTGGCTCCAAGAGGGGCTCACCGACTACGTCGCGCTGTGGGGGCTGTGGGCATCGGGGATCGACGCGGGGGAGCGCTTCGGCGCGGGCTTGGCGGATCTCGAGCACCGGGCGCTGGCGCATCCGCGCGCGAAGGAGGGAGTCCTCGCGAGGACGGACATCGAGTGGCGCAAGCCCGAATGGGAGGACTTGGCTTACGCGAAGGGGGCGATCGTGGCCTTCGCCGCCGACGCCGAGCTCCGGCGCCGAGGCCAAGGGACGCTGTTCGCCGTCCTCAAGGACCTGGCCGCGCGGGGCCGCGAGCCGGCGACGCCGGAGGCGTTCCGCGCGGCGCTCGCCCGGCGGGGGCTGGGGGCCCAAGCGCGCCTCTGGCTCGACGAGGCCGGACTTCCTCCCGCGGGCGACTTGCTGACGCGCGAGCTCGGCTTCGAGCTGTCCCGCGAGCCGCGCGAGCTGAGCTACCTCGGGCTGTCGCTCGCCGCCGACGGCCGGACGGTCGAGGCGGTCGACCCCGACGGCCCGGCCGCCGACGCCGGCGTCAGGCCCGGCGACGAGCTCGAAGGCTGGCGCGCGACGCGCAATCCCGGTATCGGGGTCGGCGAGGACGCGCCGCGCTTCGCCTTCGGGCTCACCCTATTCCACCCGGGGCGGGAGGTGCCGCTGACGCTCGTGCGCGACGGCGAGACGCGGCGGCTCGTGATCGCCGCGGGGTCGGCCCAGGGAGGGTTCCGGATGACCGCCCGCCCCGGACCGAAGACCGGCGAGCGCCTGCGGGAGCTTTATCGCGTCTGCCGAGGCTGCCGGCCTGCTCCCTGAGCGTGCGGGCGAGTCGCCGCCGCGCGGCTCCAAGTTTCCCCGGTAGCAGGGAAAACGGAATAACGCAGAGGCACGCAGAGGAAATTAACGAAAAGGAACGCAGAGGACGGAACTTTTTCGGAGCCTATCCGTATCTATTGGTATGGAGCGGCCGGAGGATGCGATCTCACACGCGA
>JACQPK010000353.1 GCA_016207565.1 Elusimicrobiota bacterium
GCCCAACAGACCGCGAGCCAAGCCCCGAGCGCGGCCTCGGCCGCGTTGCCGGCAGCGATCGCGACCGACGACGGGAGATGCCAGGTCGTCGTCCAATTCACGAGGAACGCGCCGGCCAGCACGAGCGGCCACGCCGAGACGCCGAGAAGCAGGAGGCCCGCGATCGCGATCCCGGTGGGCGGCCAGACCGGCGAGGCGCTCGGGTTCACGACGGCGAGGCTCAGCCCGAGCTTTCCCGCGACCACATAGGCGCCGACGAACACGGCGAGCGCGGACATTCGGGGCATGCCTGGGAAGAGTGTAGCGGTGGGGCCGCGCCAATGCAAGTCAGCGCAGGCTGACGCGATCGACGAGGATGGCCGAGGTCACGATGTCGTCGCCGACGTCGTTGACCTCGATGCGGACCTTGTAGATGCCGCTCTTGAGAGGAAGGGCGCCCTGGTTGTAGAGCTTCCAGCCCGTCTGCCCGCCCTCGCCCGGCACCCAGGTGTCCATCCACTCGGGCAGGTTCGTCACGGAGTTAAACGAAGTGCTGTTGAGGAACTCCGCCTTGGTGAGCGTCTTCTCTCCCGAGGGGCCGGACAGCGTCACCGAGAAGTAGTCGTTGTACTCCGTGCCCTGCCACTCGGGATACTCGGCCGAGACGAAGTTGTAGAGCATGTTGAACGACGCCGTCCGCGCGAGCGGCACGGAGACGCTCTGCTCGATGAAGCCCTGCGTGACCGGCGGGGCTCCGAGGACCCACGTGTTGAAGGAGTCGTCGAAGGTGCCCGTATGGGCGATGGCAAAGACTCCGTCGGCCGACTGGGCCGGGTCCGCCTCGATCGGGCCGAGGCTGCGGGCGGTGAGGGCGTTCTGGTGCTCCCAGTGGTTGAGGCCCTCCGCGAACTCGTGGTTGAGCACGAGCTCGCCGCCGTCGAGCGTGGGCTCCGGCGGCTTCACGTTGTCATTCCCGCCGCCGCCCCCCTTGCCGTTGTCGGCGTGCCCGTCGTCGTTGTGATCGCCCTTGGGCTCGCCGTTGCCGGTCTCGCCTGAGCCCGACTGCGGCGCGAACACGGACGCGACTCCCACCGGGGCCGAGACGCCGGCCGCGACCTTGGCCGGCTTCGAGATCAACACGACCGCGGCGCCGGAGAGCGCGCGATCGGAGTACACGATGTCTTGGCGGGCGGCGGCGGGAAGCGACAGTATAAGGAATGCCAGCAGGCCTTGCACGATGCTAAGTGTGGGGCATGGCCGGCGTTACGTCAATTCACAGTGATGTTACACGAAAAGTGATTTATTCTTAATCTAAAAACGAATGGACCAGCCGGTGGAAAGCGTCGCGTCGGGGGTATTCTTGGTCATCCCGAAGGCCGCGTCGAAGGACCAGCGCAGCCGGCTGAGCATCGTCCAGTCCAGCCCCCAGCCGAAGCGGAGCAGGGTCCCCGAGCTCCCGGGCGTCGGGCTGCCGTTGATCCGGGTCGTGTTGATCGCGTCGCCGGTGACGTGCAGCGTGGTCTGAACCCGGGGGTTGAGCGCGAGCGCGGTGCCGAAGCGGAACCGGATCGAGCGGCCCGGCGAGACCCGGCCCACGATCGTGCGCCGGGGAAAGACGTGCTGGTAGCCCAGGTGCATGAACAAGACGAGGGGATCGATCACCTTCATCGCCGTCTGTCCGAGCGCCGCCGCGAAGTGCCCGCTGCCGAGCGACACGCGGTGGCGGTAGGGGCTCTTGCCCGTCGGGAAGGACCCGTCGAGGTTATAGAGCACCTTCCAGTCTTCGCCCGAGAAGCCCTCGAGGCTGAGCTGGGCGAAGGCGTCGCCGATGCCGGTCGTGTCGTTTTTGACCAGGTTGAAGTTGACCACGTCCTCGCGCTCGGCGTACGAGAACGGGAGCTCCGTGTAGACCTCGAGCCTTCGCAGCGGCGCGAAGCGGAGGTGGGGTACCGCCTCGAGCCGCAGCGTGTCCAGCAGGCCGTCGTTGTTCGCCGACAGCTGGAGCCTCGTCCCGATCTCGCCGGAGCCCCGCGTCAGCAGCGTCTGTCGCTTGGGGATGTACCACTCCTGGCCCGCGACGCGAGACGCCGCGAGGCAGACGATCACGGCGGCGAGCGCCCTCAACGAGGGAGGCTCCCGAGCTCCGGCAGCCTGCGGTGGATCGAGCCGTACAGCGGAGTGGGATCGAGGGACTCCGAGGACGCGACCCGGTCGTCTTCTTGACGCTTGAGGTACATCGCGCCGCCGTCGCGGGTCTTCCAGGCGTAGAACGGCTTGCGGCCGACGGCCAGCAGCACGCGATCTCCCTTGTCCCACGCCGCGAGGAACTGCCCGGCCGGGAGCTTCACGTGGCCGTAGGCCGGATCGGTGATCGAGACCCACCCGTCCTTGATGTCGCGCAGCACGACGAAGTGGAGATAGCTCTGGTACAAATACATCCGCGCGATGGCGGGCTTCAGGTCGGAGAGCGAGCGCTCCACGCCGCGCGCGTCGAGCTGCAGCGAGACGACCGAGAACCCCGCGTCGCGGGCCCCGCGCTCGAGGTCTTCGAGGTTAAGGGCCCGCAGGCGTTTTTTCCCGTCGGGCGCGGCCTCCAGAGGCAGCCCCTTCGGGAAGACCCGCTTGAGGAGCTCGGCCTCGCCGACGGGCTTGCCGAAGAGGCCCATGAGGGTCGCGAGGGCCGCCGCGCCGCACGAGTACTCGTGGGCCTGGAGCACCGCCCCTTGCTTGCGGAGCTCGCTCAGGGGCACCGGCTCGCGCGTGGGGACGCCGGCGCAGCCGGCCCCGAGCAGCACGGCGGCGGCCGCCGCTCGACGCGCCATGTCCTTGCCCACGCCGGAAGGATATGGCGGGCCCACGAGGGCTGTCAAGCATCGCGCAGCGCGGGACTCTTCCGGTTCAGTTCGCGTTGACGGCCGGTTGAGGCCTCCAGCGGCCGAGGGCGCTCCTCCGAAGCAGGGCCTGGATGCGGGCCCGCAGCTCGTCGCCGTCGAACGGCTTGGCGACGAAGTCGTCGGCGCCGTGCTCGAGGCAGCGGATCTCCTCGGAAGCGTCGGAGCGGCCCGTCAGCACCAGGATCGGCAGCCAGCGCGTGGCGTCCGCACCCCGTAGCAGCTCGCAGACCTGCCGCCCTCCGATGCCCGGCATCTCGAGGTCCAAGAGCAGCAGGTCCGGCCGGCGGGCGGCGATGCGGCGGAGGGCCTCCTCCCCGTCCTTCGCCGTCTCCACCCGATAGCCCTCCGCCTCGAGCATCGGCTGCACGGTCGAGAGCAGGTCGGCCTCGTCGTCGACCATGAGGATCGTCTTCAGCTCGCTTCGCGTCCCGTGTCGTCTCATGGAGACGCATTGTAATACGCGGCGCGTCGAGGGCGGGAAACGTTTGGTTGTCGCCGCGGTGACGTCAGCCGATGCGGCGGACCGGGAACCCCTCGCGCCGGAGCTCCTCCTCGACGATGTCCCGGTGGTCGCCTTGGAGCTCGAGGTTGCCGTCGCGGACCGTGCCGCCGCAGCCGAGCCGGCTCTTGAGCTTCTTGAGCAGCTGCTCCTTCAGCGTCGGGTGGAGGATCATCCGCTCGACCTTCGTCACGCCGCTGCCTTTCGCGCCGCGCTGAAACGATAGGCGCACGGGCTCCGGCTGCTTGGGACGGACCTTCTTGTCCGCGCAGACGCACGGCGACTTGCCGCACGCCGTGCAGTAGCTCGGGTCCGTCGAGTAGACGACTTTATCGGCCACGCCGCCTCCAGAGCCTTTTCAGCTCGTCGAGATGGTCCCCCCCGAAGAACAGCAGGTAGTTCACCACGCCCGCCGCCACCTCCCAGCGCGCCGCGGAGCCGTGCGCCACGAAGCGCCACGCGAGCCCCAGCGCGGCGAACGCGGCGAGCCAGCGGGCTTGGACGGGCAGGATGAAGAAGAGGTTGATCGTAAAATCCGGGTACAGCCTCGCGAAGGCCAAAAATAGGCTGGCGTTGAGCGTCATGTTCGACAGGGGCCAGCCGCTCGCCAAGGCGGCGACCGCCGTGGCGGCCACGCCCGCGCCGAAGAAGAGGTTGAAGCGAAAGTCCCCCCACTCCTGCTCCAGCGCGGAGGCGTACGTATAGAGGAGGAGCAGCCAAAATACCATCCACAGCGGCGCCATCGCGGGCGGCACGACGGCGAAGGTCAGCACGCGCCAGACCTCCCCGGCAAAGACGGCCTCCGGGAAGAGGATGAGGCGGTACGGGAACTCGGGCCGCGCCATCGTCATGATCCAGACGACGGCGTTCATCGCGACCAAGAACGTCGCGAGGTTCGGGATCGAGACCGACTCGAAGCGGCGCTCGAGGCGGTCGAACCAATGCTCCGGCAGCATCCCGCCATTTTAGGTTTTCGTCACGGGACCATCGAGGGGACCAAAGGACCCAAAGGGGATTAGGCCCCCGGGTCCTTACCGGCCCGGATCGCGCGACACTACACTGAACGAGACCATGCGAGTCCCGGCTCTCGCGGCGTGCCTGCTCCTTTCCGCCGTCCTGGCGCGCGCCGAGGACTTGCGGTCGAGATTCACCGGCGACGAAGCGTGGATGCTCGCGGTCGTCCTGAGCGATCCGGAGCAGCAAAAGGCGTTTGAAAGCCAGGCCGCGGCCGCGTCCAACGGCGACGCGGCCGCCAAGAACTCTTTCGAGCAGCGCTGGCGCAAGCGGATCGTCGAGTTCGCCAACGCCTACCACCAGCACCTGACGACCAACGACATCGTCGCGGGGGCCCCCTCCATCGAGCGGATGGTCGACGACTGGGAGTTCGCGGTCATGAACCACCGCCTCAACCACCTCCCCGAGGCCAAGCGCCAGGAGGCGTTGAAGGACCTCTCGGACGGGAACGCCTTCCTCGGCTGGGCGAGAGGCAAGGTCGAGGACGCGGTACGCGAGAAGCGCCGCAAGCTCGCGCAGGAGATCTCCGCCTACATCGTCAGCCCGCCGGCGGTCAAGGCGGTCTCGTTCGTCGATACGCCGGCCATCGATGTGGCCCGGCAGGCCTCCGGCTCCGGACAGGCCGGCCGCCACGCGCCGACGGAAGAGGAGGCCTCCCGGCGGGCCGGCGAGGTCTTCAACCAGACGCCGCCGCGCGCCGGCGACACGCCCGCGCCGGTCCAGGCCGGACCCCCGCCGGTCTCGGTGCCCGCGCCCGCCGCGGGCGGCGGCGGCACCACCCCCGAACGCCCCGGTCTTTCCGCGCCGGTCACCGCGTCGCCGGGGGGCTTTCGCGTCGCGCCGCCTCCCAGCCCGATCGTCAACCGCGACGCCCCGGCCCAGAAAGGCAACCCCTGGGGCGTGCTGGCGCGCAAGGCGCTCCCCGCGGCGGGCGGCGGCCTGCTCGGCGCGCTCATCGGCTTCCTCGTCGGAGGCCCGATCGGGGCGCTCGTCGGCGCCGCGATCGGCGGCCTCGCCGGCTACGCCGCCGGAAAAGCTCTCGAGAAGTAAGCTAACATTGCCCGGATGGAACGCAAGGAGTTCCTCCGCCGTCTCCTGATGGGCCTGGAGGACGGGATCGAGCGCACCCGGATGGAGCTTCCGTATTACAAGCCCGACAGCCTCGAAGGCCACTACGCCAAGAAGTTCCTCAAAGCGATGGAGGACCAGCTCGTCGCCGCTCGCGACGAGCTCGCGCAGCTCGAGTCCCAAGAGAAAAACGAGCCTCCGCCCCTCCGACCGACGCCCTAGCCCTTAGCGTCCGGTCGAGACCGTCGTCCGGCCCGCCCGCTGCAACAGCGGGGCCGGATCGACCGGAAAGAAACCCTGGCTGGCGGGATAGACCCCGAAGTGCAGGTGCGGAGGCGTCGAGGCCGCGTTCCCGGTGTTGCCGACATAGCCCAACGTATCGCCCGCCGCGACCCACGAGCCGAACCCGAGGCGCTCGCGAAAGCGGTCGAGATGCGCGTAGTAGTAGAGCCGCCCTCCGGCGCCCGCGACCCAGACGACATTGCCCCCGAGGCCGCTCCGGCCGGCCTTGAACACGAAGCCCGCGGCCGAAGCCACCACCGGGGTGCCGCGCGGGGCGAAGATGTCGATGCCCCGGTGACGCCGCCCCCCGGAGCGCGGCGCCCCCCACGTGGAGAGGCAACTCGCCGGGGTCACGTCCACGACGGGAACGGCGAGCTCCTCCGGACCCGCCCCGAACCTCGCGACGGCGACCAAGCCGGCGACGGCGGCGGCCGCGGAGGCGGCGGCGGCGATCAGCAGGCTCCTCGGCGACATCGCCCTCCAGTGTGCCGGATCGACGTTGCGTTCTCAAGGGCGCGAGCGGCCGTCGCGCGAATTTCGGGAAGCCTCTATAGGTCCGCGGCCGCCGTCGCGGTATCCTGGAGGCGTGCTCAATGCCCTCGCCCTCTCGCTGGCCCTCGCGCAAGCGCGGGCCGCGGACGTGACCGTCGCTCCGGAGCGCGGCCCCGACGGCGCCTCGCGCGTCGAGGCCGAATTCAGCGTCGCGGTTCCTCCCGCCGTCGCGTGGGAGGTGCTGACCGATTACAACGAGCTCCCGCGCTTCATCACCTCGCTGCGCGAGAGCCGCGTCGTCCGCCGCTGGGCGGGCGGCTGCCTCGTCCGCCAGGCGGCCCGGCTCGAGTGGTGGATGCTGCGCCGCACCGTGTCGGTGACGCTCCGCGTCTCCGAGCGCCCGAAGGAGGAGCTCTCCTTCGAGGACGCGGCGAAAGGGGACGTCGCCCGCTACGCGGGCTCCTGGCGGCTCTTCGCCGGGCAGGAGTCGGTGCGCGTGCGCTACCGTCTCGAGGTGCGGCCCAAGGATTGGGTGCCGGGGTTCGTCGCGCGCCAGGCGGTGGCCGCGCAGGCGCGCCAGGCGCTCGAGGAGGTCCGTCGGGAGATGATTCGCCGCGCCGCCGCGAAGCGGGAGATGGCCGAGCGGTTCCAGCGGCGGCGGGGACGCTCAGGCCGCTGACGGAGTCTCATCTGGTGCGACGCACCAGATGACTCCAAGTTTCCCCGGTGCCCTGGGAACGGAGTAACGCAGAGGTACGCAAAGGAAAGTGACGGAAAGGCACGCAGAGGACTGAAGATCAAAGACGGTTGACGATCCGCTGTATGCCATCGCCGC
>JACQPK010000352.1 GCA_016207565.1 Elusimicrobiota bacterium
CGCTCGGCGTCCCGCGCGAGAAGGTCGTGTTCGTCTCCGGCATCGGCTGCTCGAGCCGCTTCCCGTATTACATGAACACGTACGGGATGCACACGATCCACGGCCGCGCCCCGGCCGTCGCGACCGGCCTGAAGTGCGCTCGGCCCGACCTCCAGGTCTGGGTCGTCACCGGCGACGGCGACGCGCTGTCGATCGGCGGCAACCACCTGCTCCACGCGCTCCGGCGCAACGTCGACCTGAAGATCCTCCTCTTCAACAACCGGATCTACGGGCTGACCAAGGGCCAGGCCTCGCCGACCTCCGAGCTCGGCAAGAAGACGAAGTCGTCCCCCGCCGGCACGATCGACCGCCCGATCAACCCCATCCGGTTCGCGCTGGCGTCCGAGGCGACCTTCGTCGCGCGCGCGATCGACACCGACGTCGAGCACCTGCGCGGCGTGCTCGCCCGCGCGGCGAATCACAAGGGCTCGGCCTTCGTCGAGATCCTGCAGAACTGCATCGTGTTCAACGACGGCGCCTTCACCTCCGTCGAGGACCGCGCCACGCGCGAAGACAACGCCCTGAAGATCGAGAACGGCAAGCCGCTCGTCTTCGGGAAGAACCGCGACCGCGGCATCCGCATGAAGGGGATGGCGCCCGAGGTCGCGACTTTCGCGGCGGGCACGGCGCCGGGAGATCTCATCGTCCACGACGAGAAGGCCAGCCCGGCGTTCGCCTACATGCTCGCCCAGATGGAGCAGCCCGAGTTCCCCGTTCCCGTCGGCGTGTTCCGCGCCGTGAGCGAGCCGAGCTACGAGCAGCTCATGGACCAGCAGCTCGCGGCGGCGGCCCAGAAGACCCCCGCCGACCTCGCCAAGCTCCTCGCCGGCCCGGAGACCTGGGAAGTCAAATGAAGTGTCCCGACTGCGGGCACGTGAACCTGCCGGGCGAGGAGGACTGCTCGGCCTGCCACGCGCCCATCGCGGTCCTGTCGACGCCCCAGCCCAAACAAGGGATGCAGAAGCGCATCCTCGAAGGCTCGGTGCGCGACCTCCAGCCGCACGACGCCGCCAACCTCGGGGTCGACGCGACCCTCGAGCAGGCCGTCAAGCTCATGCGCGAGAAGAAGGTCGGCTGCGTGCTCGTCATGAAGGGCGACGCGCTGGCCGGCATCCTGACCGAGCGCGACCTGCTCCTCAAGAGCGACCTCGCCTCCGACATCTCCCGGGTGCAGGTGGCCGACGTCATGCGGCCGAACCCCGAGTGCATCCGCGAGGAAGAGCCGCTCGCCTACGCCTTCAACAAGATGTCGCTGCACGGGATGCATCACCTGGCCGTGCGGCGCTCGGATGGGCGCCTCGCGGTGGTGTCCGCGCGGGACCTGCTGCGCTACCTGTGCGAGTAGCGGGCTTCAAGACTATCGAAAGATTCCCCGAAGGCCGACAAAAGATCTTGAGATCTATTGTATTTTTGACTTTCTCGAGGCTTTCGGCGCGGGCAGGCGCGGCATGATCTATCATTCCAGCATGCGAAAGTGGGGGCTCGGGCTCCTGGGACTGGCGGCGTTGGCCGGACTGCTGCCGCGAGACGAGCGCACGGAGATCCCCGACGACCTGCGCGACGCGATCGCGGGCCGCCCGCCGCACTTGGCTCCGCGGTTCCCGGCCCCGCTGCCTCCGAGCCGTCCGGCGCCGCGCCTCGAGCGCCTGGCGCCCATCGGCGCGACCCGCTCTTCGTTGCCGCTCAGCCGCGAGGCCCTGCGCATGGCGGAGTGGTACGACTCGACGCTCGCCCAAATCGAGTCGAAAGGGGGCTTCGAGGCCTTGCCTCCCGCCACGGCGACGATGCTCCGGCTTCGCCTCTCGGTGGTCGCGTCGTGGTACTGGCGCGACGAGTCCGGGGAGCTCTTCGCGAAGCCGCGCATCTTCGATAAACCCCAAGAGCTGCAGGCCTGGACCCTTCCCGTCGAGCAGTGGCTCCGTAGCCTGTAGGCCCCTCGGCCACCCTCGGGCTGGGCCCTAGGCTTCAACCGAAAAAACGCCGGTGCCGCCATCCTTATGGCATGGTCGCGGCGGCCCTCCTCGGATACGCGCTCGGCGCGTCGCTTTCCCTCGCCCATGAGTGTCGGCTGGCCTGGCTGCGCCCCCCCGCCGGCGGACCGGTCTACGGCCACCATTACTTCGACCGGCGGATCTCGCCGATCCCCGACGGCGACGCGACCGAGCTGCGGGATTCGGCCTCCGAGTGCGACGACCGGACGCACTTTCTCGACGGCGACGGCGAGTGCCTCACCAACGAGCAGGTGCGCGGACGGCTCGAAGGCACGCGCGCCAAGCGCCTGCAGCGGGCGCTGACGCAGCTCGACGCCTACCAGGAGTCCTACCGCTCCCGGCGGCTCGCGGGGATGAGGCCTGCCTGGAACGCCGAGGAGGCGGACCGCATCCGCGAGGTGCTGCGCGTCGACGGCGACGTGCTGCCGGAGGACGTGGCGGGCCGCTACGAGGCGTGGCTGAGGGCCGACGGCTGGAGCCTCACCGGCCGCGCGCGAGTCCCCACGGGCAGCCCGTTCGGCCCGGGCGGTTTCTTCGACGACGGCGCCGCCCCCGACACGACCGCCGGCGCCGCGTTCGCCGGGCTCGCGACCCGTCCCGACGTGCGGGTCCTCGACGCGCAGATCGACGCCGCCTGGTGGACGGACCCGAAGGCGGGAACGTCGTCGGGATACACGCCCGAGGTGAAGCGGGCCCTCAAGCTCATCGCGCGCTACGCCGATCCGCAAGACGCCCGCGACGCGATCGACATCCTGGCGCGGCACGGCCCGCGGATCCAGGCGGAGCCGGACGACTTTTTCCCGAGCCAGGGCGGCATGATGCAGGTGCTCAACGACCCGAAGACCGGCCGGGAGTACTACAAGATCCGCTACAACCCGGGCTACCTCATCGCCGACGGACACGCGCTCCGGACCGGCTCCGGCCAGTACGACCAATATCTCGGCGTCGTCCCGAACCTCGCCCCCTACCTGGGCGAAAGCCCGCTCCGCGTGGAGCGCCGCGGCGGGATGATCGTCGAGGTATACGCCGACTCCGAGGTGCGAAGGTACGGCGACGTCGAGCGCGCCCAGACCCTGCTCCACGAGCTGATGCACATCCGCACGCGCGAGACGAAGGCGGGCGCGGTGATCCCGCTGAACGAAGAGAAATCCCGCCAGGCGGAGCTCCGCTTCATCGACAACTACGCCCGGGCGACGGGGGCGATCCCGCAGCGGTTCCTCAGCCCGGAGGCCGCCCGAGGGTACCTTACGTGGAAGTACGACCGCCACGGCTACCGCCGGCGCCTGACGACCCTCCTGGAGAGCCCGGTCGCCTACCACGTCGAGGCCGCGGAGTCGGCGCCGGAGGGGCTCGAGACCAAGCTGCGCGCCCAGCTCGCGCTCTCGGGCGAGGCGTTCACCCGCGCCAAGCGGACGGAGCTCGCGAAGGGGGTGGATGTGGAAGTCGCGAGGCTACAAGACGAGCTGGGCGCGCTCCGCCGGATCGGCGCCATCAGCGAGCGCGAGTACCGCCGGGGCCTAGGCAACCTGCAGGCCGACCGGGAGCGCGTGCTCGCCGCCCTGCCTTCCGACGCTGAGTTCCGCAAGCGGGTCGAGGACAGGCTGGCGCGCGTCCCCAACGACAAGAAGCTGCATCAGCAGCTCACCATCGACGACCTCCTATGGCGACAGCGCTATCAATTCTCCTTGCCTGTGCCCTGAGCGCCGCGCCCTACCGGGCGAAGGACGGCGCCTGGTCCGCGGAGGCGCCCGCGGGCTGGGAGACTCTCGTCGACACGGAGCCGGAGCCGTCGGTCTCGTTCATCGGTCCGCTGGAGCCGGGATTGAGACGCCGAACCGGAATCATCTGCGCCTTCTACGCGAAGGACCATCCCGACACGCCGACGCCGGAGAGCTTCCGGCGCGCCATGTCGACGACCGCGCCGATCTTCGAGCTGCGGGCGAAGGCGGGCAAGCCGCTCCGCGTCGCGGGCGTGAGAGCCACGCGGTTCTCGACGAGCCGGCTGGTGAACGTGCCCGACACCAAGATGATCTCGCGAGACGTTCGGTCGATCGACGACTTCGTCATCGTTCCCGTGGACGGCGGCTTCTACGCCCTGCAGCTCTCGGCCTCCGAGGCCCACTACCCTAAGGTCAAGCCCGCCTTCGAGAGGTTCCTGAAGACCTTCTCGCTCGGGAAGCCCAAAGAGCGGCTGAAATAGCCCGCGAGGCCGAGCCGCGTCGAGTCAGGGCTCCCGGGACTCGAGGCGCCGGTCTTCCGGTGGCGAACCGTGGCGGCCCGGCCCGCGCTCCGGCGAGCCGGGCCGCTTCCGGGTCTTCGAGGCCGCCCCGGCCGGGTCTTTCGCCGCTATCGAGCTCCCGCCGCGCCGGGCTACACTCCGGACGTACTCGGAGGCACACATGAGGAGTTCGCTTCTAGCGCTCGCGGCGACCGCAGGGCTGGTCCCCGCCGCCGGCGCCCAACCCGTCGGTTTCGACGACGGTGTGCAGACGCATCGAATCGTCGAAGAGCTCGCGCCGCAAGGCATCCGGCGACGCGTCGGCTGGACCACGGCGCGAAAGACGGTCAAGTTCGGTCCCGGCCGCGCCGCCTCGCACCTGTTCGTCCTACGCTCGATGGAGATCATCGAGCAGTGCGCGCCGCCCAATCCATCGTCGCCGGGCGGCTGCACGTTCGTCTACGAGAACCCCGTCACCACCGCGTTCCGCTTCGTGGATGCGCGCGCGGACCGGTCCGCGGCCGGGCGCGTCGTCGTGACGCTGTCCGGGTCGCTCGCCGGCGCCTGGGTCCAGGAAGGGTCGGCGGCCGTGCGGCTCGCGGCCGTCGCCCCAGGACAGCACGAGATCCGCCTGGTGGAGGAAGTACCCGCCCCGCGGCCGAGGGTCGAGCCCGGGCGGCCGCAGGAAGACACGCAGGCCCCGTAGCCGGGGTCGTTCTAGCGCGGCGCGGCGGCGGGCTCGCGCGCGGGCGCCTTCGCGGGGGCGAAGACCCGCTTCCAGTCGCGCTTCATGCTGATGAGGCGGAGACCGCGCTCGGCGGCGACGTCAAGGCCGCGCGAAAGCGCGCCCACCGGACTGCCGCGGTCGTAGGCGAACTCGCGCTCGGCGTCGTCATGGTGGACGAAGGCCGCAAAGCCGGGGCGCGGCCCCTTCGCCGCGTAGGTGAGCATGGCCACGTCGCCGTCGGAGTTGCCGAACGCGACGACCGGACGGCGGCCGATGCGGCGGTCGATCTCGACGACCTTGCGATCCTTGTCGACGAGCTCGCGGAAGGAGCCGCGGCGCTCGACCTCGAAGGGGGCCGCCTCGGCGAAGGCGGGCTCGAGCTCGGAGCCGATGACATTCTCGCGGGGCACCCCGAGCCGCTCTTCGGCGAACGCGCGCAGGAAGTCCTGGGTGCTGCCCGATACGATGTAGACCTTAAAACCTCGCGTCTTCAGCCACGCAATGACCTCGCGCATCGGCTCGTAGAGGAGCTCGCCCCGCGTCCGCCCGAAGCGGGGGTGGATATCCGTCCGAAGCCATTCGTCCGCGTCCCGCTGGACCTCTCCCCCGGAGGCGCCCGAGAGCCCGAGAGCCCAGAGCTCGACGGTGTCGTCCCAGCTCAGCTCGACCAGCCGGTCGGGCGGGAGCGCGCGGATCTTGGCCGCGAGCCGCTGGACGCGCTCGGGGGGCAGCGCCGCCTTGCGGCGCTCGAGCCGCCAGACGGAGAAGCTCACCTGGCCGTACACGGGCGCCTCGACCGCCAGCGTGCCGTCGAAGTCGAAGACGGCCACGCGCGCGGCAGGCTCGACGTAGCCGGGCCCGTCGCGGCGCAAGGCGGCGCTCACGAACGACTCGAGCGCGCGGCGGGTGGGCGTGTCGTTCCACGAAGGGAGCGGCTCCGCGCGCAGCGGGAGCGCCAGGAGAAGCAGCCAGACGGCGGGCACGAGCCTAGGCTTGTTCCTTGAGAAAGAACTGCATCGTCGTCGCGCCGCAGTCGATGAGGTCGCCGTCGTTGAGCACGACCTGGCCGGAGACCGCCGCGCCGTTGACCACCGGATAGCCTTCCTTGACGGCCACGAGGACGTAGCCCTCGGGCTTGCGGTGGATCGAGGCGGCGACCTCGGGGGCGGACTTGAAGAGGCCCGTGCCCTGGATCGGCACTTGGACGCGGTCGGATTTCCCGATGTACGTCGAAAGCCCCTTGAGCTCGTACTCGATTTGCCCGACGATGCCCTTGAGGACCTTGAGGCCGCCGATCCTCTCCTTCGGCTTGGCGTTGGCCTGGGCGGAGGCCTTCGCCATGTCCTGCTGCTGGCCGGCGGACAGCACGACCGTCTTCTCGGCGGCCGGGGGCGGAGGAGGCGGCGGAGGCGGGGCCGCGGGCTTGTCCTCGACGAACACCAGGGCGTGCTTGGCGAGACCGATCACGTCGGCGTCGTGCAATCCGGACTTCATCACCCGCTTCTCGTTGAGGAAGGTCCCGTTCGTCGAGTCGAGATCCTCGAGATAGTACCCCTCGCCCTGGCGGAAGATCTTGCAGTGGTGCCCGGAGACGGCCGGGTTGTCGATCACGATGTCGTTGTCGGGCTTGCGGCCGACCGTGAAGGAGTCCTTGTCGAGCGGAATCTCCTTCAGGACGGCCGCGTTGAACTTCAGCAAGAGCTTCGGCATATCCCTCTCATTGTTGGAAGATCTTCGAGAAGAAGCCGCGGATGCCGGTCGAATTGCCGCTCGGCACGCGAGCGAGCACGACCGTCACGTTGTCCGACCCGCCGCCGTCTTTGGCCTTCTTGATCAGCACGTCGGCCAGCTCGCCCACGGGTTTGGGCTCTCGAAGAGTCGCGGAGATCTCGGCCTCCCCGACATGCTTGGTCAGCCCGTCCGAACACAAAAGCAGGACGTCGCCGGGCAGGAGCGGATGGTCCTGCAC
>JACQPK010000354.1 GCA_016207565.1 Elusimicrobiota bacterium
ACGAGGGCGGGAGGGCTCTGGGTCTTCGCGTCGCTGTTTTTGATCGACGAGCTGAACGGAGCGCCGCTCGTCGCGCTGGCGCCGCTGTTCGCCGCCGGCCTCTTTCTGGAACGGCGCGGGGGCCCCTGGCTGCCGAAGCCGGTCTCGGACGTCCTCTCGCTCGCGATGCTGCTGTTCGCCGTCATCATCGATTGGCGGATGTCGGGCATCACGGTCGCGACCAGCCACCTGGTCGCCTATGTGCTCCTCAACCGCGCCCTCACGGTCCCCGACGGGCGTCATGGGCTGACCTTCCTCGCGCATTTCCTCGGGTTCTTCCTCGTCTCGGGACAGACGATCAGCCTGGGCTACTTCGTGTTCTTCCTCGGCTACGCCGCCTACGTCGCCGCCTGGCTCGCCGTCGCGCACGGCGCGCGCTGGGATTCCCGCCGCGAGTGGCTGAGGCCCCTCTCTCGGGTGTGGGCCGCGACGCTGGCGTTCGGCGTGGTGGTCTTCCTCGTGACGCCGCGCGTCGAGCCCCGGGGGCAGTTGAACCCGGCGACCGCCATGGGTCTGGACCGGCTGCGCAACGAGGCCCCGTCGGTGGCCGGCTTCACCGAAGGCGTCTCGCTGGGCTACTTCGGCAACATCAAGCGCTCGACGACGAAGGCCCTGCGGGTCGCGCCGATCCCATCCCCGATAGCCCCCGGACCGATCTACGTCCGAGGCAACGCGTACGAGTCCTTCGACGGCCAGGGCTGGACCAAGGCCCCGGCGCACTTCCTGTACCGCCACCAGACCCGAGTCCTCCGCGCCTTGAGCGGCCGCGCCTGGGGCCTGCGGCGCGGCGCCCACCTCCGCTTCGCTCCGCCGACCGACCGGGAGCGCGCCTACGACATCACCGTGTTCCCGTTGAACACCTCGGTGATCTTCACGGTGGGGATGCTGCGCGCGGTCGAGGAGGCGAGCCGGGTCGACGCCTATATGGACCACCTCGACTCCGGCTACTTCGCGGTCCCCTACACGGCCGGCGTGCGCTACCGCGCCTACGCCGACTCGGAGACCAGCGCGATCTGGCCTTCGATCATCGAGGCCGACAGGCTCCACCGCCGCTTCCTGCAGGTTCCTCCGAGCCTGGACCCGAAGGTGCGCGAGCTCGCCCGGCGCATCACCCGGAAGGCCGCCACGGACAGCGAGCGGGTGTGGCTCGTCCGCGACTACCTGAAGGAGAAATACGGCTACTCGACCTTCGCGCGGGACGGCCGGGCGAAGCTCGAGGAGTTCCTGTTCAAGACCAAGCGCGGGAACTGCGAGTACTTCGCGACCGCCGCGGCGATCCTCCTGCGCCTCTCCGGCGTGCCGACGCGGCTCGTGACCGGCTTCCACGTCTGGGACTGGAACGAGTACGGCAAATTCTACGACGTGCGCCAGTCCGCGGCGCACGCGTGGACCGAGGCGCTGGTCAACGGGCGCTGGATCACCGTGGAGGCGACGCCCGGCGGCGCCAGCCTCCTGAGCACGTTCGGCGACTGGTACACGAAGTACATGGACGCGCTCGAGGCCCGCTGGTACTCGAACGTCATCGGCTACGACCGTTTCGCCCAGCGCAACACCTTCCACCGCGTGGGACAGGACCTCTTCCGATTGCCGGACGTGGACCCTTCGACACTCGGGGAGCTCGGCGCGGCGGGGGCGCTGGGGGCGCTCGCGTGGGCCTGGCTCCGGAGGCGCCGGCGAGACACCGGCCTGTTCGCCCGCGCCGAGCGGATCGTGGCCCCGCTCGGGCTCGAGAGACCGCCGTACGCGACTCCCTTGGAGTTCGCCCGCGAGGCGCGCCGGGCCAAGCCGGCGCTGGCTCCCCTGGAGGACCTCGCGCGCCTCCATTACCGCGAGCGATTCGGGCCCGGACTGAGCGCGGAGGACCGGCTGCGCGCGGAGGGCCTCCTGTCATCGTTGGCCGCTGTGGTACAATAGTCCGGCGTAGAAACGCACCGGTGTCCTCCGACCCTCCCCGCCGCCTCCACGTCGTCACCTTCGGCTGCCAGATGTCGGCCGCCGACGGCGACGAGCTCGCGCGCCCGCTCGTCGAGCGCGGCCTGCGTGTCGTCGGCGATGCCGACGACGCGGACGCCATCATCGTCAACACCTGCACCGTTCGCCAGCACGCCGAGGACCGCGCGGTGTCGTTGCTCGGCCGGTTGCGCCCGTGGAAGGAGGCTCGGCCCGAGCGGTTCCTGATCGTGGCGGGCTGCGCGGCCGAGAGGCTCGGCGGCTGGATCCAGAAGCGGTTCCCCTACGTCGACCTCGTCGTCGGGGCGAAGTCGATCGAGGAGTATCCGAGCCTTTTAGAGGAGGCCCTCGATAAACGGTTCGAATGGACCAAGGACGATTGGGATCGCGACGAACGCCGCCGGCCCGAAACGACCGGGCCGGCGGCGTTCGTCACGATCATGCGCGGCTGCAACTACTCCTGCACCTACTGCATCGTCCCCGCGGTCCGCGGGCGCGAGCTCTACCGGCCCTTCGACGTGATCCTGAACGAGGCTCGCGCCCGCGTCGCCGCCGGCGCGAGCGAGCTCATGCTCCTCGGGCAGACCGTCAACAGCTACCGCGCGCCCGACGGGCGCGACTTCGCGGACCTCCTGCGCGCCGTCGGCGCGCTGCCCGGCGTCGCCCGCCTGCGCTTCATGAGCCCGCATCCCCACTACGTCGGCCCCCGGATGATCGCGGCCATGGCCGAGACGCCGGCCGTCTGCCCGCATCTGCACCTGCCGCTGCAATCGGGCTCGGACGCCGTCCTGCGGCGGATGCGCCGCAACTACGCGGGGGCCGAGTACCTGGACAAGGTCGAGCGGCTCAGGCGTTCGATCCCCGGCCTCGCGATCTCGACCGACGTCATCGCGGGATTCCCGGGCGAGACGGAGTCCGATCTCGAGGACACCCTCGCGGCGCTTCGGCGGCTCGACCCCACCTTCACGTACTGCTTCAAGTTCTCGCCTCGGGAGGGCACCGAGGCCGCGGAACTCGCCCAGCCCGTCGCCGAGCCGGTCAAGGAAGCGCGCCTGCGCCGCCTGCTCGACCTCACCGAGGGATTGCAGCGCGACCACCTCGAGCGCAAGGTCGGGACGACGGTGCGCATCCTACTGGAAGACGAGCGACGCGGCCGCACGGAGGACTACTTCCACGCCAAGCTGGAGGCGCCCTCCACCCCCGGCACGATCGTCGAGGCCGAGGTCACCGGGTCGGTGCCCCAGGGGCTGCGGACACGCTTGATCGGCAAAAACGTACTTGATATGCTGGCGTCTCAGCCCTGAGGAGAAAATGACCCATCGCAACGGAACGGACCGGACGGAGCGCCGCAAGCACCCGCGCTTCGCGCTCGTCGGCAACCTGATCGAGCCGATCACGCTGCGCTACGCCCCGCCGAAGACCTCGGCCCCGGCCAAGAAGATCGCCAGCGGGTCGTCTTTGACGCAGCCGGCGATCTTGACGAACCTCTCCGCCGGCGGCATGCAGCTCATCACGTTCCTCGCCCCTCCCCATGCCAAGAGGCTCGACATGGTCCTCAACCTCCCGGGCCTCGACCACATGCCCGTGACCGGCCGCGTGGTGCGGGTCCACGAGAAGGGGGAGACCTTCGTCGTCGGCATCCAGTTCCTCAAGATCGCCAAGAAGCACCAGAGCCGTATCAACACCATGGCGATGGACAACCTGGATTGCGAGACGAGGCTCTCCTTGGCCCTGCCCGAGGCCTGCGTGCGGGCGTGCCGCTTCAACGATCTCTGCCACAAGCCCCAGAAGGCGCCGCATTGGAGCCGCTGAAGCAGCTCCTTGCCATCGTAGGACCCACCGCCTCGGGGAAAACAGCCCTCGCTCTGGAGCTTGCTCGCCGCCTGGGCGCGGAGCTCATCTCCGCCGACTCCCGGCAGATCTACCGCGAGCTCAACGCGGGCACGGCGAAGCCCGCGGGAGGCTGGGCCCTCGAGGCCGACGGCTCCTCTCGGTATCTGTCCGAAGG
>JACQPK010000355.1 GCA_016207565.1 Elusimicrobiota bacterium
GCTCATGGGCTTTCCGGACGCCGCGCGCGGGTGCGACGCGAAGCCGGCGAGGGCCGATGGCTCCTGACCACAAGCTCACGCGCGAGCAGCTCATCGGCCAGCTCAACTCCCTCGGCTTCGTCTTCCGGGATCTCGAGATCGTCGAGGAGGGAGACTACAGCGCGGAAGACGCGCTCTGGAACTACCGGGACCTGCGGCATCTGAACGTGGTCCACGCGCGGGAGGGGGAGCGCGTCGTCTACTCCCCGGTCTGCGGAGACACGCTCTCCTATCTCCTCGTCCAATCGGTCTTCGGCGTGAACGTCCCGATGACGGCGGCCTCCTACCTGGTCGGAGCCCGGACGTTGACGCACTACTCGGCGCTCGGGTTCTTCGTCGTCATCGTTGAGACCGTCTTCGAGGAGCGCGCTCCGGGCGGCTGTCGCGTGCGCTCGATCTACAGCATCGGCGCGCCCCGCCTCCTCGGCTGGCTCATCCCGCTGCTACGCTGGGCCGTACGGCGCAACAACGAAAGGCTGATGGAAGGCGACCGGCCGATGCGGCGGCGCCGCGCGCAGATCCGCTCCTGGGGCTACTCGTACCGCTACGACGGCAAAGACTTCACGAGCGTCGACAGCCTCGACATCCAGGTCTCGAACGTCGTCTTGCCCTCGGCGCCGGCGGCCGGACGGACGACCGTCGACCTCGCTCGCGAGCTTCCCGCCGACGGAGAGGCCTGGGTCGGCAAAGACGACCACCTGGGGCTGCGGCTCGTGCGGCGCGGCTCTTCGCTGCAAGTCTTCCCGAGGCTCTGCCCCCACGAAGGGGCGAGCCTGGACGCCGCCCGCTGCGAAGGGGAGCGGCTCTCGTGCCCGTGGCACGGCCGGAGGTTCTCGCCGGTCGCTTCTTTCGAGCTGGGCCGGCCCGGCACGATCGACACGGAGCACCACCGGCTGACGCTGACCGGCCAGACCCTGGAGGTGGCCCCTCGTGGCGCCTGAGCAGACGCTGCTGTCGATCGTCGTCCCGGTCTACAACGAGGAAGACATGGTCGAGCGCTTCCACCAAGAGCTCGCGCGTGCGCTGGAGGGCCGGCCCGAGCGCCGCGAGATCGTCTTCGTCGACGACGGCTCCACCGACAAGACGCTGGAGCGCCTGACGTTCCTCCAGGCGAAGGACCCGACCGTCGTCGTCGTCTCTCTGTCGCGGAACTTCGGGCACCAGGCGGCCCTGACCGCCGGCATCGATCTGGCGGCCGGAGACGCGGTGATCATGCTCGACGGCGACCTCCAGCACCCGCCCGGGCTGATCGGGAAATTCGTGGAGCGGTGGCGCGAGGGCTACCCGGTCGTGCAGGGCGTCCGGGAAGGCACCGAGGACGCGGGGCCCGCCAAGAGGCTCGGGTCGGCGCTCTACTACCGCGTCTTCAACCGGCTGTCCCCGACGCCGCTGTCGGACGGCGCCGCGGACTTCCGGCTGCTGGACCGGAAGGCGGTCGACGCCCTCAAGGGGCTCCGCGAGCGCCACCGGCTCCTGCGGGCGATGATCGCCTGGCTTGGGCTGCCGCAGGCCGAGGTCCGCTTCACCGCCGGCAAGCGCCCGGCGGGCAGGACCAAATACTCGCCCTACAAGATGCTGGCCTTGGCCGTCGACGGGCTCCTCGGCTTCTCTTCGCTGCCGCTGCGCGCCGCGCTCTGGCTCGGCTTGGCCGCGCTCGCGGCGACCGGCGCCTACGGTCTCTACACGCTCTACGTCCGGCTCATCCTGCACGAGACGGTCCGCGGCTGGACCTCGATCGTGCTCCTCATCATGTTCCTCGGCAGCGTCCAGCTGATCTGGCTCGGGATCCTCGGGGAATACGTCGGCCGCATCTACGAGGAGCTCAAGGAGCGGCCGCTCTACGTGCTGCGCGGCGTCCGCCGGGCACAGGGGCCGCTCTCGTGAGCCCGCGCTGGCCGGCCCACGGAACGATGCTCGCGCTCCTCGTGGCGGCCACGGGCGCCTTTCACGCCGCGACCCTCCGCGCCGGCCACGACTGGGGCGACGACTTCGCGATGTACATCCGCCTCGCCTCGAACATCGCGGAGGGCCGCCCCTACTTGGATACCCCGTTTCGGGCCAACCCGCAGACTCCCCCGAACGGCGTCCACGCCGTCTACCCTCCCGGCTTCCCGCTGCTCCTCGCGCCGGCCTACCGCGCCTTCGGCATGGACCTGGCGAGGCTGAAGCTCGCCGGGCTCGCGCTGTTCCTCCTCGCGCTCGTCTTCTTGGACGGCTGGCTGGCGACGGCCGGACTGCCCGGCCCCTGGCGGCTGGCCCTCGTCGCGACGGTGGCGTTCAACCCGTACTACTGGGAGCTCAAGGATCAGGTCCTCTCGGACCTGCCTTTTTTGGCGTGCGTGTTCGCCGCGCTCTGGTTTCACGGCCGCCGCGACATCCTGGAGGGCACGCCGCTGCGTCGGGGGGCCCTGCTCGGCGTCCTCCTCTACGCCGCATACGCGGTGCGGCCCGTGGGCCTGCTCCTGGCCTTGGCCGTGGTCGTGGAGGAGCTGATCCGGAACCGGAGGCTGCGCCCGCCTGTCGCGCTCGCCGCGGGAGTGTTCGGGCTGGCGGTGATCGCCCAGGGCGCGTGGCTGGCGGGACCCTTGGGCGGGGAGGGGGGGCGCTGGACCGCCGAGCTCGGGTTCCTCCTCGATCAGTACCGCAATCCCGCCGAGGCCGCGCGCCTGTGGCTAAACCACGCCTACGACCTCGTGAAGGCCGCGGCGTACTACTGGGACACCGGACGCAACCCGGTGCTGAGCATGGGCCTCGTGCTCGCGTTCGGGGCGTTCGCCGCCGCCGGCTTCTGGCTCCGGGCGCGGGAGGGCGCGGATGCCGCCGCGATCTTCTTCGTGCTGAGCGTGCTCATGCTGTGCTCCTACCCGACGCGCGGCCTCTCGCCGGGCCTGGCCCAGCCGCGCTACATGGTCACGCTGTTCCCGCTCTTCCTGGTCTACGCGGCGTACGCCGTCCGCGCGGTGCCCGAGGCCCCCGCGCGCGCCCTGGCCGGCTGGAGCCTGGCCGCCGCGTTGGCCTCCGGCTACGCCGTCAGGTACGGGTCGTCGTCGTTCGGACCGATCCCGTGGGGCGTCGGCACGCCCGCGACCGCCGCGCTCTTCGAGCGGGTCAAGGCCGCCGATCCCAGGAACGTCTACGTCTTCACGAAGCCCCGCGCGCTCGCGCTGTTCACCGGCCGCGCCGCCGCGACCTACGCGTGGAACCGGCCCGACGAGGACCATTGGAGATTCTTCGGGTCGATCGGCGCGACCCACGTCGTCTGGAGCCGGGATTTCTGGAACGACCAGACCTACCTCAGGCCGTTCTTGCAGCGGAACGCGCCTCGCCTGGCGGCGGAGTTCGTCAGCCCGGAGTTCGAGATCTACCGCATCCGCTAGCCTGGATTCTTCAGACGTTGTGTTAATGAGTAACTGAAGAATCCAGGCTGGTTAGGGCGCGGACGGGCACGATGTCCGACTCCTTGGCCGTGTGGGCGTCCCCGTAGTCCTTCGGGAACGTGTAGTCGACGGGGTTGATGAACCAGCGGAAGAGGAGACGCATGAACGGGATCTCCCAGTCCAGCCAGTACCAGCGCCGCTTCCAGCGCTGCCAGATCGTCCAGGAGTAGAGCGAGAAGACGAGCGCCGGGATGTGGAACTTCTGCGCGTAGCGCTCCGCGGAGCACAGGAACAGGCTGGTGTAATAGAGGAAGCGGATCTTACGGAGGGCCTTGGCGTCGAGCCAGGGCCGCTCCTGGCGCCCGCGCGTGATCCGGATCCACTCCTCCAGGCGCTCGGGCTCCTTGAAGCCGTACTTGGCGATCGCGTCGCGCAGGAGCTCCGTCCCGGGAAGCGGCGTGAGCGGCGAGAGCTGGTTGATGATCGCGTTCTTGTTCTTCTCGAGAAGCTCCATCGCCAGGTCGAGCGACTGGTTCAGGTCCGAGTCCTCCTCGCCGGGAAACCCGATGA
>JACQPK010000343.1 GCA_016207565.1 Elusimicrobiota bacterium
GCCTACAACATCCCGCTCATGAAGGTGGTCGACGCGATCCGCGACGGCAACAACGACGTCGGCGGCCGCCTCGTCGAGTTCAGCGGCAAGGAGTACATGGTCCGGGGCCGCGGCTACGCGAAATCCGTCGCCGACCTCGAGAGCATCGTGGTGGGACGGGACATGAAGGGGACGCCGATCCTGGTCAAGGCGCTCGGCCGGGTCAGCATCGGGCCCGAGATCCGGCGAGGCATCGCCGACCTCGACGGGGAAGGGGACGCCGTGGGCGGGATCGTGGTCATGCGCTACGGCGAGAACGCCCTCACCGTCATCGACCGCGTGAAGCGGAAGCTGGAGGACATCCGGCCGTCGTTCCCCGAGGGCGTCGAGCTCGTCACGACCTACGACCGCTCCGACCTGATCCTGCGCGCGATCCGGACGCTCAAGGAGGAGCTGATCCTCGAGCTCGCGATCGTGAGCCTCGTGATCCTCGTCTTCCTCTGGCATATCCCGACGGCGATCATCCCGATCGTGACGATCCCGGTCTCGGTCGTCCTCACGTTCATCCCGATGTACTTCATGGGGCTCACCTCGAACATCATGTCGATCTCAGGCATCGCGATCTCGATCGGCGTGCTCGTCGACGGCGCGATCGTCGAGGTGGAGAACGCGTACAAGAAGCTCGAGCGCTGGATCGCGGAAGGGCGGAAAGGGGACTTCCATGAGGTGCGCCTCAAGGCGCTCCAGGAGGTCGGGCCCTCGGTCTTCTTCTCGCTCCTGGTCATCGCGGTCGCCTTCATGCCGATCTTCACGCTGATGGATCAGGAGGGCCGCCTGTTTAAGCCGCTGGCCTACACCAAGAACCTCGCGATGGCGATCGCGGCGGTGCTGGCGGTCACCTTCGACCCCGCGGTGAGGATGCTGTTTTCGCGGATGGACTTCTACACGTTCAAGCCGGCCTGGCTCGCCACGATCGTCAACCACGCGACGGTCGGCCGCTACTACCCCGAGGAGAAGCACCCCGTCAGCCGCGTCCTGTTTAGGCTCTACGAGCCGGCCTGCCGGTTCACGCTCGCTCATCCCTTCGCGACGATCGGGCTCGCCGTCTTCCTGGTCCTGAGCGCCGTCCCGGTCTACCTGCGCCTCGGCTCCGAGTTCATGCCGCCGCTCAACGAAGGCACGATCCTGTACATGCCGACGACGCTGCCGGGGATCTCCGTTGCCGAGGCGCAGGGCCTGCTGCAGACCCAGGACCAGATCCTCCGGAGCTTCCCCGAGGTGCGGACCGTGTTCGGCAAGGCCGGCCGCGCCGAGACCTCGACCGATCCCGCCCCCTTCTCCATGATGGAGACGACGGTGATCCTCAAGCCCGCCGAGGAGTGGCGCGAGAAGAAGCGCTGGTACTCCTCCTGGGCGCCCGGGCCGCTCAAGCGGCTGCTGCGGCACCTGTGGTACGACCGCCTGACGTTCGAGGACCTGGTCGCGGAGATGGACGCGAGGCTGCGCTTCCCCGGGGTGACCAACGCCTGGACGATGCCGATCAAGGCGAGGATCGACATGCTCACGACCGGCGTGCGCACGCCGATCGGCATCAAGATATTCGGCGCCGATCTCACGGCGATCGAGCGCCTCGGCACCGAGCTCGAGAGCGTCCTCCAAGGCATCCCCGGGACGCGGAGCGTCTACGCCGAGCGGACCGCGGGGGGCTACTTCCTCGACTTCGAGCTCAAGCGCGAGGAGCTCGCCCGCTACGGCCTGAGCGTCCGCGAAGCGAACATGGTCATCATGTCGGCGATCGGCGGCGAGCCGGTCACGACGACCATCGAGGGCCGCGAGCGCTACACGGTCAGCGTGCGCTACGCGCGGGAGCTCCGCGACACGCTGCCCAAGCTGCGCCGCGTGCTCGTGCCGACGATGGGAGGCGCGCAGGTGCCGCTCGCGCAGCTCGCCGACATCGAGCTCCGGCTCGGCCCTTCGATGATCCGCAACGAGAACGGGCTGCTCGCGGGCTACGTCTACGTCGACGTCTCGGGGCGCGACATCGGCGGCTACGTGGAGGACGCGAAGCGGAAGGTCGCCGCGGCGCTGCAGCTGCCGGCCGGCTACGCGATCCAGTGGAGCGGCCAGTACGAGAACATGGCCCGGGTGCGCGAGCGCCTCAAGGTCATCCTGCCGCTCACGCTATTTATCATCGTGGCGCTCCTCTACCTGAACACCGGCTCGGCGGTCAAGACGGGGATCGTCCTGCTGGCGGTGCCCTTCTCGCTCGTCGGCGC
>JACQPK010000344.1 GCA_016207565.1 Elusimicrobiota bacterium
CGTGTTGAACTGGAACTCGCGCGCCTTCCAGGACAGGTAGAACGGGTCGATCGGGATGCGGTGCCCCCCGATCCCGGGCCCGGGATAGAACGGCTGGAAGCCGAAGGGCGTGGTGGCCGCCGCGTCGATGACCTCCCAGACGTCGATCCCCATGCGGTCGAAGCACATCTTCAGCTCGTTGACGAGCGCGATGTTCACGCAGCGGTAGATGTTCTCGAGCAGCTTGGCCGACTCGGCGGCCTCGAGCGAGGAGACCTCCACGACCCGGACGACCGCGGCGCCGTAGAGCGCGGCGGCGGCCTGCCGCGATCCCGGGTCGGAGGCCCCCACGATCTTCGGGATGTCCTCGTTCGTGAAGTGCTTGTTCCCCGGATCCTCGCGCTCCGGCGAGAAGGCCAGGAAGAAATCTCGGCCGAGCCGGAGGCCCTTGCGCTCGAATTCCGGCTTCATGAGCTCGCGCGTCGTGCCCGGATAGGTCGTGCTCTCGAGGACGACGAGCTGCCCGGCGCGCAAGGTCTCCCCCGCCTGCTTCGCGGTCGCCTTTATAAAGGAGAGGTCGGGACGGCCGTCGGCGGTGAGAGGCGTCGGGACGCAGATGATGATCGTGTCCATCGCCGCCAGCCGGCGGAAGTCGGTCGTCGCGTCCAGCTTCCGGGCCTTCTTGAGGGCCAGGAGCATCTCCGTCTTGACCGACTTGATATAGGACTCGCCTTTTTGGATCTTGCGCACCTTGGACTCGTCGATGTCGAAGCCGGTGACCGAAAATCCGCGCGAGGCGAAGAGCCGCACGAGGGGCAGGCCCACGTAGCCGAGGCCGATCACGCCGATCTTCGCCTCGCGGGTACGGATCTTCCACAGCAGGGAGTCCAGCGGGGACTGTCCGAGCAGGCCCGGGGCCGCGCCCTGTGCGCCGTTGCCGTTGGGGCCGGCCGTCCTGGCCGGGCGAGATTGAGCGAGCGCCTTTTGCATGACGGGCATTGTAGCCGCGCGCCCGCGCCCTTCACATGGAGGAGGCGTGAACAAAACGTCTAGTTGCGCTGACCGAGCGCCGCTTCGCAGCCCTTCAGGCCCGCCTTCGCTTCCTTGAGGTTGGGATCGAGGGCGGCGGCCTCGCGGAACCATTTCGCCGCGGTCTCGAAGTCGCCGGAGTAGTACGCGGGGAGCCCCTGCTGGTAGCTGTACTTCGCGCGGCGGCGGCGCCACGCGCGGCTGAGCCGGGCGCGGTCGGCGGCGCGCAATGCGTCCTCGTCCTGCTGGACGGCGCGCAGCATGCGGTCGAGCCTGAAGTCCTTGTCCTCCGCGAAGACCTGCCGAAGGAGCGCCTGGCTCCCGCTTGCCTCAGGCTCGCCCGTGGGGCCGGGCGAGAGCCGAGGGCTCGCGACGTCGATGCGGAGCACGCGGGCGATGAGCTTCTCCTGCTCGACGGAGGCATCGAGGCTCTTCGGGTCGGGCCGCTTCTTGAATCGCTTCTCATCTTCCGCCAGACGGAACAGCGCCGACAAGACGGCGTCGCTCGGAGAGACCTCGAGCCCGTGCGTGGCGTGCACGGCCGCGCTGAGATAGTCTCCTCCCTTCAGCGCCTCCTTGCCCAAGACGGTGAGCGCGAGCACGGCGAGGTTCCCCGCCTCACGCTGGCCGCGCGCATGGGCGAGCGCCCAGTCGTCGGCCGCGCCGGAGAGGTCCCCGGCGAAAAACTTGTCGCAGCCCATCGCGAGCAGCGTGCCCCCGTCGGGCGGGGTCTCCCCGCCCGGCCCGCCGCTGGCCGCCCAGACCCAGGGCCCGGCCGCCGCGGCCCAGGCCGCCAGAAATATCACCCGGATCACGGCGCCTCCAGGAGCGGCTCCAGGGAAGGGAGCGGATCGCCGGCGGACGGGTCCTCGGCCGGCGCCTCCGGCGCCCGCCTGCGGCCGAGAGGCTCGCCGGCCTTCACGCGCCCGAGCTCGGAGCGCGCGCGGCTCACGTCGACGCCCAAGGGCTCGTAGCGAGCGATGATGCGCTCTAGGATGGAGATCGCCCAGCTCCGGCTGAGGCGGCCCGCGTCCTTCTGCGCCTCGTACCAGCGCATCAGGCGATCGTACATCCCTTCGGCCTTTTTCTGCGAGCGCTCCTCGGGCGATAAGCGCGGCGCGGGGGCGACGCGGAAGCGGTAGGTGAACCCCACCCAGTGCCCGAAGGCGAGATCGCCCAGCGCCTTCCAGCTGTACGCGAACTCCCAGTTGAGGCCGATGATCCCGATCCCCGCGCTCATGCCGTGCTCCACGCCCTCCGTCGTGCTGAAGCCCGTCCGCAACACGAGGTCCGTCCATTGGACCCGGGCCGCCGTGATCTCGCCGCCGAGCCGGAAGCTCGGAGCCCCTTCGTGACGCTGCACCGCGTCCGCCGAGAGCAGCAGCCGGCGGGTCGGCTCGAAGGCTCCGCCGACGCGGAACGTCATCGGGAGGTCCTCGCTCTCTTGGCCGAACCCCACCGGCGGTCCGAGATTCTGGAGGGTCGCGCCCACCCGCCAGCGCTCGAGCTCCCAGTGCCCGGCCGCGTCCACCGTCCAGCCGGTGGCGGACTCGCGCTCGATCTCGCGGCGGACGACCCGCGCCCCGCCGCCCAAGCGCACGCGTCCGGGAACGGCCTCGAGCCCAATGTCGCGGGCGCCGGCGAACGACAGCAGCATGTCGCGCGCGCCGTAGTTGCCGGACCCTTCGCCCTGGTTGTTCACCTGCTCGATCTCTCCGTAGTCCAAGAGGCTCACGCCGACGCCGCCGCTCCATCGCTGACCGAAGTGCCGCACGAAATTCGCGTCGTAGAGGCGGAGATCCCCGAAGAAGCTCCGCTGCGCGAAGCTCGCCTCCGCCCGGTGGAGCTGCCGCATCCCGGCCGGGTTCCAGCGCACCGCGTTCGCGTCGTCGGCGACGGCGGTGAACGCCCCGGACATCCCCCCCGGCCTGGCCCCCGGCTCGACGTTCAAGAAATCCGCCCCCGAATAGGCGCGGGCGCTCGGCGCCCAAAACGCCGGGACCAGGGCCAAGAGCATCGTCGGGCCTGGTTTCAGCCGGCTCACCTACCTCTTTTTCAGGATCACGCGCGCCGGTTCGTTGAGCCCTCGGACGTCCTTGCGGCCCACGTCGGCGTGAAAAAGATAGAGGAGCTCCGCGCCGGTCGCCGGGTCCACGAGACCGGCGCTGTAGCTCACGTCGCAGCCCTTGCTTTCGCACAGGCCCACCCGCCAGCGCGCGTCCTCCGGCAGAGGCGCGCCCGGAGACGTCATCAGCGCCAGGCGCTGGCGGATCGTATCGCGGCCGACCGGCAGCTCCTGCACCAGCTTCAGCGCCCGCTCCGCGAGCGTCGGCGCGTGCAGCGGCGCGGGGGACGCCACGGCCCCGGCGGCGGGCGCGGCGGGCGGCGGCGGGGGCTTCGCGGGCTCCGGCCTCCCGCGCAGGCTCAGGCCGATCGCGACGGTGATCGCGGCCGCGACGGCCACCAAGGCGATCTTCTGCTGGTGGCGAAGACGCTCGACCTCGCGGCGCATCGCGTCGAACTCGGGAGGCGGCCCCGCGGGGGCCCGCGGCGGGAGCTCGGCGAACGGCGCCGGGGCGTTGAGCCCTCCCGCCGCGCCGGGTCCGACCTGGGCGGGCGACGCCGCCGGGGGCTCGTCGTGGGAGTCGAGGTCCAGATCGGAGAAAGGGTCGTCGGCATCGAGCAGCTCGGTGTTCCCCTCGACGGGCTCCGCGTCGAGCTGGAGTCCGCCGCCCTCCTCGAACTCGCCGAACGACAGCTCCCCGCCGTCATCGGAGGCCGCCGGCGGAGCCTCCTTCGGCTTCGGCTTGAGGGCCTCCTGGAGCTGCTTGTCGTGCGCCGCCTCCAGGCCCTCCAGGCGCGCGTTGAGCTTCGCCAAGGCGCCGGCGAGCCTCTTCTCGCGCTTGGGGTCGGCCGGCTCCTTCGGGCGGGCGAGCGCCGACAGGCGCTCGCGGAGCTTCGGGAGCGCCCGGCGGAGCGCTTCCGCCTGCTTGAGGCGCAGCTCGACGGAGCGGTTGGAGTCCTCGACCTTCTGGTCGGCCTCTTGGAGTTGGGCCTGGAGGTTTCGGATCTGCTGCTGGAGGCGGGCCGAGAACAGCTGGAGCTGCTCGATCTGCTGTTGAGCGAGGAAAAGCAGATGCAGGTCGCTCCGGCGGCCGGCGCCGGCCGGACCGGGCGGACGAGGGGCTCCCATTTCGCAAAAAGTATAACAGGGGCCTACCTAAGCCGCAATGTCGAGGTTGTTACATACCTTCCCTCTGCGCCCTTTTCGTTAATTCACTTTGCGAACCTCTGCGTTCCGCCGTTTCCCCCGTCGAACGGAGGCTGCAACGGATGAAACGCGAAGGACCGCGAAGTGAAGTTACGGAAAGGGCGCGAAGGGAGGGGTAAGAGCTACATTATCGAATGATCGCGAACTTCCCCTTCGAGACGAGGCTCCCGTTCGGCCGGGAGATGACGGCGATGTAGACGCCGCTGGGGACCGGATTACCGATGATGTCGCGCGCGTCCCAGCGAAACTTTCCGCCGACCGCCACGCCGTTCTTCTCGAAGACGGGCCGGCCCAGCACGCTGTAGACCTTCATGCTGAACTCGTTCGGCAGGTTCCGAAAGAGGATGCCCTTCCCCCCCGGGCCGTCGTCGAAAGGCCCTCCCGAGCCCGGCTTGTACGGGTTCGGAACGATGAGCACGCCGGCTCCGTCGCCGGACTTGGGCTGGGACAGGAGCGCCCACAGCGTGAAGTGCCGGGTGTTCGCGCTGGCGGTCCGCGCCGCGGCGTCCTTGTCGGAAAGCTCGGGCATCCACGTCTGGGCGACGGCGTCGTAGTAGGAGATCGCGAGCGTCTCCACGTCGATCCCCTCCACGTCCTGGGGACGGTACGTCATCCGGATCGTGATGTCCTGGGTCGGATCCGCCACAGCGGGCCTCTCCTCGATCTCGAAGCGCAGCCCCGTGTCGATGAGCGCGCCCGTCTGGGGAAAGGCGGTGGGGCTCGAGATGACCATGTCGAAGGGGCCCGCGAAGGCGCCCGCCGGGATGACGAAGCGGATCGGCCCGCCGGTCCCGGTGAAGTCGAGCACCTGTCCTCCGGCCGGGTTGATCGAGAACGACGCGACGACCTTGAGGCCGAGGGCGACGGTCGTGCTCGAGGTGTCGGGGTTCGTGATCGTGAAGGGGTAGGAGCCGACCGGGACGAAGCTCGCCACGCTCACGTTGAACCGGAGCTGCTCGACCGTGTCCATCGCCGCGCCCAGGACGCGGAGCCCCGAGGTCTGCAGCGTGACCGAGCTGAACAGGAGGCCGCCGACCTGGCCCACGAAGTTGTCTCCCTGGACCGAGATGAGCGTGTTCACGCCCTGCGTCGCGATGCCGACGGACGCGACCTCCGGGGCGCCCATGAACCGCACCGTTGTGAAGTCGACCTGCGCGCCGGTGTTGGTATCCCCCGCCGCGAAGATGTTCCCCTTGGAGTCGATCGCGACCGCGCCGCCGTGGTCGGAGGTCTGGTTCTGGAGCGTCGAGGAGCTGACGAGGGCCAGGCTGCTCGCGTAGCGCAGGCCGATCAGCGCCGAAGGGTCTCCCTGCGCCGTCGAGCCCAGCACGACCGCGTTTCCGTCGGGGGAAAAGGACACTCCCTTGCCCTGCATGAATCCGCCGAGCGAGAAGACCGCGCTCGCGACGAAGACGAGGCTCGAGTCGTAGCGCAGCGCCGCGATGTCGGCCGTCCCCGCCAGGCCGTTGACCACGTGCCCGGCGACGGCCACGCGCCCGGCCGAGTCTACGGCGACGGCCTGACCCTGCTCGGTCCGCCCGAGCCCCGAGTCCAGGTTATGCCGCGCCAGGACCGAGCCGAGAGTCGGGGAGTACTTCACCGTCAGGAAATCGGGGGCGGTGCCGGTGGAGAACCCGGTGACGTACGCGTTGGCCGCCGCGTCTAAGGCGACGCCGAAGCCGCGGCCGCCCGCCAGCACCGCCGAACCGAGCACGCGGAGCTGGGAGTCGAAGCGCACGACGCTGACGCTCGCGACGCCGGCGACCGTGGCGAAGCCGGCCACGACGATGTTCCCCGCCGAATCGATCGCGACCGCCTGGGCGCGGTCGCCGGTCCCGCCGGGCGCCGTGAAAGTGGCCGAGGAGGTGAAGGCGAGCGCGGCGTTGTATCGTACGATCAGCATCCGCGTCGAGTCGTCACCGACGAGGACCACCTCGCCGGAAGGGCCGAGGGCGACGCCGCGCGCGGTCTCGACGCCGCCCGCGTCGAACGTGCGCACGGCCGACTGGCGGAGCCGCTTGTCGTACTTGACCAGCTGGAAGTCGTTGTTGGCGACGCCCGCAACGAAGACGTCGCTCGTACTGCTCACCGCGACCGCGAGCGCCTGGTCGGTCTGGTTGCCGCCCGAGTCAAACGACGCCGACGAGTGGAACACGAGGGGCGTGATCTGCGCGGACGCGGCGGCGGCGAAGGCCGCCAGCAGGACGAAGGGTGTCAAACCGTCACCGCGGCTTCAGGCGCTCGTATTCCTTGTAGATGTAGCCGAGGTCCACGCCGGTGCCTTCATACTGGTCGATCATCTTCTTGAGGATCTTCTCGAGGGTCGGCTTGTCGGCGCCGGCCCGGCGCAGCCGCTCGTAGTAGGCGACGCCGCTCCGGAACTCCTCTTCCTGCTCGGGCGTCGGGCCTGTCTTGCCCGGCCGCCGGACCGCGACGGGCGCCTTCCGCTTGAGGAAGCTTAGCAGTTGCTCGTTATGGGGGTCCAGGTCGAGCGCCTTGCGCCAGGCGGACCGGGCCGGCTCCTCGAGGCCCATCGCCCAGTAGGCGGACCCGATGCGGGTGTAGGCCAGGACGTTCTCGGGGTCCAGCTCGATGACCTCGTTGCATTTCGCGATCGCGGCGACGTACTTGCCGCCGTAGATCAGCTCGAGCGCCTCCTGCATGAACTGCTGCACGAGCGTGACCTCGGGCAGCGGGCGGACGTCGAAGGCCTCGCTCGGGAACTCCTTCACGATGAGCTCCTTGAGGCGCTTCACCGCGGGGTCGCTGGGGTACTTCTGGTCCGCGTAGATCGCCGCGTGCACCGCGGTCTTGCCGGTGCCGCTCATGTAGGCGCCGACCGCCGCGCGCACGAGCTTCGTCTTCGTGTCTTGGCCATCGAGCTTCGGGTAGATCGAGGCGACCGTCGCCGTCTTCTTCATCAAGCGGGAGAGGTCGGTCATCTCCTCGTCCGACATCAGCTCGAGGTCGGACAGCTCGATCGACACGAGCCCCTCCTTGAACCGGCCCTTGAGGATCTGGGCCCTCGCGTCGCCGAGCTCCTGGCGCGCGCGCTCGCGCTCCTCGTCGGAGGCGCGGCGCGGCTTCGCCTGGACCACGTCGCCGGTCTCCTCTCCCTCCGGCGCCTCGCCCTGAGCGCGCTGCCGGCTCCTGCCGCCCTTGCCCCACTGGAAGGTGAGGCCGATCTGATGGGTGCCGAGCGTGGTCGAGAGGCCGCTGAACGGGAGCAGCAAGGCGTAGTCGAAGATCACGACGCGCGTGGCGTAGCCGAAGCCGAGCCCGAGATTGCGGAAGTCCCGGGAGCCGAAGTTCACGCCGCCACGGACCGCCCACTTGTGGGCCTTGTTCCAGTGCTCCAGGCCGAAGTTCATCCGGGTGTCCTGGCTGAACTTCGCGAGCTCGGCCATGAAGTCGACGACGGCGGTCGGGATCGCCACGCCGAGCGAGATCTTCCGCTCGACCTTGTTCGACGACTTGATGCCCATGTCGGGCTCGTTCGCGTTCAGGATCGCGAGGGCGTAAGTCGCCTTCTTGGCGTAGTACCGGTAGCCGAGGTCCATGCCCATCGCCGTCTTGCTCTTGCCTTGGAGGGTATTGAGCCCGGAGAAGTTGTCGGAGCCGTACTTGATCGACAGGTTGCGCAGGTTGAAGCCGAGCCAGCTGTTGCGCCCCACGCCGCGGCCGTAGCCGATGAGGATCGCCCGCTCCGAGTAGATCGAGCCGGCGGAGAACGAGTCGACGCCCAGGGCCAGCGTGCCGAAGCGGAAGGGCGAGCCCACGGCGAGGATCTGCCGCCCGAGACTCGTGCCGTCGGTGAGCGACGGATCCTTCTCGTAGGTCATGAAGGCCTGGTTCCGGCCCAGTCCCGCGAGCGCGGCCGGGTTCGAGAACATGCCGCTGATGTCGTCGCCCTGGGCGGCGTACGCGGAGCCCAAGGACATCGCGCGCGGCCCGACGGGAGTGTCCTCGAAGGAGGCGCGGGCGGGACCGGTCAGCGCGCACGCGAGGAGGAGCGCCAGGGCGGCGGAGGGCATCCTTATAGTGTAGAGGGGGCCCTGCGGCCGGGTTGTAAAGCGTATGTAAAAAGCTAGCGGCGCCTGCCCTTATTCCAGTCCAGGCGCCGCTGCGCCTCTTGCAGCCCGGCGCGGCAGCCGTCGCTGGCCGGGTCGGCCTCGAGGCATTCCTTGAACTGGCGGATCGCCCACGCGTAATCGCCCTGGCGCGTCGCGAGCACCCCCCCCTGCCACAAGCGGGCGGCCTTCTGGGCCGGAGGCTCCTCGGGGGCCGGGCCCTTCCTGGGGACGGGTGAGGGCGTCGCGGCCGGGGGCTGCGGGACCGGGGGCGCCGCCGCCTGCGGCGGGCCCGCCCAGTCTCCGAGGATATCGCGGAGGACCCGCCGGGCCTCGCCGTCGCGGTCCAAGAAGCCCAGGAGGCGGTCCCAGACGCCGGGGGGCGAGCGGCGCGGAGCCTCCACGTCGGGCGCCGGGGCGTCGAAGGGCTCGACGGCGGCGGGCTTCGACGGACGGCCGGACACCCAGACCCGGATGCCGATGCCGGCGCACGCGCCGATGACGATCAGGACGACGAGGAGGCGGAGGTTCACGGGCTCACTTCGCGACGACGACGGCGCCCGTGATGCTTTTTCCCGCCACGTCGAGTTGGTAGATGTACACGCCCGCCTTCACCACGGCGCCCTTGTCGTCGCGCCCGTCCCAGAATAGGATATTCGCCGCCTCGCGGCCACCGTTGGACCGCACCAGGGCGCCGGTGCGGTCGAAGATCCGGAGGCTGACCTCGTCGGCCGTCGGGTTCTCGTAGGTGAAGCGCACCTTCGCGATGCGATCGTCGGGCTCGTTGGGCGCGAACACCCGAGGGGCGACGCCGGTGAGGTTGAACTGGCTGGCGAGCGTGTCGAAGCGGACGGCGAACAAGCCCGGACGCCGCAGCTGGATGTTCGCCACGCCGTCGCCGGCGTCGTTGATCCCGCCCAGCTTCATCCACTCGACGCCGTTCCACCAGTAGAGGACCAGGGCGGAGCCGGCGCGGGGCGAGGCGGCCGCGAGTATCTGCGCGGCGCGCGGATCGACCAGCGCCTGGATCCCCGCGAGGCGCTTGATCTCGTCGATCGAGATGGTCAGGGTGAAGCCCGCCAGCGACTTCACGAACCTGAAGTTGTCGTCCACCACGCCGTTGGCCACGACCTGAACGGCGTAAGCCCCGAGGAACCCGCTCGCCGGCTGCCGCTGCACGACGATGCGCCGGTCCGGCGCGTCGGGGGTCTGGAGCTCCTGGGCCGCCGTCGGAGGCAGCTGGACCCAGGCCGCGTTGTCGTCGCTCAAGAACACCACCGTCGGCTGCGCGAGCGTCTTGTTGACCAGGGCGATGTTCGCGCCGGCGCTGTAGCGGTCGTCGTAGGTCCGCGCCCGGACGCGGTAGTACATCACGTTGATCGTCGACGGCGCGACCAGGTAAGCCGGGGCCGAGGCGATCGCGACGGTCGCGACGTAGCGCCACGGGTCCGTCGGGTTCTCAGCCTGGTCGACGACGTACTCGCGCATGACCGCCGAGATGTCGGAGCCGTCGACGGCCTTCGTGATCGCGCCCCAGGTGAGTTGCGCCCCGGCCGCGCCGATCGTCGTGACCTTGACCATCGGGTCCTGCGGGGTGAGGCCGTAGCCGACGGCGACCCACGCGCCCGTCGAGGCCGCGGTGTACGTGGAGTCCCCGACGAACGCCGCCGTGAAGGGATAGGTCGTGTTGATCACCATCGGGAGCGTGAACGTCGTCCTCGCCAGGCCGGTCGAGTCGGTCAACGCGCTTAGGGTGGAGCCCTGGAAGCCGAAGGTGATCGAGCGGCCGGCGATCGGGTTGCGCGTATCGAGCTCGGTGAGGAACGCCTGAGCGTTGAAGGTCTGTCCGCGGACGCCGTTCGTCGTGACCGCCACGAGGTAGACGCCGACCGTCCCGCCGCCCGAGCCCGCGCTCGAGCCCCCGCCCGCGTCCACCTCGACGGAGCCGTTCATGGACGCCGCCCCGTAGCGCTCGTCTCCCGCGAAAGACGCGGTGTAGACGTAGGACCCGCTCGAGGCCGGCGCGAGGAAGATCGCCGTCGCCCGGCCGGACGCGTTCGTCGTGGCCGCCACGGTAGACCCTTCGAACACGAACGAGATCGACTTGCCCGCGAGGTTCACGCCGTAAGACGAGAGCGTGGCGGTCGCCGTGAAGACCCCGCTGGCGCGAGCGTTGACGTCCTGCGCGATGAGGAGGCTCTCCGCCGGAACGACCCCGACGGTGGCGGTCGAGTAGCTCGCGTTGAACGCGCCTTCGCCCGCGAAGCTGCCGTTCATCGCATAGTTGCCCGAGGATAGCGGCGCGGTGAAGGGCACGGTCGCCAGGCCCACGGCGTTGCTCACGGCGGTGATCGTCGTCCCTTGGAAGTTGAAGGCGATCGTCATCCCGGGGACCGGGGACCGGTCGGAGGACTGCACCAGCGTGGCGCTCGCGATGAAGACCCGCCCGGCCTCGGCGCCGGCGTTC
>JACQPK010000345.1 GCA_016207565.1 Elusimicrobiota bacterium
GGTCGAGACGGCCGTCCGCATCACGCACCTGCCCAGCAACATCGTCGTCCAGTGCCAGGACGAGCGGAGCCAGGGCCAGAACCGGATCAAGGCCATGGCGATGCTCCGCGCGAAGCTCGCGGCGATCCAGGTCGAGCAGGCCCAGGCGCAGGCCGTGTCGGACCGACGCCGCCAGGTCGGCAGCGGCGAGCGCTCGGAGAAGATCCGCACCTACAACTTCCCGCAGAACCGCCTGACCGACCACCGCCTCGAGGAGTCCTGGTACAACCTCCCCGAGATCCTGGAGGGCAACGTCGGGCCGGCGCTCGCGGCGCTGCGCAAGGACGAAGAAGAAAGGCTCTTCAAAGAGAACGCATGACCGTCGACCAGCTGCGGCGCAAGGCTCAGGAGCACCTCGCCTCGTGCCGAGTCCCTGAGGAGGCGGCGAACGCGGAGCTGATCCTGGCTTATGTGCTCGAGTGCCGCCGGCCGGAGCTGCGGCTCAACGGCGCGCGCCCGCTGACCGGCAGGCAGGAGCACCAGGCCTGGCATCTGGTCCTGGAGCGCTCTCGGCGCATCCCGCTCGCGTACGTGCTCGGCAGCCAAGAGTTCATGGGGCTCGACATCAAGGTCAGCCCTTCCGTGCTGATCCCGCGTCCCGAGACCGAGGAGCTCGTCGCGGCGGCGGTGGACCTCGTGCGCCGCGCGCCCGCCGTCGGGCGCGCGGCGCAGGTGCTCGACATCGGGACGGGCTCGGGCTGCGTCAGCGTCGCGCTCGCGCATCTTCTGCCGGAGGCTCAGATCGTGGCGACCGACATCAGCCCGGCCGCCCTGGCGCTGGCCGAGGAGAACGCCCGGCGGCACCAGCTTGGCCGGCGGATCCGGATCATGAAGGCCGACCTGTTCCACCCCGGGAAGAGGACCTCCGGCTGGGCGGACGTCGCGGTGTCCAACCCGCCGTATATCCCGACGAAGGAGCTCGCCAGGCTCGAGCCCGAGGTGCTGCGCGAGCCCCGGCTCGCGCTCGACGGCGGCCCCGACGGCCTCGCCGCGATCCGGGCGATCGTGGCGGAGGCGCCCGCCGACCTGCGGCCGGGGGGCTGGCTGCTGCTCGAGATCGGCCACGGACAGGGCCCGGCCGTCCGGCAGTTCCTCGCCAAGGCGGGCTATACGGACATCGACGTCCGCAAGGACGCGCAGGGTGTCCCGCGGATCGCGTCGGCGCGCCGCCCGGGGGCGCCGTGACGGCGGCGTGCGCGCTCGCGCTCGCGGCGGGGCTCGGCGCGCTGCGCGCCGAGGAGGCGCCGATCGCGGCGCTGGAGCTCCCGTTCGCCGCCAAGGGGTTCGACGCGCGCCTGGGGCCCGATGGGGCGCTCCACGTCGCGTTCCTCGATGAAGGCCGCGCGTTCTACGCGCGGCGAGCCTCCGGCGAGACGGCCTTCGGAAAGCCCGCGCGCATCGCGGTGAAGGGCCCGCGCGCGCGCGCGCCCAGGCTGGCGGCCGGGCCGCGCGGACGGCTGCACGTGGTGTGGGACGGCGACCACGGACCGGTCTACGCGTCATCCGGCGACGGGGGCCGGTCGTGGCGCTCCGCCCGCGTGCGCGACGCCTCGGGAGGCTCGATCGAGATGTCGGCCGTCGCCGCCGCGCCGGACGGGACGGTCCACGTGGTGTGGGTCGACGACCGCGACGGACATCCGGCGGACGACCGCTACGCGTCGGACCTGTATCTGGCGTCGTCTTCCGACGGGCTGCGCTTCGGCCCCAACGTCCGGCTGACGAAAGACGCGCCCCGAGCCTGCCCCTGCTGCCAGCCCGCGCTCGCGGTGGACCCACGGGGCCGGCTGTGGGTCGCCTACCGCAGCTCGGAGTCCAACCACAAAGACACGCAGGTGCTGCGCGTGCAGGGCGCCAGGATCGAGTCGACCCGCCTGAGCCGCCAGCGCTGGCGTTTCGAGGGCTGCCCGATGGACGGCCCGTCGTTGGCGATCCACGGGAGCGACGCCGCCGTCGCGTGGACCAGCGACGGCAGCGTCTACCTCGCCGTCAGCCGGGACAGCGGCGACACGTTCTCGGAGCCCGAGCGGCTCGGGCTCGGGAAGTTCCACTCGGCCGCCGGAGGCCCCTCGGGCGTCGTGATCGCCTGGGACGAGGGACGGGCAACGGGCTGGCGGCGGCTCGGGCAGCCGAGCGGGCCCCGGCTCCCGCTGGAGCCTCGCGGCCGGCTGCTGCCCGACGGCGAGGGCTTCCGGCTGGTCACCACGCGAAAGCGATAGGGGCTTGACAGCCTACCGACTAGTAGGTATACTATCGCCATGGACCGCAAGTCCGAGATCCTAGGACTCGCCGACGAGTTGGTGAAGTCGGTCGGCTACGAGTCTTTCAGCTACGCCGATCTGTCGGCGAAGCTCGGCATCGCCAAGGCGAGCATCCACCACCACTTCCCGCACAAGGAAGATCTCGGCGTGGCCTTGTGCGAGAGCTACCTCCAAGCCTTCCGCGACAAGGCGGCGCTCATCGAAGACGGCCCCGGCACGGCCTGGGAGAAGATCGAGCGCTACCTCGGCGTCGGGGCGGCGCTCGTCGAGGATAACCGGAAGAACTGCCCGGTGGCCGCGCTGCAGGCCCAGGTGAACGTCCTGCCCGAGCCGGTGAGGGCGAAGCTCAAGGAGCTCGACCAGATCGAGCTCGATTTCTTCTCGCGGGTCCTCGAGGGCGGCCGAGCCCGGGGGGAGCTCACCTTCAAAGGCGATTCCTCGGCGCAGGCCGCGCTGGTCTTGGCCGCGTACAAGGGCGCGTTGGCGTTCGCCCGCGTGCACGGCTGCGCGTTTTTTCGGAGCGCGATGGGGCAGCTGAAGCGAATGGTGGGGGTCTGATTTTTTTTGCGCGAGTAGCCTACCAACTAGTAGGTATGTGAACATGGGGGATAACATGAAAACAGTGGTCCTGACGGCGGTAGCGGCGTTGGCGGTTCAGTCGGCCTGGGCGGCGACGTACGAGATCGACAAGGTGCATTCGGAGGTCGGCTTCAAGGTGAGGCACATGATGGTCGGCAAGACCACGGGTCGCTTCCGCGACTTCTCGGGCGCGTTCGAGTTCGACGGGGACAGGCCGAAGCAGTGGACGGCGAAAGCGACGATCGCCGCGGCGTCGATCGACACGGCCGACGCCAAGCGCGACGAGCATCTCCGGGCGCCGGACTTCTTCGACGTCGAGAAGCACCGGGCGATCGAGTTCACGTCGACCGGCGTCAGCGGCTGGAGGGACGGGAAGGGCAAGCTCCACGGGCAGCTCACGATGCACGGCGTGACGCGCCCGGTCGTGCTGGACCTCGAGTTCAACGGCGAGACGACGGACCCGTGGGGCGCGCAGCGCGCCGGGTTCTCGGCGAAGACGAAGGTCGACCGGCGCGACTTCGGGATCGTCTGGAACAAGGCGCTCGACAAGGGCGGCCTGGCCGTCGGCAACGACGTCGAGATCACGCTCGACATCGAGGGCGTCAAGAAGGACGCCGCCTCGAAGCAGGCGAAGCGCTAGAGTGCCTCGACGAGCACTCCGTGGAGGTCGAAGAGCCGTCCGTCGTGGTCGCGGGAGCCGAGGATCCGCCCGGTCCCGTCGCGGACGAAGCGGCCGAGGATCGTCCCGTCCGCGCCGTAGACGAACTCCTCCGGCTCGACGACGCGCTCGAGCGCCGCCCGATACCCGGGCGCCCAGGCCAGGATCGTGGCGGTGTAGCCTCCCTTGGCCTGGAGCCCGGCGCGCGCCTGGCCGACGCCCGTGTTGTAGGCGGTGACCGCGAGCCAGGGCGAGCCGGGGAACGCGTCGCTGCTCCAGCGCAGGATCGCGGCCGCGACCCGGTAGTTGTTGGCCAAGTCGTAGGCCTCGGCGTCGTTGTCGATGCCCATCGCGCGGAAGTTCGAGCGGAGGACCTGGCAGGGGCCGATCGAGCCGTCGACGGCCCAGCGTTCCGGCCCGCCGGGAGCGTCGCGCCACAAGACCCGGCGGAGTCCCGGCTCGGACCTCCAGGCGCCGTCGACGAACATCGACTCCCGGGCGCAGACGGCGGCGAGCAGCCCGGGGTCGAGGCCTTGCTCGCTCGCCGCGGCGAGGACGTGCGGCGCGTGCTCGGGCGGCAAGGCCGGCGCGGCGAAGGCTACGGCGAAGGCGGCGAGGTGGAGGAGGATCATGCCTCGACGATAGCCCGCCTCGAGACCGGGGCCGACGAAGATTCCCATCCGCGGCGAAATTCCGCTGCCGCCGCCACAACTTCGGTGCCGGTCGTTTCTCTTGAAAAAAGCTAGAATCGCGCGGCATGGACTTCTTCGTCATAGACGGCGGCCGCCCGTTGCGGGGCGCCGTGCGCGTCAGCGGCTCCAAGAACGCGGCGCTGCCGATCCTGATCTCCACGTTGCTCACCGACGACGAGTGCGCGATCCACAACGTCCCGGAGTTGCGCGATATCCGGACCACCGTCCGCCTGCTGGAGCTCATGGGCAAGCGGGTCAGCTACGCCCGCGGCACGGCGGTCGTCGCGGCCAAGGCGCGCCTGAAGACGCGCGCGCCCTACGACCTCGTCAAGCAGATGCGCGCCTCCGTCCTCGTCGCCGGGCCGCTCCTGGCGCGGTTCCATCGCGCGCAGGTCGCGCTCCCCGGCGGCTGCACGATCGGCGTGCGCCCGATCGACATCCACCTGGAGGCGTTCAAACGGCTCGGAGCGAAGGTCTCGACCGAGCACGGCGACGTCGTGCTGTCGTGCGACCGGCTCTCCCCGGGCGCCGTCCGCTTCCGGTTCCCTAGCGTGGGCGCGACGGAGAACCTGATGATGGCCGCCGCGGGGATCCGCGGCACGACCGTCCTCCGCAACGCCGCGCGCGAGCCGGAGATCGAGGACCTCGGCATCTTCCTGACCCGTATGGGCGCGCGCGTGACGGGCGCCGGCACGTCGACGGTGACCGTCGAGGGGACGTCGCGGCTGCACGGCGCCGAGCACTGGGTGATCCCGGACCGCGTCGAGGCCGGCACGTTCCTCCTCGCCGCCGCCGCGACGCGCGGCGACGTGCGGCTCGTGGGCGCGAAGCCGGCGCATCTCGAGGCGCTGCTCGAGGCCGTGCGCCGGTCCGGCGCGGTGGTGACGGAGCTCCCCGAGGGCCTGCGGGTGCGCGCGCCGAAACGGCCGAGGCCCGTCGACGTGCGCACCGAGCCGCACCCGGGGTTTCCGACCGACCTGCAGGCGCCGTGGATGGCCTACATGGCGCTCGCCGACGGCAAGTCGAAGGTGCGCGAGGCCGTGTTCGAGAACCGCTTCCTGCACGCCGCGGAGCTGGGCCGGATGGGAGCGCGGATACGGACCGGGGGCGAGCGCGCCGTGATCGAGGGAGTGCCGGAGCTGCTCGGCGCGCCGATCATGGCGTCCGATATCCGGGCCGGCGCGGCGCTCGTCGTCGCGGCCTTGGCGGCGAAGGGGCAGACGGTGATCCAGCGCGTCTACCACATCGACCGGGGCTACGAGCGCTTGGAGAAGAAGCTGCGCGCGCTCGGGGCGCAGATCCGCCGTGCGCACTAACGTCGCGACCTCTAGCGGGGCGGAGCACCGCCGTGCCGGGCTTCGCCGGGGCTATTGGAAGGCCCGGCCTAGGGGCTACGCCCGGGCGCTCGGCGCCCTGAACGCCCGCCAGGAGACGCGCATGGTCTTCGGCCTGGCCCGCGTGCGGCGCGTCCTGGCCCGGCTCGGCGATCCGCAGGAGGCGTTCGCTTCGATCCACGTCGCCGGGACCAACGGGAAGGGCTCGGTCTGCGCGATGCTCGACTCGATCCTGCGGGCGGCGGGCCATCGCGTCGGGCTCTACACCTCGCCGCACCTGCACGACGTTCGCGAGCGGATCCGCGTCGGCGGGGGGCTCGTCTCCCGGCCCGCCTTCGCGCGCGCCGTCTGGGACGTGCTGGCGGCCGAGACCGAGCCGCTCACCTATTTCGAGCTGGTCACCGCGGCGGCCTTCGTCCACTTCCGCCGCGCCGGGGTCCGGCTCGCCGTGCTCGAGACGGGCCTGGGCGGGAGGCTCGACGCGACGAACGTCGTCCGCCGCCCGCTGGCGTGCGTCATCCCCTCGATCGACTTCGACCACACCGACTGGCTCGGCCGCAGCCTCGCGCAGATCGCGCGGGAGAAGGCCGGGATCCTCAAGCCCGGCGCGCCCGCCTTCACGGCCGAGGTCAAGCCCGCCGCGCTGCGCGCGCTCCGGTCGGCGGCGAGCCGCCGGAGCGTGAGCCTGTCTGCGCTGCCGAGCAGGACCGGCTGGCGGCTGCTCGGGGTCGATTGGGACCGCGGCCGGCAGCGGGTCGGGACTCCGGAGGGGCGGCGCGCCGAGCTCGGGCTGCTGGGCGAGGTCCAGCTCCGCAACGCGGCCTTGGCGCGCGAGGCGCTGCGTCCGGTGGAGGCCGCCGGCTTCGGGATCGGCGAGCGCGCCTTCCTCCGCGGGCTCGAGCGGGTCCGCTGGCCCGGCCGCTTCGAGGTTCTGCGCCTAGGCAGGCGCCGCGTCATCTTGGACGGCGCTCACAATCCCCAGGCGATGGACCGCTTCTGCCGGACGCTGGCCGCCTCGCCTTGGGCCGGCTCGCGGAAGCTCTTCGTGGTCGGCGTGCTGAGGGACAAGGACACTCGCGCGATCGCGCGACGCCTCGCGCCGCTGGTGAGCCACGCGATCGCGGTCGAGCCGCCGTCGCCGCGGGCCCTCGGCGCGGGGGAACTCGCCTCCCAGCTGCTCGCGGCGAAGCCGCGGGCGCGGGTGACGGCGCTCCGCCGGCCCCAGGACGCGCTCGACGCCTGGCGCAGGAGCGGTGCGCCGGTCGCGTGCGTCGTGGGCTCGTTCTATCTGGTCGCGGCGGTCCGCCGCGCGCTCGGGGCCCGGCCGTGAGGAGCGGGATCGGCATCGGCGTCGACACGGGCGGGACCTTCACGAAGGTCATGGCGGTCCTGCGCGACGGGACGATCCTGCGGGAGCGCCAGATGCCGACGCGGCCCGATGCGGGACCGCGGGACTTCGTGCGTCGCGTCTCGGAGGCGGTGCGCCAGGAGGAGGCGGAGCTCGGCGCGCGATCGGTGGGGGTCGGGCTCGCGATCGCGGGCGACGTCGACAGCGACCGCGGTCTGGTCCGTTTCTCGCCCAACCTCCGGAAGTTCGACCGCTATCCGCTGCGCGACGCGCTCGCCGGCGAGCTCCGGCGTCCGGTGTTCGTCGAGAACGACGCGACGATGGCCGCCTGGGGCGGCTTCGTCGTCGAGCTGCGCCGGCGGGCGAAGAACGTCTTGGTCGTGGCGATGGGGACCGGGGTCGGCGGGGGGCTCGTGATCGGCGGCAGGCTCTATCACGGCTCGACGGGCTCCGCCGGCGAGATCGGCCATACCGCCGTCGAGCCGGGCGGGGCTCCCTGCACCTGCGGCGCGCGCGGCCACGTGGAGGCGTACGCGGGCTCCTACGGCATCGTCCGCCTCGCGCGGACGTTCCTGCGCGGCCGGCGGTCGCTCCTGAACCGGCTGTGCCCGGATCCCTCCAAGCTCGAGCCGCGCCTCGTGGCCGAGGCCGCCGGGCGCGGCGACGCCGTCGCCAAGCGCGTGTGGCGGGAGGCGGGCCGGCGGCTGGGGCTCGCGATCGCCGACGCCGTGTACCTGCTCAACCCCGACGTGGTCCTCCTCAGCGGCGGGGTGTCCCGGGCCGGCCGGTTGATCCTGGACCCCGTGCACGAGGTCCTGCGCGAGCAGCCGTTCAAGACCCCCTTCGAGGCGGCGCGCGTCCGGATCGCGCGGACGGCGAACCTCGGCGCGATCGGCGCGGGGCTCCTGGCGTTCGAGTGACCGCCTCGCTTCTCACCCTCCTGCTCGCGTCTCCCGCCCTGGCCGCGTCGACGGCGACCTACGTCCTCCCCGAGCCGGCCGACCGCGAGGCGGTCCTCTTCGAGGCGGACCATTTCGACTACGACGGCTCGAGCGGTGCCATGCACCTGCAAGGCCACGTCCGCGTCTACGACGACACGTGGACGATCCACGCCAACGAGCTGTGGCTCGACATGGAGACGCGGGCCGGCCGCGCCGAGGGGGCGCTCCGGGTGGAGGACAAGCTCAACGTCGTCGAGGGCGACGGCGGGGCCTTCAACTTCGCGACGCGCGTGGGGACCGTCCACGACGCCCGCGCGGCCTACGCGCCGTGGCGGGTGCGCGGCAGGTCGGCGTGGGTCGACGAGCAGCGCCACCTGCACTACACCGACGCGCGCTTCACGAGCTGCAGCGAGAATCCCCTGCCCGGCGACGAGGGCGCGCCGCCGCCGGACTATCACTTCCGAGCCAGCCGCCTCCGGGTCAAGCCGAAGAAGTACCTGATCGCCCGGAACGTCCGCCTCTACATCAAGGGCGTGCCGGTGTTCTACACGCCCGTGCTCTGGAAGTCGCTGAGGCCCAAGCACCTGCTCCGCACGCGCTTCTCGCCGGGCTACGACCGGCGCAACGGGCCCTTCGTGCGCACGAACACGCTGTACTCGTTCGACCCGTCCTGGCAGGGCAAGCTGTTCGTCGACTATTACGGGCACTCCGGGCTCGGCGTCGGCAACGAGCTGCAGTTCCTGTCCTCCGAGGAGGGGCGGGGGGGGCTCTACCTCTACCGCATCCAGGACCAGCGCGACTCCCGGCAGCGCTGGGCGGGGCTCGGGGACTACTACCATACCGTCGTCACGAGCGTGGCGGTCCAGGGACGGCTGCAGGCGCAGAGCGACCCCGCGTTCCACAACGACTTCACCCGGGCGAACGCGTTCCGCGTGACGGAGCTGCTCGAGAACTCGGGCGCCGTCGTGCGCGCCACGAGCCGGACCACGACTCGGGTGTCCTACGCGCGCTTCGACGTCGGCGACTCCGTCCGCCCGACGAGGTTCCTGCGGAACTCGGAGAGCGCGCCGAGGCTCGACTTCTTCACGGCGCCGATGACCCTGGGCCTGCCGGTGCTCAGCACCTTCCGCGCCTTCGCCGACAACAACTACGACCGGACCCGGGGATTTCAGCAGAAGTCCACCGGCGGCTCGTGGGAGGTGACGCAGACGCTCCCGATCGTCCGCGGGGTCAGCCTGTCGCCGCGGGCGGCCTTCGAGGAGCGGTTCACCGACCGCGAGGTCGTGGCCACCTCCTTCGGCTCGTCGCGCACCATCGTCGACGCCTTCACCGGGCGCGCCGATCTCGGCGGCACGCTGCGCTTCGCGCACCCGTTCGGCGACACGGACGTCACCCATGCCTTCCGCCAACGGCTCAAACCCGACGACTTCTCGCTCGACGCCGGCGCGCCGGACTACGGCATCGAGGCGAACTTGTTCTCGGTGGCGCACGGCTTCCGGCCGTCCCGGAGGGTCTACACGCGGATCGAGTCGGGCTTCGACTTCCGGCGCCACCGCGAGTTCGACTTCGGCTTCCGCGACCGCGTGCAGCCGTTCGCGGGCGACTTCACTTTCCTGCTGCCCGCGTGGGACCTGACGCTCCACGAGGACTACCAGCTCCAGGAGGGCCACCGCGCGCTCCTGCTCCAGGCCGACTACGGCGACCGCGACCGGCAGTTTTTGCGGCTCGGGCTCGCGAACGTCCGGCCGCAGGAGCGCCACTTCCTCCTCTCGCAGGAGGTCGGCTGGGGGCCGAAGGGGGGGAGCTGGCAGCTCTCGGGCGCCCTCCGCACCGACCTCCGGACCGCGGGCGGCGCGAGGTTCGACGCGATCCAAGTGTTCGAGAAGGAGCTGACGCTCCGCAAGGACTTCCACGACTTCCACACGTTCTGGTCGGTCCGCAGCCGGCCCGGCGGCGTGCAGGAGTTCCAGTTCCGCATCAACCTGCGCGTCGAGCGGGCCGACGTGTGGCGCCGGCGCGTGTACACCGACTATACCGGCCGGTGATTATTGCGGTAAAATGACGCCGTGGTGAAGGGGATCATCCTCGCCGGCGGCTCGGGCACGCGGCTGTATCCCGTGACGCGCGCCTTGTCGAAGCAGCTCGTCCCCGTCTACGAC
>JACQPK010000346.1 GCA_016207565.1 Elusimicrobiota bacterium
CGAGCCGTCGTCGACGACGACGACCTCGTAGTCGCGGTAGGTCTGCGCGCGGACCGTGTCGAGCGTACCCTCGATGAAGGAGGCCGCGTTGTAGGCCGGGATGACGACGCTGACCGTGGGCTCGGCCACTAGGACTTGACGCGCGCGTGGGCCTTCATGTGGGCCAGGCCCTCGCGGAGCGTCATCGCGGGAACGCCCAGCTCCCGCGACATCCGGCGGGTCACGAACGTCGTGTTCGGGGGACGGGCGGCGATGTCGGGGAACGCCGAGGAGTCGACCCGCTTGAGGAGCGACGCGTCGAGGCCGAAGACCTCCGCGATCCGGCGGCCGAACTCGTAGCGGTTGACGGTCTCGCCGCCCGCGAGGTGGAATATCCCGGTCGCTCGCTTCTTGAGCAGCGCCCACAAGGCTTCCCCGCACTGGATGTTGTAGAGCGGGTTCTCGATCACGTCGTCGACCAGCTGCACGGCCTCGCCGCGCATCAGCTTCTCGATGATCCAGGTCGCGGGGTTCGGCCGGCACACCGGGTGGTTCCAGCCGTACATGAGGATCGGCCGGACGATCGCGTAGTCCTTCAACGTCTCGGCCACGAGCCGCTCGCATTCCACCTTGAGCCGGCCGTACTTGTTCACCGGGTTCACCGGCGCGTCCTCGGCGTAGGGGGCCTTCTTGCCGTCGAAGACGGCGTTGGTCGACACGTAGACCAGGTAGACGCCCGCCCGCCGGCTCGCCGAGGTGATGTTCAGGGTGCCGACGATGTTCGATTCGAGGCTCTCGGCGTAGTGGCGCTCGACGTAATCGACGCTCGCGATGCCGGCCGCGTGCACGACCGCGTCGAACGGGTGCTTGGCGAAAAGCTCGTCGACCTTCGCCTTGTCGCGGATGTCCAAGACGAGATGATCCGCGCGCGAGTCCTCCACCGCGTAATCCCGCTGGTGCAGGCTGAGGATGCGCCAGCCGTTGGGCTTGGTCTCGCCCATGCCCTTGCCGAGCAGGCCGGTGCCGCCGGTGACCAGGACGGTCGTGGTTTTCCCTTTCACTTGCAGGCATTTTATATCATTCGTTCGTGCAAGCGGGACAGGTGGTCTTCCTGTCGAGCATCGACTGGTCGGCCGCCTGGCAGCGGCATCAGGCCTGGGCCGCCCAGTTCGCGGCGGCCGGCTGGGAGGTCTACTTCGTCGAAAACACCGGCTTCCGGGGGCTGCGCGCCTCCGACGCCGGACGCGTGTTCCGGCGCGCGAAGCGGGCGGCGGCCCCCCCCGCGCCCCCCCACCCGGGCGTGTTCGTCGTCAGCCCCATGGTCCTGCCTCCGACCGCCCGCGCCTTCCGCGCGGTGAACCGGGCGGTGCTCGTGCCTCGCATCGCGGCCCGGCTCCGGGAGCTCGGCCTGCGGCCCCGGCCGTTGGTCATCGCCTATCTGCCGACCGCCACCACGCTCGCGCTCCTGGACCGGCTCGAGCCCTCGCGGCTCGTGTACGACTGCGTCGACCACTTCGAGGGGCATCCCACGCCGCCGCGCGACCTGAAGGCCACGGAAGGCCGTCTCCTCGAGCGCTCGGCCCACGTCCTCGTGACCTCGCCGTTCTTGCGGGAGAAGCAGTCCGCGCGGCACAAGAGCGTCCACGAGCTCCACCACGGGGTCGACGAGGCGTTCTTCGGCGCGGCGGGCCCCGCGCCGGGCGAGTACCGCCGCTTCTGCTACTTCGGGTCGCTCTGGCACGCGCTCGACTACCGCTACGTCGCGGCGCTCGCGGAGGCGGGCTTCGAGGTGACGCTGCTCGGCCCCGTCCGCGAGGCGTTGCCGAGGCTCCCGGCGAAGGTCCGGCACGCGGACGCGGTCTCCAGCGCCGCCCTGCCCGCGGCGCTGGCCCCCTTCGACGGGCTGCTGCTCCCCTACGCCGACACCCCGTACAACCGCGGCGTCGTGCCCGCCAAGACCTACGAGTGCCTCGCGACCGGCAAGCCCGTGCTGGCCACCCCGATCGGCGGGCTGACGAAGTTCGGCGCTCATTTCTACGTCGAGCGGGAGCCCGAGGCCTGGGTCCGCGTCGCGCGCGAGCTGCCGAGGCTCGAGACCCCCGCCCAGCGCGAGGCCCGCGTCGCGCTCGCGCGCGAGCACTCCACGCCGGCCCAGTTCTCGAAGCTCCTTGCTATAATTAACGCGCCTTGAGCACTCTAAGCATCATGGCTCCTAAGTTAATTGCGCCGTTGACGAGGGAAAACGGACCAACGCAAAGGCACGCTAAGGAATTCACTGAAAGGAGCGCAGAGGACGACATTATGAATAATTCCGTCCTTTGCGTGCCTTTCCGTAAGTTACTTTGCGTACCTCTGCGTCACTCCGTTGATTTAACTTAGGAGCCATGACTCTAAGCATCGTCGTCCCGATCTACAACGAGCGCGCCACGCTCCCGAAAATCCTCGAGCGCGTGCGCGCCGTGAAGCTGCCGATCGATCGCGAGATCATCCTGGTCGACGACGGCTCCACGGACGGGACCCGCGAGTGGATGAAGGAGCACGCGGGCGACGCGCGGGTGATCCTGCACGAGAAGAACCAAGGCAAGGGCGCGGCGGTACGCACGGGGATCGGCGCGGCGAAAGGGGAGTTCCTGATCATCCAGGACGCCGATCTCGAGTACGATCCCGCCGAATACCCGCTGCTCCTGGCCCCGATGCTCGACGGCCGGGCGGACGTCGTCTTCGGCTCGCGATTCCTCGGCGGCCCTCACCGCGTGCTGCTGTTCTGGCACTACATCGGCAACAAGCTGTTCACGCTGCTCACGAACATCCTCTACAACATCAACCTCAACGACATGGGGACCGGCTACAAGCTGTTTAGGACCGAGACGCTGCGCAGCTTTCCGCTGCGCGCGAACGGCTTCGGCTTCGAGCCGGAGGTGACGGCGAAGGTCGCGAAACGGAACCTGCGGATGTACGAGGTCCCCATCTCCTACAGCGGCCGCACCTACGCCGAAGGCAAGAAGATCACCTGGGTGGACGGCCTCGTCTACCTCTGGTGCCTGCTCCGCTACCGCCTCGCCGATTGATGGCGCGCGCGAAAGTCTTCCAGGTCATCGAGTGCGGCGGGCCCGGCGGCTCGGGCCTGCAGGTCGCCGAGATCTGCAACGCCCTCGATCCGGAGAAGTTCGACGTCGCCCTCGTTTACAACGTCCGGCCCGGCTCGACGGCCGAGGACTACCGCGCGCTCGCGAAAGGCGCCGCCCGCGCGTTCCATATCCCCGAGCTGACCCGGGAGATCTCGCCGTCCGCCGACCTCGCCGCCTTCCGCCGCCTGCTCGAGCTGTTTAGGGCCGAACGGCCCGACGTGGTGCACGCCCACTGCTCCAAGGCGGGATTTTTGGCCCGCGTCGCCGCCTGGCTCGCCGACGTGCCGCGCATCTATTACTCGCCGCGCGGCTACTCGTTTCTGATGTCGGATCGCGGCGCGGTGAGCCGAGGCCTCTACAGGACGCTGGAGCGCTCGGTCTCGTGGATCGGCGAGATCGTGGCGATCTCCCCCAGCGAGGCCGCGGCCGCTCGGACGCTCACGGGCAAGGCCGTCCATCTCGCGCCCGATCCCTACTGGAACGCGCTCCCTGAGGCGCCGGCGCCCGCGGACCGCAGAGAGACGCTCGTCGGCGCCTGCGGCCGGCTCACCTTCGCCCGCAACCCCGAGGCCTTCGTCCGCCTCGCGCAGCGCCTGACGGACTCGCGCAACGGGCTCAAGTGCGTCTGGATCGGCGACGGCGAGCTGGGCGCGAGCGTGCGCGAGATGATCCGCGACATGAACCTCTCGACCCGCTTGGAGGTCACGGGCTGGCTCGAGCCCGCGGCCGCCCGGGAGCGGCTCCGGCACCTCGACGTCCTCGTCCATTTCTCGCGCTGGGAGGGCCTGCCGAACGCGGTCCTCGAGGCGATGGCGGCCGGCGTCCCCGTGGTCGCCTCCGACGTCCCCGGCAACCGCGACGC
>JACQPK010000391.1 GCA_016207565.1 Elusimicrobiota bacterium
AGCAATCCCGGACCCAAGACCGAGTGCACCGCGAACGCCGCCCCGATAATCGCGTGTGAGATCGCATCCTCCGGCCGCTCCATACCAATAGATACGGATCGGCTCCGAAAAAGCTCCGTCCTCTGCGTTCCTTTTCGTTAATTTCCTCTGCGGACCTCTGCGTTATTCCGTTTTCCCTGCTACCGGGGAAACTCCGGAACGTTCAGCAAATCCTTAGCCCGCGTGCGGCCGCGTGCGGAAATCGCAGGAGAATGCGGCCCAATCTCCGGCCCAGAAATTCTCAAGTGGTGGGGATCCGCCCGATCCTGGTAACTTGGAGTGTGGTTCGAGCCCTGCTCGTCCTGTCGGCGGCCTGGTGCGCTGCCGCCGAGGCTCCTTCGGCTCCGATCCCGGCGGCGCCGACGGCGGCGGAGGTCGATGCCGCGCTCCAGGCCTTCGCGAAAGACTGCGTCGCGCGGGCTCCGCTGCCCGGGGCGCCCCAAGACCCGGCGACGCCCGAGACGGACCGTTGTCCGGCCGCCCGCGCCCGGGCCTGCGACGCGGCCAGGCGCCGCCTGGCCGCCATCGAGGCCCAGGGGCCGCGCGGGGAGGCCGCCGAGGCGGGAAGGCTCAAGGCACTCGCGAGCTCTCCGGTCTGCGCCGGGGCGAACCCGCCTTCCGAGGAGCCGGCTCCCGAGGGAGACGGACGGCCCGAAGAGCCGGGCTCCGCGCCGGCGGCGCGCTGGCCGGCCCCGAGGCTGGACCTGGGCTCCCTCGCGCCTCCGGGAACGCTCCGCGATGCGGTCAACGGCGGAGACGTCTTCGACGGCGCGTTCGGGGGGCGCCGGGCTCTCTTCACGGGCGCGCCGGATGGAGTCGTCAACGCTCCGCTCGCCGGAGCCACGGTCGACGGCTCTCGCGCGCCGGCCGGCTACCGGACGGGGGGGCTCGGCCCGGTCGAGCGGAATGCGCCGCCCCGGCCGTACGCCGTGATGAAGGCCGCCCCGGCGCCCGCGCCGTCTTGGGGCGCGCGGGCCATGGACTGGGGCTGGTGGGCGGGCAAGAACGCGGTCCACTCCGTCGGAGCGGTGATCAGCGCGGTGCTCGTCGAGCCTCCGGCGACCGTGCTGCAGGGGATGGTCGGCGCGGGGAGGCTCGCTTCCGGCTATCTCAAGTCGGACCGTGAGGAGGCGGAGCGGGCACGGGTGGAAGGGGCGGCGATGCTGGCGCACCTCCCGGGCCGGGTCGCCAACGCGGTGACGCGGCCCGTCGCGGTGTGGTTCGGCACGGAGTTGCTCGGCACCGGCAAGGATGCCGTCTACGGAAAAGGCGTCGGAACCGTGGCGACCTGGTTCATGGACGACCGCAGCCCAGAGCGCGTCGGGGCCGTCCGCGAGCTATCCGCACGCGCGGCGACCCTGTCGTCCTTGGGCGACGGCTATATCGACGAAGCGGCCCACGGCCCGGACGCGAGCCGGGGACGGAAGCTTCTGGCCGGCTACACGGTGAAGATCTCCGACACGGTTTCGGGCCTGCTCGGCGTCGGCGGCGCCGGCAAGCTCTTCGGAGCCAAGGCGCACGCCGCCGGGCTGACGAGCATGGCGGTCGGCGCGGGCGAGACGATCCACCGTGATTACGGGCGCTGGAAGGACGCCCGCAACGTGGAGGATTCGGACGCCGCCTGGCATCAAGGCGCTTCCGATCTCCTCCAACTCGGGCTCATCGGCGGCGCGACCGCGCGCTCGATGCGCCGGGCTCGAGGTCAGGCGGCGGGCGCCGAAGGCCGGCGGAGGCCCGGACCGCCGCTCCTCGAGCAGGCGCCGATCGAGATGGTGAAGGGTCCGGACGGGATATGGCGAGCGGCCGCGGAGGCGCCCCGCGGGACCCCGGAGAGCCTGCCGCCTCCCGCGGACACGCCTCCGCTCCTGCCGCCGTGGACCGTGCACGCGCCGGTGAAGCACCCGGCCTACCGCCGCCGGTCCTCCGAGCCCTTTCCCGTCGACCAGATGCATCCGATGCACGGAGGCCCCGAAGGCACGCTTCAGCGGATCCACGACGGAGTGATCCACGACCTCACCCCGTCTAGCGTCGGCCGCCTCGCCGAGCCGTCTTTGGGGCACAACTACGTGATCTATGAGGACAACGGCCGGATCGGGATGACCGTGGGCCGCATCGAGCCGGGACCCGCCGGCGACCCCGCCAACACGCGGGAGCTCGGCGTCAAGCACGGGCTGCTGGCGCAAGGGCGGCGCGTGTTGTTCGCGGGGCGCGCGAGCCTCGAGCCGGGTTCCGGCCGGGTGGTCCTGGACTTCGAGAGCGGCACGTTCGGCAATCCGTGGACGCCGGAGCCCGCGTCTCCCGGCGGCCGCCGGCGCGTGCCGAATCCCGGATTCGAGCCGAACCCGACGAACGCCCGCCTGCTCGCCGCGTATGCCCGCCAGATCCTCGAGCGGGAGGTGACGGTCGTCGATCACCGGGACGCGGCCCGGCCGGCGGTGTACGAGTCGGGCCTGGGGCAGTCCGCGGACAACTCCGCTACCGCCCGCCGGCGGCGGCTGGACCGCCTCGTGGCCTCCGCCCCGCCGCAGGCCGTGCACCAAGGGCGGCGCTACGACGTCGAGGGGATGACCCCCGACGGCCGAGTCCGACTCGAGCCCTCGGGCGCCCGCGACGTCTTCTATCCGCTCGAGGACATGGTGGGGACCCGCGTCCTTTGGCACGGCATGGAACGGAAAGTCGTCGCGGCGTCTCGCGAGGACCAGACGCTCCGGTTCTCGAACGGCGACACCGTGCCGGCCAAGAGCTTGATCGCGCTCGAGCAGGGGGACGCGCCGATCTTCATCCACCGCGACCGGGCGCGCGTGATCACCGCGGTCGATTCGGACGGCGCGGCGCGTCTCTCCGCCCTCCGCGCGGACGGCGAGCAGGGCCCGCTCGAGGTCCCGATCGAGCGGCTCGGCTCCGTGCCGGTGCGGTTGAAGGGGAGAGAGACCGAGGGCCTGTTCACGCTGAGCCGTACGAACGACGGCCGGTTGATCGCCGAACGGACCGGCCCCGACGGCCGGCGGGTCTCCCTGGCGGTGACTCCGGAGGCGGTGGCGGGCCGGCACGTGGAGTTGCACTCGCCCGAGTTCGGGCCGATCGCGGTGGACTCCTTCCGCGACGGAGTCTCGCGCGAGACGACCGGCGCGGGCAAGGCCCTCGGCCGGGACTTCGGATCGTTGTCGGGAGGGCGGACCCTCGTCGCCACCGGGGACAAGGTCACCGAACAGATGATCCGGTCGGTCGAGCGCGAAACCGGACCCCTGACGTTCAACCTCTTCGAGCTCGAGGTGTCGAATCGGGGCCGGACCACGCCCGCCGGCCGCCTCGTCGATGCGTTGATCGACCACGCCGTGGGCGGGAGCCCGGGCCGGAGCCCGCAGCCCGTCCGGATCGTCTACAACCCGGTCCGCCCGCTCGATCCCTCGGTCGTCGCGCGCATCGAGGCCGCGCGCAAGGGCGGCGCCGACATCGAGCTCGTGGTGCCCGGACACATCGCGGACGGGACGCCGACGGTGGTGCACGCGAAGACCTTCGCCTCGGAGAGGTCGGGGTACCTGATGACGGGCGGCTTGAGCAAGGACCCGGGCTCGAAGGTGGAGATCGGCGTGGCGCTCCCCCCGGAGGCCGCGACGGCGCTGCACGAGTACCACGGGCTGCTCGCGGCGCCCGGCTCCAACAGCGCCCGGCGCCTCGAGGTCGCCAGGCGCCTGGCGGGGCTCGGCGTGCTGGTCAACGATCCCAAGCTGACCGACGGCGCCTTCGTGACGCGCGCGATGAACGGCCTCTTCAACGGCGCGGGCGAGTCGCTCGACGTGTACGTGAAGGAGCTCAAGGACGTCGACGCCACCCGGACCTTGATCGACCGCGCTCGCGACGGCGTCAAGGTCGACATCGTGGTCCGCAAGGACGAAGGCATCGACCCGCGGGCGAGGGAGCTCGTGGAGCAGGCGCTGGCGGAGGACCCCTCGCTGCCGCTTTCGCTCAGGGTCTATCCCACCGGCCAAGGACCGCTGCCGCACGGCAACCTGATCGTCGCCGACGGGGATCACGCGTATGTCGGCACCTCGTTCCCTTGGTCCAGCCACCTCAAGCGGGTGATGCCCGGAGGCCGCTCTTTCGAGAACGGGGTGCTGCTGGAGGGCGACGACGCGGAGGCCGTGCGCCGCCAGTTCCGCGAAGCGGTGCCGGAGCCCGTCTCGGCCCGCAAGGCGATCCAGGCCGCGCCGGACCTCATGCGCGGGCTGGGCGCGAGGGGACCGCTGTCGGCGCGTCTGGCCGAGTCCGAGGCGGCGAACGAGAAGGTGGAGAAGCTCAAGTTCATGCTCGGCGGCCGCCTGAGGTCGATGCGCGAGGCGGCCGAGCGGGGCCTGCCGGAGCGATCGGAGGACCCGGCGGTCGACGGCGACGCCGAGCTGGTCCGCCGCCTGGCGGAGCGAACGAAGCTCCCTCCCGGCGAAGTGGTCCGGCGGCTGGAGGCCGCCTTGGAAGGCTCCGAGATCGGCGTGGCGCGGCCCTTGAGCGTCCGGGTCAACGGGGAAGTTCACAGCCCGGCCGGCCGGCATGTCGACGGGAAGATCACCCTCGACCATGACAGCCTGATGCGCACGCCGAGCCTGGCGGCGCAGTGGGTGCTGATGCACGAGCTAGGGCACGCCGCCTTCGGGCCGGCCGAGGAGGTCCCCTTCACCGCGCACGGCGCCGGTTGGAAGGTGACGCAAGAGGAGCTCGCCCGGCGCGGCATGCGCTACGACCTCTCGGAGATCGGGCCGGCGCCCCTGCGGGAGGGCGACCCCGGCGTCATGGGAATCCTCGACGCGGGCGCGGTGGCCGTCGGGTCCGGCCGCCGCGACGCGCTGGGGTCCTTGCTCGCGGCCGCGGACTATCCGGGCCACCAGCCCGGCGGCGAGAATTGGGCCCTCATCGCCGACAATGAGGCGGCGCTGCGCCGCGACGCGGCGCGGCTGCCTCTGTCCTTCAATACCGACGGCAGCCTCGGCCCCGCGGCTCCGGACGTGCGGTTGGGCGAGCGGATCGGGATCGGAGCGACCGGCCCGGTGCATCGCGCGACCTGGGGCGACCGGACGCTGGCGGTGCAGGTGCATGCGAACCTGCCTCGCGGCGTCGCCTCCAAGGCGGCCGCTGAAAAGTCGTGGGGCGCCGGGAAGGTCAACGACATCGAGCGCGGGATGGCGCCCTTCACGGAAGCGCTCGATCTTCACGGGAGGATGGCGACGGCCTCCGAGCTGCTGTCGGGCGCTCCGCTCGATCAGGTCCCTCCCGGCACCTTCATCCAGCCGGACGCCGTGATCAGCGTCGGGAGGGTGCTCGAGGGCCTGCGCAAGCGCGGCCTCGGCCTCGCGGACCCCGAGCTCTTCGTGCTCGACAAAGATCAGCCCGTCGGAGGCGTGATGCGGAGGAAGGGCGACGTGGTGTTCATCGACGTGGATCTCACCCGGGACGCCACGATGATGCGCGACCCCCAATTCATCGTCGACTGGTTGCGCGGCGTCGCCCGGCGGAAGCCGTCAGGGGAGGTTCGTTAGCCCGGACCGGACCCGGTCGACCAGCGATCGCACGCGCAGCTTGGTCGACGAGTCGTTGAGGAACTCCAGCCCGTAGAACGTCGCCGCGCGGTCGGCCGGGTCGGCAGGCGCGATCCTCACCACGCGGGCGTCCACCGCGAACGTGTCCTCGCCGCAGTTGATGCGCAGCGTGCACTGGGGCTTCGGCAGGGTGCCCTTGAGCTTCACGTAGGCGCCGCCGATGCCGACGTTGAGGAGGAGCCCCTCGAGCGGCCCTCGTCCGCCGGCGGCGATCGCGAACAACGAGAGGGCGCAGGCGAAGCGCGCGTGCTGGCGTCTCGACGGGACGAAAGCCATGTCATCGACCTCGAGAACCTGTAGCCCATCGACGGAGCGAAAGTTACACCTAGGCCCTTCGGGTAAGACGGCATAGGCCTTTCGACCCTCCTGGGTCCGGGCCCTCCGCTCTATGTTGTGGATGGCAGGCGGGGGATTTCTTCCGTCTCGAGCCGCTCCCGGCCGCCCGGGTACCGCCCCCGGGCGGCCGGGAGTCCGTGGGCGCGGTAGCCCCGGTATTCCTCCCGTAACATCGTCCGGCCATCGTTGGGTCGATGCCCCGCGGCGCGCGGGGCGCGGCCCCTGCCGAGGAGGCGACGATGCAGAACAAGAGCGCGCTGGCGTGGCTCATTCTCGCCGTGGCGTTGGCGGTCCCGGGCGTGATGTTTAGGCAATGGTGGCGGCAGCTCAGTTCGCCGCGCGAGCAGGTCCGGCGCCCTCCGGCCGGCGGCGTGTTCGGGCCGACGAAGGTCGCCCCGGCCAACCCGCTGGTCGTCGCTTCGAGCCCCGCCCCCTCGCCGTCCGCGGTGGAGGCGCCCGCGGTTGCGGCGACGCCGGAACCCGCGCTGCGCTTCGCGCCGAAGGTCGACCGGGACCCGATGCTGTCTATGGCGGACATGGCCAAACTTGCGGCGCTCGCGCTGCCGCCGCCGACGCCCGTGCCGGCCCCCGCGCCGAAGCCGAAGCCGAGGCGGGCGCCTCGCCCCATCGAGTCGCTGGTGCGGCTCTCGGGCATCCTGGAGTCTCCGTCGTCTATCACCGCGATCGTCAACGAGCGCGTGGTCCGCTCGGGCCAGTCGTTCGAGGTGCGCTCGCAAGGCCGGAGCGTGACGGTGAAGATCCTCGAGATCGCGCCGACGGCCGTGACCTTCGAGGCGGGGAAGAAACGCTTCCGGAAGGCTTTCGACTGAGAATATTCTAGACTCCGCCGCATGGCCGCCTGGCTGATCGCGATCGTCCTGCTCGTCCTCGGCTTGGCCGGGGCCGTGGTGCCGTTCCTTCCGGGCCCGCCGCTGATCCTGCTGGCGGGCATCGTGCACAAGCTGCTCCTGCCCGAGTTCCTCGGCGTCGGAACGCTCGCCGCCCTGACCGCGATCACGCTCGTCAGCGCGCTGGCCGAGGCCGCGCTCGCCTGGGCGGGCGCCCGCTGGCTCGGCGCGGGACGCTGGGGGCTCGCCGGGGCCGGCATCGGCGCGGTGCTCGGCCTATTTTGGGCCGGCATCGGCATGATCCCGGGAGCCGTGCTGGGCGCGGCGCTCGCCGAGTGGTGGCTCGCGCGCCGGACCCCGCCCGAGGCCGCCAAGGCGGCGCTCGGCGCGGCCTTGGGGCTTTTGGCCGGGCGCGCGGCCCAGGCGAGCCTCTCGGTGCTCATGGCGGCGTTGCTGCTCCTAGACTGGTTCGCCTACTGAGCGCGGCGAACTTTTGATAGCATCCCTTCATGAGGAGCACGCGCGGCGCGGGCTTGGCGGCCTCCGTCGTCGCGTTCGCGCTTTCGCCCGCGGCCGCCGCGAGCCCGCATGAGGCCGCCTATCGAGGCGCCGCCGCCGCCGTGGCCGCCGCGAAGGTGGCCGATATCGACACCTGCTCCCCTTGCCTGCTGCAGCGGAGCACGTGCCAGGCGCCGACCAGCGGGGCGCTCGCCAAGTGCGCTCCCTCGTTCGCGTGGACCGCGCTGGGCTGCGCCGCCCTCGGAGGGCATGAGGCGATCGTCCGCGAGCTGATCAAGCGGGGCGCGCAGGTGCTCTTCCAGTGCGGGCCCTACGCGCCGCTCATCGCCGCCGTGCACGCGCAGAGCGTGCCGAGCGTCGAGGCGCTGCTGAAGGCGCGGGCCCAGCCGGACGGAGGGGTGGGCGCCGAGATCGACCGCCCGCTTCATCTCGCGCTGGCCAACGGGTGCGACGCCTGCGTGCGGGCGCTGTTGCGCCACAAGGCCGACCCGGAGCTGTGCGGCAAGGCCGACACCGCATGGAGCGGGACGGCGCTCGCCGTCGCCGCGTCGGTCGCCGACGTCTACCACGCGCGAGAGCTGCTCCGGCTCGGCGCCGATCCGAAGGGGCGCGACTGCAAGCGCGCTCCGATCTCGGTCGCCGCGGAGAACGGGGATCTCGCGATGCTCAAGCTGCTCCTCGACGCCAAGGCGCCCGCGGCCGGCGGCATGCACGACGCCCGTTCGGGCGCGGTCGTGAAGCTGCTGGTCGCCCGGGGCGCCCCCGTCGAGACCCTCGACGCCTCGGGGACGACGGCGCTGCGCACCGCGGTCCGCGAGGATCGCCGCGAGGTGATCCAGGCGCTGCTCGATGAGGGCGCCGACCCCAACGGCGCGGAAGGCAAGGGCGGGGGCGTGCCGCTGTGCGCGGCGAAGAGCGTCGAGGCCGCGAAGCTGCTCGTGGAGGGCGGCGCGGATCCGCGGCGCCCCTGCACCGACAACTTCGACCTGCCGCGCTTCCACCGTTCGTTGGGCTCTCCCGCGGTCGCGGACTACCTCGAGACCGTCGACGTCTCCCCGGAACTCATCATGAAGCGCGCGCTCCGGGCGCTGGAAGTCAAAGAAGCCGCCGAGGAACGGCGCAAGAAGCCCGCCCCCAAGCCGAAGCGGAAGCGCCCGTCTTAGATCTTTCCCCAGCCCGTCGGCATGCCGCAGCCGAACTGCTTGACCGACATTTCGCGGATCCCTTTGTGGGACGTCGTGATCATGATCGGGGTCCCGTCCGCGCTGGTCTCCCCGGTGGCGATCGCCGCGTGGCCCCAAGGGCTGCAGTTGCTCCATAGGAGCGCCGCGCCCGGCGGCACCTCGCGCATGTCCTTGGAGATCCTGCCGGCCGCGGCCATCGCGTAATACGCGTTCTTCGCGGCGGGCTGGCTCATCTGCGGGTCGCCCTTTCCGCGGACCGCCCGGAGCGTCGCGTTCACGAAGCCGAGGCACCAGCCGGTCCAATCGTGCGTGCCGTTATTGGGGTTGTATGGCGGCTTGGCCATGAACTCCCGGGCCTTCTCGACGATCGGGGACTCCTTCGGCGCGGCCGCCTTCGGCGGCGCGGTCAGCGTGAACGCCGGCCGCCAGATATCCGTCTTCGGAGGAGGGAGCCGCCGCACGGGCTCGTCGCCGGCGTCGGGCCGGCCGGCCTGCGTGTGAGGTCCGCCGAGGTAGCGCACCGGGTCGGACGCCTCCTGGGCGCCGGCCGCCGTTTGGGCCGAGACGCCGAGCCGCACGGCCCCCGAGTCCTCGAGCCGGAAGGGCGCGAAGGCGCCGTCGCCGAGAGGCCCGCCGGCCTGCGTGGTTTGGAGCTGCTGCCCGAAGGCCGCCGGAGCCGTCGCGAGAGCCGCCGCCAAGATCGTCGATCTTTTCATGTCCGTAGGATGCCCGAAACCGGCCCCGGACGCGATGAAATCCGCCGCCAAGATGTTGGTGCGCCCCTGATTGCATAATTTGAAGGTCCCCGGACCCGCTTGAAGGGGGCTTGAGCCCGGCGAAAATGTTAGGATCGCGCCGTGCCTGCGCCCAGCCGGGCGTCGACGTCGTTGGCCTCCGCGGCCCTCGCGCTCCTCCTCGCCGCGCCCGCCGCCGCGGTGGGAACGTCCTTCGCCGGCCACTGGGAGACGACCTTCGGCGACATGGCGCTGTCGACCTCCTCCGGACGAGCGGAGGGCTACTACCTCTACGCGGGGACCGCCTGCCCGATCGTCGGCACGGTGGAGGGCTCGACGTTCTCTTTCACGTATCGCGACTCCTTCGGGAGCGGCGAAGGCTCCTTCGAGCTGGCCGCCGACGGCGAGTCGTTTTTCGGGCGCTGGAGGAACTACGGCGAGCAGCAGTGGCGGCCGTGGGCCGGCCGGCGGCTCCGGGGCCCCCGCGCGCCGCCCGGCTTCGACGGGCTCTGGGAGACGAGCTTCGGGCGGCTGCGCCTCTCCGTCTCCGACGGACGGGCGCACGGGTTCTACGCCTACGGCGCCGGCGGGACCGTCGAGGGACGGGTCGAGGGGAGGGTCCTCGAGCTCCGTTACACCGAGCCGGCCGTCGCCGGCGAAGCGCGCTTCGAGCTGTCGAACGACGGCTCGAGCTTCCTCGGCCGCTGGCGCCCCGACGGCGCGAAGGACTGGGGAGAGTGGAAGGGCGTGCGCGTCGAGCCCGTCCCGGGCGTCGTATGGCTCGTCGTGCTGGAGGCGCCGTGGTCCCAGGACCTCGCCGACCGCGAGTACGCCTACGGCGAGATGCTCCGCGCGTTCTTCCTGCGCGACCCGCGCGTGCAGGTCCGCCGGCGCGAGTTCACCGACGGCGCGAGCCTCAAGCGCTGGATTCGAGAGTCGGCGCTCCTCGCCGAGCCCGTGGTGCTCTACCTCTCGACGCACGGCGCTGAGGACGGCATCCCCTCTCTCTCGGGCGCGCTCATCGGGGCGCCCGAGCTCGCCGAGGCGCTCCGCTTCGCCGGGAACGTGAAGCTGCTGCACTTCGGCGCCTGCCTGATGATGAAAGGGACGCTCCCGAACGACCTGCTCCGGAGCCTGCCTCCGGGCGTGCGCTTCCCGATCTCCGGCTTCGCCGAGACCGTGGACTGGGCCGCGAGCGCGGTCGGCGACTTCATGTACATGGACCTCGTGCTCGCCCGCGGCCTGGAGCCCGCGGACGCGGCGCGGCAGTTGCGGGACCTGATCCCCTTCGCCGTCAAGCCGACGCCGAAGACCGCGCCCTTCGGGACGCTCGGCTTCCGCTTGGTTACGCCGTAGATTCTGCTAAGATACCCGGGACAGCCCGATGAACATCCGATACCGCTTCGTCTTGGACACCGGAGAGGAGAAGCGCTTCGAGCTCAAGCTCGACGGCACGACGCTCGCCATCCAGAACCCGGCCCCCGAGCCGCCGCCCGCGTGGACCCGGCTGGGCAACGAGCAGTGCCCGAACTGCCCGCTCGCGGAAGCGTCGAGCCCTCACTGCCCGGTCGCGCTCAAGCTGGTGGACGTCATCGAGCAGTTCAAGGCCGGCATCTCCTTCCAGGAGGCCGAGATCTCGATCTCGACGAGAGGGCGCGAGTACCGGAAGCGGGCGCCGCTGCAGACCGGCATCAGCAGCCTCATCGGCGTCGTGATGGTGACGAGCGGCTGCCCGATCCTCGACAAGCTGCGCCCGATGGTCTGCACGCACCTCCCGTTCGCGGACGCGAGCGAGACGATGTACCGCGCGATCTCCATGTACCTGATGGCCCAGTACTTCGTGAAGAAACGCGGGGCGGCGCCCGACTGGGAGCTCAGGGACCTCGTCAAGATCTACGACGAGGTGAGCACGGTGAACCGCCAGTTCGCGCGCCGCTTGCGCACGGTCGAGATCGAGGACGCGAGCTTGAACGCCTTGGTCAGCCTCGACTGCTTCGCGGCCTTCGCGGTCGGCGCCATCGTCGACGACGCGCTCGACCACCTCGAGAATCTGTTTCACGCCTACCTGCCGGCTCCCGTCCGCCGAAACTAGCGGATTCCGGGGAAGGCGCGCCCGCCGCGCCGGGCGGCCTCGGCCAGCGCCGCGAGCGGCGCTCCTTCATGAGGGCCCGGCGTTCAAGTTCACACGCTCGCCATACGTCGCGCGGCGCCCTGAGACTAGAATGGTCTCCGACCATGAGCTACCTTCCGCATCCTCCGATGGAGGTGACGCTGGACGGGCGGCCGGTGGACGCCAACGCTACCCAGGCCAAGGCTCCCCCGCGGCGCGCCCACACCGTGCTGATCGTCGACGACAACGCCGACTATCGCGGCATCGTCGCGCTCGTGCTAAACGAGGAAGGCTTCATCGCGATCGAGGCCTGCGACGGGCGCGAGGGCCTCAACATCGCCGTCCGACGCCGGCCGGACCTCGTGCTCCTCGATTACAACATGCCCCGGATGAACGGCTACGAGTTCCTCCAGGGACTGCGGTCCGTCGACGAGATCCGCAGGACTCCCGTCATCTTTTTCACGGGCGCCTCCAACCGCCGGCATCTGCGCGAATTGAACCTCGACGTAGTCGAGTTCCTCGATAAGCCGGTCTCGAACCAGTCGCTGCTCGAGCTCGTGCGCCGCTGCCTGGGTGTCGACGCCAAGCCGGAGGCC
>JACQPK010000351.1 GCA_016207565.1 Elusimicrobiota bacterium
CCCGCATGTCGACCTTGCCCTCTAGCCGGACCCTCCCCTCGAGCCCCAGGCCCCGGATCAGGTCGCGGCACTCCTCGGTGTACTCCGGCTCCTCGTCGGTCGGGCCCAGGATCAGAAACTCGACGTCGGGAAGCTCCGCCGACACGGTCTTCGCGGCATGGATGAACGTCTTCACGTCTTTGATCGGCACGACGCGGCCGATGAAGGCGATCGAGCGCGACCCGCGCCCCTGGGTCTTCAGCGGCACGTCGGCGTAGTACTCGATGTCGATGCCGTTGGGGATGATCGTCACCTTGTCCGCGGGCGCGCCGGCGGCGATCTGCTTGAGGCGATTGCCTTCGAAGAGGGTGATGATCCGATCGGCGTGGCCGTAGCTGAGCCTTCCCAGCAGATCGAAGAGGCCCAGCCAGAGCCGCTTGAAGAAGGACAGGCTGCGCTGGACCCGGAAGCGCTCCTGGTGGGGCGTGTAGATCCACGTCGCCTGCGAGATCTCGAGCTGGCGCTCGTAGGTGTAGACGCCGTGCTCGGTCAGGAGCACCCCCGCGTCCTGCGTCGCGCGCGCGACGGCGGCGAGCAGCCCCGCGTAGCCCGTGGAGACGGTGTGGTAGAGCCTCGCCTGCGGCAGGGGGCACTGCAGCGTGCTCAGGAGCGGGTGGTACATCGATCGGAACGTCCAGAAGAAGTCGAGGAAGGAGGAGTCCTCGCCGTAGCGCTCGTAGAACTTCGTGACGAGCGCCCAGGCCTCCTCGGAGCGGAAGAGGTCGCCCGCCGTGATCGCGCCGGGCCCGCGGAGGTACGGCAGCGCCTGCGCGAAGGCCTCGAGGCTTCCGGCCACGACGGCCTCGTGCAGGCCCTCGAGCGCCTCGAGCGCGCGCACGCGCCTGCGGCGCGAGGAGACCGGACCGAGGTCGAGCGGGCCGTGGAGGTAGAGGTCGTCGAGGTCGAGCACGTTCGCCGGCAGGCGGTACTTGAACTCCCGCCGGGGGTTGGGGAGCGCGGCCACGTGCAGGATGGAGAAGCGCATGTCGCTCATCGCCGTGACGAGCTGGTGGATCCACGTCGACACGCCGCCCGCGACGAACGGATACGTGCCTTCGAGGATCAGGCAGACGTCCGTCACCGCGGAGCCTCCAGCAGGCGCCGGCGCAGCGCGACCGCGCCGCGGCGCACCGCGTCGGAGTCCTGGTCCCGCACGACGGCGCCGGTGAGCCAGTCGAGCGCCTCGGGCCCTCCATCGAGCGCCAGCACCTCGTAGAGCGCCGCCCGCGTGGCGGGGTCCATGCCGGCCGCCTTTTCGCCCAAAAACGCGACCGGGGGCGGGCCGAACCGGCGGTTCGCCGAGGCCATGAAGGAGGCCAGCACCTCGAGGAAGAGCCGGTCGCGCCCGGGCCGCCCCTCCAGGGCGGGCCACAGCGTCGGGAGCTCGACCGAGCCCAGGCTGAGCAGATGCGCGCAGACCGCGAAATACGTCTCGGGGGCGTCTTCGAGGAGCCGCAGCGGCTCCGCCCGGAGCCGCTCGAGCAGCGCCGGCACGGTCTCCGAGCGCCAATTCTGCGTCGTGAGGATGCGCACGACGTGCCCGATCACCGCGGTGCGCTCGGGAGCGGCGGCCAGGGCGTCCACGAGCGGCAGCGGGTCGCGCGCGAGGCTCCTGCCGAGGATGCGCGACGCCATGCGCACCACATCGGCGCTCGTCTCGTGCGCCATCAGACCGAGGATTCCCGGGAGCGTGTCCCCGATCGGGTACCAGGCGAGCGTCTGCAGGGACAGATAGCGGATATTCATGACCGAACTCGAGAGGCCCTTCAGCAGGATCGGCAGGAGCTGGGCGCGGATCTGCTCCTCGGGGCCGCGCTTGGCGAGCCGGTCGAGGAGCGCCTGCTTGGACGGGTTCGGCACGTCCGGGTTCTCGAGCAGCTCGCGGAAAATACCGGCGTCGGTGACGCCGCGGAGTCTCGCCAGCGCGTGAGCGGCGCCGTAGGCGAGCACGGGCGAGCGGAGCACCGCGTCGCGCAGCACCGTCGCCGTCTCCTGCCCGCCCAAGAGCCCGAGCGCGTCGATGAGCTCGAGCGCCGTCTCGTCGTCGGCCTCGCGCCAGAGGGCGAAGAGGGCCTCGCGCGCCTCGGGGTCGGAACCGAGGAGGTCGGCGCAAAAGAGCGCGGACTGGCGGCGCAGCACCGGGTCCGGATCGCGCAATAGCGGCAGCACGCCCTTGCGCAGCTCCTCCCGGCGGATGTGGCGCAGCGACACCTCGGCGGAGAGGCGCAGGGCGGAGGACTCCTCCCTGGCCGCGATCTCGACCAGCGGACGGATCCATTTCTTCGACGGGAACGCGGGCAAGGCGCGGATGCTGCGGATGCGCAGCTCCTCCGGTTGCGTCTTGTCGAGCGCCGCGTCGAGGATCAGCGGGGCGACGCTGCGGGTCGGGTAGCGCTGCAGGGCTTCGATCGCCACGCGCCGGACGCGCTCCGCCGGATCGTGGACGAGCTTGAGGAAGAACCGGGCCGGGAGCGCCTTCAGGCGCGGCTGGAGGTCGGCCAGCACGCTCAACGCGCGCCAGCGCAGCCGCTCGTCGGCGGAGGAGGCGAACGGAAGCAGGACGCCGATCACCCGCGAGTCCGGCAGATAGCGGAGGCCCTCGATCATCTCCGCGCGCACGGCGCCTTCGCGGTCCGGCAGCTCCCGCAGGATCAGCGGCAGCACCTCCATGAACCCCGCGCGCGAGAGCGTCCGGACGGCGAATCGGCAGGCGCGCGGGTTCGGCGACAAGATGAGCTGCTTGAGCAGCCTGGCCTTCCCGGGGAAATGGCTGCGGTTGTAGGCCTCGCAGGCGGCGCGGGCGACCACGTCCGAGGAGCTCTCGATCAGCCGGATGATCGCGCCCGTCGCGGGGCGCTCGGGCAGGTCCTCGAGGTACTGCAGCAGGATCAGCGGTAGCAGCGGGTCGCGGCTCCCGTAGAGGCGCTCGAGCTTGGCGGCGTCGGCCGGATCGACCGACCGGTACAGCTTGAGGAAGAAGTCGTAGCGCTCGAGCTCGCTGAGGAACGGAAAATCCTGCTCGGTCAGCTCACGCACCCTTGCCTTCCGTCCACCAGAGGAGCGCGGAGCGCCAGTCGTGCGCGCCGAACGCGAACTCGAGCTCGCCGCCGAGGGTCTTCTTGCGGAGCATGAGCAGCACCTGGACCTCGGCGTGGCGCCCGAGCGAGAACAGCAGGTCCGCGCGGTCCTGCGTCCACTTGACGAGGCGCTCTGGCTCGGCGGCCTCGAGCCGGTCGAGCTGCTCTAAGGCCCGCGCGGGGTCGAGCTGCCGCTCGACGAGGTAGAGCAGGCGCGCCGCCTCCGGAGAGCGGCCCGCCATGGGCTCGAGCTTCTCCCGGCACTCGCCGAGGATCGCGGCCTTCGCGGCGGCCTCGAGCATCCCGGAGGCGGAGTACTCGTAGCGCACGCGGTGCAAAGACAGCTGGGAGTCGGAGTCCCCGGGCCGCCGGAAGACCTCGGCCTCGGCCGCGTGGATCGCCGTCTCGAAGTCGCGCTTGAGCCTGGTGAGGGCGGTCGTCGCGAAGAACCGCACATCCGGATCCCGGTCGCCTCTCGCCCGGAGGATCCACGCGATCGCGTCCGGGGTGCGGATGCGGGCAAGGGTCTCGATGGACCCGCGCTTGAGCGCCGGCGCCCGGCTCAAAAGCGCGTCCACCGCGGGCAGCACGTCGAGCGCGTCGGCGAGCTCGCGCTTGATCGCCTCCTCGGAACCGAGGCCCGCGAGGGGGTTGGAGTCCTCCACCGAGTCGTCCTCGAAGCGGTAGGCGTCCTTGTCGAAGGGCGAGCGCCCGTGGAGCAGGACGGAGGCCCCCGCGAGCGCCCAGCCGACGCCGGGCAGCAAAAGACACAGGGCGGACAGCGAGCCGGCCCAGTGGCGGGTCCGGCGGAACCAGCCGCGCTCCTTCGGAGGCGCGAAGAAGCACAGCGCGGAGGCGACGACGTGGGCGGCGGCGACCCACCCGCCTTCCACGGGCAGGGGAAAGCCCATGAGCAGCAGGATCACCGGCGCCTCGAAGAGGCCGGCGACGAGCCAGACGACGATGAAACGCAGATTAGCCGAGCTCGGCTCTTGCTTGCTCAACGATGTCCTCGGGATTCTCCATCGAGTGCTTGAACGAACCGATCCCGACGCGCACGCGGCCGGGGAACTGCAGCTTCTCGAGATCCTTCCTGACGCGGTCGGCGACGCCGCGGGCCTGCTCGCCGGTCGACGTCGCGAGCACCACGCCGAAGGGCGCCGCGGCGAGAGGCGTGCGGGACACGATGTCGATGTCGCGCGTCGTCTCCCGCAGGAGCCGGGCGAGGACGCGCAGCGCGTCGACGCGGCGGGCCTCGGGAACCTCCTCCAGATCGACCCCCATCAGGAGCACCGACAGCGGCAGCGCGTAGCGGCGGCTGCGGGAGAACTCCTGGCGGAGGCGGTTTTGGAAGTACGAGGCGCTGTGCACGCCGTAGTCCTCATCCAGGAGGGAACGTGATTTGAGCGCCTCGACTTCGAGCGCCTTGGCCAGCGACTCGCCGCCCCACTCGGCGAGCAGCGTCGCGAGGTTCACGCTCGCGCTGTTGAAGCGCAAAAATGGCATCGCCTGCACGGCGAAGACCGCGACGACCTCGCCTCCGGGGTCCAAGAGCGGCGCCGCCATGATCGCGTCGCTCTTCGCGCCGACCGAAGGCGAGTCGTCGGCCTCGGCCACGAGCAGATCCCGCAGGCTGATCACGCGGCGCTCGGAGGCCGCCTTGCCGATGATCCCCGTGCCCGAGTCGATCGCCCGCGGATAATCCTCGGGGCCGTCCCAGCCCCGCTGATCAAGCAGAATCCAGCGGCCGTCCTGATGGACGTAGAACGCGGTCTTGGTGGCCTGGAGCGCCTGCGTGAAGAAGTCGAGCATCGCCGGGAACAACGCCTGGCGATCGAGGGTCCCGAGCTCCTGCGAGCCATGGTAGAGGGTCACGACCGACGACATCTGCGACACGACCTGCTGCTCGACCGCGCGCATCGCCTTCTGCTGGAGATGGATCTGGTTCTGCAGGCCGCGGTTGCGGCCGGCCATGTCCTCGATGCGCCGCCGGAGGGCGGAGCGCGTGTGCTCCCAACGGTCGGCCACGAACCCGAGCGCCACGCCGAGCAACACGAACAATCCGGGCTGAAAGTAGAAGTCCGCGTCCTCGAGGCGAAAGCCCTCGCCCGTCGCCCACGTCCCGTAGACGAGCAGGGCCGCCGACGCGACGCCCGACGCCGCGCCCGCCCCCAGCCCGTAGCGCAGGCCGAAGAGCAGCACGCCGAGCCAGTAGGGATTCGGCTCGACGCCGCGAAAGCCCGGGAGTTCGGGGAAGGCCGCGCGCTGGAGCGAAAACAGCAGCCCGTAGAAGACGGGAATCTCGTAGACCCACGCGCGCGTGCGCGCGGCCACCGCCGCCTCTCCGGGGACCGTCGCCTCGGTGGTCTTGCCTTCGCCGACCGATCTCGCGTCCCGTCCTTTCGCCGCCTCTTCTTGCGTCATGACTTGTTCTCCACCGGCGGGAAGCGCCATTCCACGGACAGCCTCCCGAACTCGCTCTTTCCGCCCACCCCGGCGACGTCCTCGCGCGTGTGCTCGTAGCCGGCGGCGAGCCGCCAGCGCCGGCCGAGCAGCCACTCGAAGTTGCCGCCGAAGCCGACCATCGCCCCGGTCCCGAAGCGCCGGCCGCGGGACGGGTCGTGCCCGTTGAACAGGTAGCCGTCGGCGCGCACGCGGCCCTCGTACCAGCGCCGACCGAAAGAGAGGACGGCGTACTGCGTGCGGGAGTACGTCGTCAGCGGCAGCCGGGCGAAGAAGGCCGCGTCCCCGGCGGCGCCCACCATGGAGTACCGGTAGCCGAGGCCGACGTAGAACGGCCGGTGGAGGACCGTCACCACCGCCTCCGGAGTGAGGACGTGCTGCGTCGCGGCCGGGCCCGACGGCAACGTCGCGCGGTTCACCCGGCCCGAGGCGCCGAGGTAGAAGCGCTCGAAAGGATAGGTCTGCACCGCGAGCCGCCCTTCGTGCGTCCGCGCCCCCGCGAAGGCCGCCTCCGCGGACTCCCTCCACAAGCGGCCCCAGGACGCCTCGCCGTCGATGAAGAGACGCTCGCCGCTCCTCCACCTAAAGAACGCGCCGGGCCCCGCGGCGCTCGCGTCCGGGCCGGACCTCGCGTCGAGGCTGCCTCCGAGCGTCCAGTCCGCCCACTCCCGGGCGAGGGAGAGCTCCGCGCCCGAGAGCGACTTCTCTTCGGCCCGAGACTTGAGCCGGTAGCCCGCGCGGTCGGCGGAAGCCTCGAGGCGAAGACGGCGGCGCGGGTAGGCCAGGAGCGTCGCGCCGGTCTCGAGCGCGCGCGTGCCGGCGGTCTCGCGCCAGCGCGCGAACGGCCCGGCGCGGCGATGGCTCTGCCGAATGACCTCGACCTGCAGCTCGCGCGCGTTCAGCTCGTAGGCCCGCGAGCGTCTCGCGGCGACGAGGTCCGCCTCGGCCTCGGGCCAGGCGCGCTCCTGCACCGCGAGCTCGGCGCGCGCCAAACGCAGGCCCGCGTCGTCCGGCAGCGCGCGGACGCTCCCGTCGAGGTGCTCGCGGCGGCCGGGTCTGTCGCCCAAGCGCCGCAGGCGCTCGGCCTCAAGGTGCCGCCAGCGAGCCTGCACGCCGGGCTTGGTGAAGCGCTCCCGCATGAGACGGATGGGCTCCTCGGCCGCCTCCGGGTAGCCGTAGCGGATCATGACCGATGCCCACTCAGCGAGCGTCTCCGACTCGCGCGGCGCGGAATCGTAGAGCCGTCCGAAGTCCTCCTCGAAGGTCGAGCGCCAGCCGAGCCGGGCCTGCAGGTGCAGGCGCAGCCGCTTCGAGTACGGGTCCGGAGGCTCGCCGAGCTCGCGGAGGGCCTCCTCGGCCCGGCGCCGGCCCTCGAGGTTCGCGCCTTCGGAGAACGCGATCTCGGAGAGATAGTAGGGAGCGATCGGCTCCTTCAAGAGCTCGCGCGCGCGCAGGAACGCGCGGCGCGCCCGCGGAATGTCGCCCACGGCGAACGCCAGCTCGCCGAGCTGGAGCAGCAGTCCCGGATCGTCCCCGCGCGTGGCGAGCACGCGCTCATACAGGTCGGCCGCCTCCGCGAGCCGTCCTTGCGAGATGCGCACTCGAGCGAGCCGCATCGTCCACGGTCCGGTGTCGACGTCGACCTCCAGACCCTGCACGATGAGCGCCTCGGCCTCCTCGAAGCGGTCCTCCTCGATCAGCAGGTCGGTCAGGAGCAGGCCGCGGCGGCGCTCGTCCGTCGAGATGCCGGCCAATGCCGCCGTCGACGCGGCCGGAAGCTGCCCCGCCGACGCCTGCGCCGCGCGCCGTTCCTCCTGCGGCCGCCGGTCGAATACCGGGTCGCGCCGCGGCGGCGCCTGCGCAAACGCATCCGACAGCGCGACGCAGAGGCACGCAAAGGGAAACAACGCAAAGGCACGACGCGGGCGAATCGTTATGCCGCTCATTTCTGCTTGCCCTTGACCGGCGCGGCGAGGACCTTGAGCCTGGCGTTCGCGTTCGGGCCGAAAGTGGATTGAAGCAAGCGGATGGCGGTCGCGCGGTCGCCCGCGTCCAGGTAGAGCGTCGCGAGGCGCTCGATCGCCTTCACATCGTTCGGGAAGCGCTTGAGGTAGCGCTCGAGCACCGCGATCGCCTTCTCGGAGTTGCCCTGCGACTCCTCGAGGTAGACGTAGTTCTGCCAATGTTCGGGCTCGTGGGGCTCGAGCTCGACTAAGGCCTTGTAGTGCTCGACGGCCTCGGCGGCGCGCTCCTCGTCGATGAGCGCCGAGATGAGCGCGCGGCGGCGCTTCGGGTCGCGCGGCGCGCGGACGACGCGGTCCTTGAGGACGACGATCGCGTCGTCGAGGCGCCCCTCCTGCTGGTAGAGGTAGACCAGCATGTCCTCGCCCGCGTCGTCGCCGGGGAAGCGGTGGAGGTAGGCGCGGAGGCGCTCGATCGCGCGGGGCCGCAGCCCGCGGTCCGCGAGCGCGTAGATCAGCGCCCACCACCGCTCCCGGTCGCCGGGACGCCGGACGATCAGCGACTCGAAGAGCTGGAAGGCGTCTTCAGGCCGCTTGTCGTCGAAGAGGACCTGAGCGAGCTCGCTCTGCCAGCTCGCGTCGCTCGGCTCGAGCCGAATGAGCGTCCGCAGATCGGCCTCGGCTTGGGGATAACGCTTGAGTTCCCGGAGGAGCGCCACGCGGTCGGCGATCAGGCTGACGCCTTTGGGCTCGAGCGCGATGGCGCCATCGAGCTCCGCGAGCGCGCCGGCGAGGTCCCCCTTCAGGCGGTAGACGCGCACCAGCGTCCGCCGGAGCTCGACGTTCGCGGGCTGCCGGCGCGACGCGTCCTCAAGGAGGCGGATCGCCTGGTCCAGCTGCCGCCGCTCCATGAGGAGCCGCAGCATCTCCCCGAGATAGCTCTCCGACTCGCCCGAGAGCTCGGCGAGCGCCTGCAGCGCGCGCAGCGTGGCCCGGTCGTCCTGGCGCGCGGCGGCCTGCTGGAAGGCCTGGTACATCAGCTCCTCGAGCAGGCGCTTCGGCGGGACGGGAAGCCGCTTGGCGTCCTCGAAGAGCTCCCAGCGGAAGGCGTGCGCCCTGTCCTCTTGGCCGGTGCGCTTGAGCAGCGCCAGCACGGCCCGGCCCGTGTCGGTGTCGCCGCGGCGGTGACGATAGAAGGCGAGCATCGGGCCGATCGCGTCCTCCGGGCGCCCCGCCGCCTCGAGCGCGGCCGTGAGCGCGAACGTCGCGCCCTTGTGGTACGGGTTGCGCTCGAGATAGTCGCGGAAGAAGCGCACCGCCTGCCCACGGTCCCCTTCCTGCCTGTGCATGAGGCCGCGCGTGTACTCGCTCGGGTAGAGCGCGACGCCGCCGGCGACCAGGACGCCGAAGAAGGAGGCGAGCTCCACGCGGCTGAAGATGATCATGCGCGCTCCACCTTCACCTCGAGCGGTTCCTTGCCGCGCGCGGCGTCGGGGAACCGGATCGACAGCCGCCCCGCGGCGTCCGCCACGACGCGCTCCGAGAACGCGCCGCTCGTCACGCGATACGCCGCGCCGGGGACCGAGCCCGCGAGCACGCACTCGTCGAGCCACCAGCCCGCGCGCCGGAACCGGACGCCGCCGCCGTCGGAACTCCACTCCGAGACCTCGAAGCTCGCCTCCTCGAGCCGGAGGCCGGGCTTGGCCTCGGCCGCCAGGACGAGCTCGCGCCGGACCGAGCCGTCGAGATGGACGTAGAGGCTCCGGCCCTCCCGCTTGTACCCGATGACGCCGCGGGACGCCGCGACGTCGGGCCAGCCGACGTCGCCGTCAAAGCGCACGGTGCCCAGGTCGGCGCCGCCCTCCAGCCGGAACCGACGCGGGCCCGCGCGGAGGACCCTCAGGTCGAAGAACGCGTTCACCGAGCGGATGTAGCGGCTCGCGAAGACCGGCACGACCGGCTGGGCGCGCACCCAGGCGAGCACCCGGCGGAGCGCGTCGAGCGCGGCGTAGCGCTCGGCCGTGTAGAGGTGAACGTACACGTTCACGGGCTTGATGCGGCGCGGAGCGCCGGTCCGCTCGAACGTCTCGATCACGTCGCGGTAGCCGTAGAAGCGCTCCGACCAGACGCTAGTGAAATCCTCCTCGTTCGGCATCGGCGTGTAGACCTGCCGGAAGCGTCCGACGGGACGCGAGAAGGGGAACAGCGTCGCGTAGGTCGGGAAGACCCGGTCCATGCGGCCGCCGCCGCCGTTCATCGCGAGCATGCCGCGCCGCTCGACCAGCTCGAGGGCGTCCGGCCCCGGCTGCCCGTCGCCCGTCCACAGGAACACGCGGATCTTCCGCCTGCCGGCCAGGACGCGGTTCTCGAGGAGCTCGGTCGCGCCTTCGATCTCCTGGCGGACGCTCATGCGGTAGCGCGGGATCGAGACCGCCACCGTGCCTTGCCGCCAGACGAGCGGGTGCGCGTAGCCGTGGCACGCCGGCTCGACGTTCGGCTGGTCCAGCAGCCGGCGCGAGATGTCGAGCGAGGCCGCGTCGTTGTAGAGCTGAAGGTCGAAGTAGCCCGCCACCAGGGACACGGTGAACGGCATATCCTGCTCTTTCGCGACGACCTCGCGCAGGAAGATCTCTCCGCTCAGCTTCTTCCGGTCCAGCTCGCTCAGGTTGTAGAACCCGTCGCCGTCGACCTGGCTGAGGAACATGCGGCGCCCGCCGAGGGTCGTCACGTCGGGCCGGGGCAGGCCGCGGAGGTCGAAGGCCTCCTCGAAGAAGGCGAACGGGTCCACGACCCAGCGCGTCGCGGGCGGGTCGATCTCGGCATTGTGGTACAGCCAGAAGGGATCGAGGGCGATGCCCCCGCGCGCCGAGACGGCGACCGGCTGCGAAACGCCGGGGCGGTCCGAGAACGCGAGCGTCGCGTGCGCGGTCGCGCCCGGGAGCAGCCGGACCAGCGGCACGGAGCCCTTCTCGCTCGGGTCGGGCTTGCGCTCGAAGCCGATCAGAGCCGAGTGGGTCGCGAGGCGCACGGTCATCGCGTCGACGCCCTTGTACCCGAAGCCCTCGACGCCGAGGAGCTTGAGAACGGACGCGCACTCGGCGGCAAGCTTGCCGTCGGTGCCGCGCTTGTACACGCCGAGCTCGCCGAGCAGGGCGACCCTCTTGCCGCCGCGCATCGCCGCCTCGAGCCAGCGGCAGACGCCGCGCGCGTCGTCGAAGGCCGCGCCCGCGGGGAGCCAGGCGGCGATGCCGCGCACGCCGGGCAGCGCCGGATCGGGCAGCGGCCGGTCCGCGTCGATGTAGTCGACCGCCAGCCCGAGGTGATTGAGGACGATCTCCGCGCGCACGTGGAACGGATGGAAGAACACGTCCTTGACCTCGTCGGGGATCTGCGAGGAGCGGTAGAGGACCGCGATTTTCCGCGGGACGTCGACGAAGACGGGCTCTTGCGCCAACGCCGCGGCCGCCAGGAGCGCGAGGATCACGGCCGCGGGTCGACCACGCCCAGCCTCTCCAAGGACGGCACGACGACGTAGGGCCTAAATCCGTTCTTGCGCGAACGCTCCACGGCGTCGGCGAGCCAGCCCTTCCGGCGCTCCTCGAGGCGGGCGTACAGGAGCACGAACACCGGCTTGCCGGACTTCTCGACGAACGCCTTGAGCCGCGCCTCCTTCGCCGCGGATTCGTCTTCGGGCGTGGGCCCGCACTCCGGGCTCTGCGGCAGGCAGCGCGTGTAGAGGTCCTCGACCACGACCCCGTCGATCTCGGACGCGGCCGCCTCCGCGACCGCCAGGCCGTTGTTGAGCAGGATCGCGGCGGACGGGTGCTTCCTCCGGACCGCGCGCACGAAGCCCGCGGCCGCCGCGACGCTCCCGGCGAAGCGCGCGGGCGCGCTCGACTCGAAATGCTCGGCCGTGTCGACGGTGTCGAACATCACGCCGTCGTAACCCTTCGCGAGCGCCCCGGGAATCACGCGATCGAGGAGCAGCGCTTGCCACTGGGCCGCGCGCACGTCGACCCGGTGCGCCTTGGGCCAGTCCGGGTTGGGCTCCACGACCCACGGCTTCCCACGAACCTCGCCCCAGAACGAACGCCGCTCGTCGGCCTCGCCGATGCTCACATAGGCGAGCTTCACGGGTCCGGTGGAGGCGGGCGCCTTGAAGCCGTCGGGATCGAGGATCGCGAGCTCCAGGCCCGTCCAGGCGCGCTCCGACAGGTTCTGCCCGTAGAAGCAGGCCCAGCGCCGCGCGGCGGCGACGCCCGGGCGAGCCCGCGCCGACGGGGCGGGCGCGGGTGCCGGGCTCGGGGCCTTCTTCTTGGACGGGGCGGCGGGGGCGGCGGCGGCCGCCCCGGCCAGCCACGCCGCCGCGAGCGTGCTGATCACTCCGGACAGCGCGTGGACGCCAGCTCGTCGCGGCGCTTGAGGAAGGCGCGCACCCAGTCGTCGACGGTTAGGGGCCGGGACTTCCCGCCCGCGCCGGCGAAGGGAGGCTCGTGCCGCGAGAGCTGGTCGAACCGCGCTCCGCGGAACAGGTCGCGGATCTGGGCCTCGCTCAGGCGCGAGAGCAGGTCCGACAGGAGCTTGCGTCCGGCCTCCCCGATCCGGGGTCCGGCCGAGGGCTTCCACGTCGGCTTGTAGTCGGCGATGCAGCGCTTGGGGTCCTTCCACAGGCTCGTCTTCTTGGTCCAGTGCCGGAAGGAAGTCTCGAAGTTCAAGCCCCCGAAGACTCCTCCCAAGTCGGTGACGTACGCGATGGGATGATCGCATTTCACGTCGCCGTCTTGACAGAGGAGACGCTGCTGATTGGTCGTGTTGTCTCCGTGGTTGACGAACACGGCCAGCAGCTTGAGGGCGTCGGTCTCCGCCTTCGAGGCGCCGCCGCGGCCCGCGTCGATGCGGTCGAGCTCGTCGAAGGTCCAGCCCTGGTCCGGGCTCTGCTGGATATCGTCCCCCTTCAGGCGCTTTTGGACCGTCGCCGGCTCGAACGTGCGGAGCGCGCGCGGCGAGTCTTGCGCGCGGAAGGGATCCTCCGGGCAGTTCTCGCAGGCGATCTTCACCGACCAGATCGGGTCGGCGTAGAACCCGAGCGCCCAGAACAGGCGCGCCCCGGCGACCTCGCCGAAGACCTCGCGGTTGTCCTTTCCGCCGTATTTCACCTTCAGCCGGTTGCCCGAGCCGTCCCAGCACGGGAACTTCCGCGAGTGGCCCCCCAGCGGCTTGAGGGGGTCCTTTTCCTCGTATTTGCAGCGGATCTCCTCGCCGAGCCGATAGGAGCCCGGGCCGGAGGGGCCGTGGAGGAGGTCCATCTTCTCGACCTCCACCGGCTGCAGGACCTTGGCGCGCCGGAGCACGTCCTGGCGCTGGCCCTCGGAAACGACCCGGGCGGACGCCGACGCCGCGAGCAGCGCCAAGAGGAAGAGAGCGAGCTTGTCAGGCATTGTCATACTCTCACAATATGGGCGTCGAAAATATACCAAAATACGACGGGAGTGCCGACAGGAGAAACCGTGGTGGCAATTCTCCGTGGAACCGTGTATACTAGCTCCACCGACGGGACAGTTGTGACGTTTTAATGACAAAACGGGTCTTTTTGGTAGACGACGAAGTGGACATGACCCAGCTCGTGGGCGCGCTGCTCAAGTTCAAGGGCTATTCCCTCCAGTCCTCGAACGATCCCGAGGCCGCCCTCGCGACGCTGCTGGTCGAGGACTTCGACGTGGTCGTGATGGACCTCATGATGCCCCGGCTAGACGGGCTGGCGATGCTGGAGATCCTGCGCTCCAAGGGCCGCAACATGCCCGTGATCGTCTTGTCCGCCAAGAGCCTGGAGGACGACGAGCGCAAGGCTGTGCTCGCCCACCACGCCCGCTTCGTGCCGAAGCCGATCTCCCCCACCCGCATCGTGCAGATCGTCCAGGAAGCCGCCGCCGGCTCGTCCGTCCATTAGCTATAATCGGGCCTCTGTGGGCCCGCTCCTCGCCGCCTTCCTCCTCGCCTCCGCCGCCCGCGCCCAGGACTCCGGCGCCATCGGCGTGGCCGACGGCCGCGGGAGCTTCTACTCCGTCACGAACCGCCAGGGCCGCGCGGGCTACTTCCAGATCACCAAGCTCGCGCCGCAAGGCGGCGTGCTGTGGAACGTCCCGTTCAACCCGGGCGAGGACGTGCGGGCGAGCGTCGTCGCCGTCGACAAGGAGGGGTCGCTCCTCGTCGCGGGCACGCTGCGGTCGGGCCGGCGCACCTATACCCTCCTGGCCAAGTTCACGCCGTTCGGCGCGTTCTCCTGGAAGCAACTGCACGACGCGGGCTCCGACTCGGCGCCGACGGCGCTGGCGGTCGACGCGGACGGGAACGCCTACGTCGCCTCCACCGTCGATGCCGACGGCACGACGTTCTTGCGCGTCGCGCGCTTCGGCCCGACCGGCGCCTACTTCTGGGGCTCGAACTACAAGAACGGCCGCTCGGCGTACGCCCGGGCGATGACCGTCGACCCCTCCGGCGACGCGCGCGTCACCGCCGAGGTCTCCTTCGGCGATCTCTCGCGCGGCCTGCAGACCCGGCAGGTGCTGTTCACGACGTACGGGGCGGTGGTGCCCCAATGAGGCTCCTGACCTTGTGGCTGCTGGCCTGCCCGGCGGCGGCCCAGGCGCCGCGCGCGGTGGACTCCTTCGTCGCGCTCGTGTCGCAGCCGTGGACGACGCTCGACCCGGCGATCGTCTCGGACGCGGGGAGCTACGGCGTCGTCGCGAACGTCTACGAGCCGCTGGTCGCGTTCGAGGGCGGCATCGGCCACCTGCGGCCGTGGCTCGCCGCGAAGGTCCCCTCCGACGGGAACGGCCTGCTCTCGCGCGACGGCCGCGTGTACCGATTCCCCATCCGGAAGGGCGTGAAGTTCCACGAAGGCGGCGAGGTGACGGCGGAGGACGCCCGGTACTCGCTCCTGCGCGAGATGCTGATCGAGACGCCCGGCGGCACGAGCTCGTTCTTGCTGCGTCCGGTGCTCGGCGTCGACTCGGTCCTCGACGCCCAAGGCCGCTGGGTGCTCGAGCCCTCGACGATCGAGCGGGCGGTCCGCGTCGAAGGCGACAGCGTCGTGCTGGAGCTCCCGCGGCCGTACCCCGGGCTCCTCTCGATCGTGGCCTCGCTGCCGGTCGTCATGCCGAAGGCGTGGGCCGTCGCGAAGGGCGACTGGGACGGACGCCTGCCCCGGCGCGGCGAGGAGCCGCCGCGTCCGTCTCCGGCGCTGCGGCTCGCGACGAACGGGACGGGCGCGTTCCGCCTCTCGCGCGCGGACCTCGACGGCGGGCAGCTCTGGCTCGCGCGCTTCGACGAGTACTGGGGCCCCTCGGCCCGGCTCGCGAGCATCTACCTCAAGGCCGAGCCGTCGGCGGCGATCCGCGCGGCGCTCTTGCGCGCGGGGGAGGCCGATTACGCCGTGCTCGACCACGCCGACCTCATGGCGCTCGAAGGCTGCCGGCGGGTGAAGGTCTCCGAGGGGCTTCCCAATTACGCGAGCCCCGAGACGCTTTTCTTCAGCCTCGACCTCGACACCTGGTCCGAGAACTCCAGGCTCTCGCCGCCCGATCTCTTCCGCGATGAGCGCGTGCGCAAGGCCTTCGCGCACGCCTTTGACGGCGACGGCTACATCCGGCAGGCCCTCGGCGGCAAAGGCCGGCGCGCGGGCGGCCCGATCCCCGCCACGCTCGCCGAACGGCCGGCCGCGAATCCGTTCCCGTTCGATCTAAAGCGGGCCGAGGCGCTCCTGCGCGAGGCGAGGGGCGGCAAGCTCTGGACCGGGGGATTTCGGGTCACCGTGACCTACCGTCGCGGCTCGGTGCGAGGGCAGGTCGCCGCCGAGCTGCTGCAGAAGGGCGTCGCCGCGCTGAACCCGGGATTTAAGGTCGAGCTGGAGGCGCTGTCTTCCGCCGACTTCGAGCGGGAGGCGCGCGCCCGGCGGCTCGCCGTCTACTCCCGCGCGCTCGCGCCCGACTATCCGGACGCCCGCGCCGTCGCCTTCGACTTCTTCCACTCGAAGGGCTACGGCGCGAAGGCCCAAGGGCTCAACGACCCCGAGCTCGACCGGCTCGAGGAGGAGGCGGGCGCCGAGGCCGACCCCTACCGCCGCGCCGCCGCGTTCCGCAGGCTCGAGGCGCTGGGCGCCTCGAAGGCGTATCACATCTACACCGCCTTCCCCGAGCCGTTCAAGGCGCACGCGGCCTCCTTGAAGGGCGTGCACGGAGACCAGTCGATGTGCGCGCTCGGCCTCGCGAACCAGCTCTACTGGTCTTCCCTCTCCAAGGACTAGTTTAGTAAGGTAGGTCCCATGTTCACGCTGCTCGTGCTGGCGAGCCGGTTGTCGTGGGCGCAGGCCGTGATTCCGATCGCTCCGCCGGAGCCGGGCCTCTTCGAGACGCCTCCCGTCGGAGTCGCGGCTCCCGTCCCCGCCCCCGCCGCGTGCTATGCGGCCGCCAAGGAGCTGACCCAGTTTCCCCCGCTCTTGTGCGCGGGCGCCGAGTCCGAGGCGCCGGCCCGCTGCTTCGCCCAGGCCAAGCCGCTGACGCAGTATCCCGCGCTCCTCTGCTCGGGCGCGCGATCGGACGCGCCCGCGGCGTGCTTCGCCGCGGCGAAGGCCGAGACGATCTTCCCCGCGCTCTTGTGCGCGGGCGCCGAGTCGAGCGCGCCGCTCGATTGCTTCCGCGCCTCCAAGGGCGTGACCCGCTATCCCGCGCTGCTCTGCTCGGGCGCGGCGTCCGCGTCGGGCCCCGCGGCCTGCTTCGCCGCCGCCGAGCGGATCACGAATTATCCGGCCCTGCTGTGCGCCGGAGCCGCCGACGCGACGCCCGTGAGGTGCTTCGAGGCGGCGAAGGGGCTGACGAACTACCCGGCTCTGCTCTGCGCCGGAGCGGCCTCGCTGGCGCCCGTCGAGTGCTTCAAAGCCGCGAAGGGCACGGCGCAGTACCCGGCGCTGCTATGCTCGGGCGCGACGTCGAACGAGCCGCTCGACTGCTGGGCCAAGGTGAGATCCGCGACGCAGAACCCCGACCTGCTCTGCTCCCCGAACGGCGCCCTCAAGACGGTCACCCACGACCGCATCGACCCCTCCTGGGACCTGCCGTACCCGTTTCCCTTCAACCACCCGTACCCGTTCCGCTACCCGTTCCCGGACCCCAACCGCGACCCGTCGCGACCCAAGCCGCAGTAGCGCGCGCCGCAAAATAGTAAACCCTGGGGACTGTCCCCAGGGTTTACTCTTTTTGCCCATCGCTTCGTCGCGCGGCCGTTATTTTACGGCAACGGCTCGCGCCGTATAATGGGAGCGCCCCTCGAAGGAGGCGCTCGTGCCCGAGCGCAAGGTCACGACCGACCATGCGGCGATCCGCCGTTGGGTCGAGGAGAGGCAAGGACGCCCGACGACGGTGCGCGGCACCGGCGGCGAGGCCAAGGCCGGCGTCTTGCGCATCGAATTCCCCGGACACAAGGCGTCGCGGCTCGAGGAGCTGAGCTGGGAGGAGTTCTTCCGGAAGTTCGACGAGAAGGGGCTGGCCTTCCTGCACCAGGAGCTGACCTCTGACGGCAAGCCCTCCCGCTACTGCAAGTTCGTCCGGCGGGAGCAAGGCGGCGGCGGCGGAAGCGGCGGCGGCACGCCGCCGCCGCACGATAGCGAGGTGGAGGACCAGAGCCGCTGGGAAGGCGAGAGCCCCGCGGCCTCGCGGGTGCCCGGGGGCTCGGACCGCGAAGACCAAAAGCCGTCGATCGGCCAGGACCTGATTTGATACGCTCGGTCACGTGGACTCGTCCGAGCTCAAGCCAGGCCGGACCCTGACCGCGCGGCGGCGCGTCACCGCCGAGGACATCGCCCGCTTCGCCGAGCTCTCCGGCGACAAGGGGCGCCACCACCTAGTCCCCGACGCCGAAGGGCGGCTCCGGGCGCACGGGCTCTTGACCGCGACGCTGCCGACGGAGCTCGGCGGCCGGCTCGACTACATGGCGCGCGAGATGCGCTTCGAGTTCGTCGGAGCGGTCTACGCGGGGGACGCGCTCGAATGTGTCGGCGTCCTCGAGACGGCCGTCGAGAAGCCGCTGTCTTGGCGCGTGACCTTCTCCTTCGAGGTCAAGAACCAGGAAGGCACGCTGGTCCTCCGCGGCACGACGGCCGGGGTCATCCTAAAGAATAGGACCTCTGACGGGCGGGCAGGGACCCGAAGGGCCTAAGCAGCCGAGCGCCGGGCCGAGGTATCATACGGACCATGACCACCCTCTCCCTTTCCCTCGTCCTCGCCCTGGCAGGACCGGCCGCCGCGCAAGAGCGCGCGCCCGAACTGCCGTCGATGAGCCAGTTCCGCGCGACGCTCAAGGACGCCCCGCGCCCGCCGCTGGCGGTCGCCGCCGCCCAAGCGCAAACGGCCGGCACCCCCGCCGCGGCGCCGGTGCTCCCGGCGAACTTCACCCTCTACGAGAAGTTTTTCACAATCATGGACGCGCTCGAGCTGAAATCGGGCAACACGTCCTACGGCAGGATCACCCAGCGCTTCTGGGCGTGGAGCAAGGCGTTTTACTGGGACGATCCGCAGGGACGCCGCATCGCCAACGCCCGAGCCCGCATCCTGGCCCTCGGCTCGACCGTGGACGTCACGGACGCGGCCGGCCACAAGATCGGGACGATCAAGGAAGAGATCCTGAAGTCGCTCTTCAAGATCTGGACGACGTATAAGATCCTCGACCCGCAGGGCCGGCAGCTCGCCTCTTCCGCGAAGATCGAGCTCTTCTCGACCGAAATCACGCTGAAGCGTCCGGACGGACGCGCCGTCGCGCTGCTGCGCCGGGGCTTCAAAGAGAACTTCCTCCGCCTAACGGACCGCTGGGATGTGACCGTTCAGGACGCGAGCGCGGTCGACCCCCGCATGCTGGTCATGATCGCCGCGTTCAAGACGTCGGTCGACAACGACCGCGCGCGCGAGGCGGCCGACGATGACGACAAGCGCGAGAGCAGCTCCTCGTCCTCCTCGAACAACGACTAGCGTCAGAGCCCGCGCCGGCGCTCGAGCGTCGTGCGCAGGTCCATGAACCACTGTTCGCCCTCGCGCTTCCAGTAGAGCATGATCTCCGGCTTCTGCGTCTCCTTCTTGTTGAGGATGTGGACGGTCGTGACCGTCTTCACCTTCGCGCGCTGGCGCGTGGAGTCCAGCTCGACGTAGTCGACGCGGTACTCCTGGACGTCGAGGCTCTCCGGAGGGATCAGGAAGAAGTCCTCGAGCAGCTTCGGGATGTTGGGCGTGGCCTTGAGGTCGGCGGCCGAGTGGAACGAGGCCGCCTCCTGGAAGTTCTTGAACTTCAGGCACTCGAGGAACCTCTCCGACTTCGTCTTCAGTACCGCGCGGTCGGCGCCTCCAAGCGCGGCGGGTAGCTGGACCTTGCCTTCGCGGGCGAGGTAGAGGAGGGCGGCGGCGCCGCCGATCACGAGCAGGAGCAAGAGGAGCTTTTTCATCTAGACCTCGTCGGTACGCAGCTTCAGCCAGGAGATCGACAAAAACGCGGCGAGAGACGCCCCGAGCGCGCCGAAGCACTTCAGCTGCTCGAGGATCTTCCCCCCGTCGTGCAGGTCGCGGAGAGAGTCGAAGGCCCACTTCGTGATCGTCAGCTTCTCGAAGAGCGACGGCAGCCCGGAGTCGATGTTGTCCTGCAGGAGGATGCGCGAGAACAGGACCTGCGGGATGAGCAGGATCGGCACGGCCACGACCGCGCCGTAGGTCGTCTTGGCGAAGCACGAGACCGCGAGCCCGAGACCCGCGGCCGCGAGGTTCGCCGAGGCGAGCGCGAGGAACCGGACGAGCTCCCGGCCCAGCGACTCGCCGAGGTGCATGAGCCGGTGCTGCACGACGAGCAGCAGGAGCGTCTGCGCGGCGGCGACCGCCGCCAGGACGGCGAGCTTCGAGAGGAGATAGGCGCGCGGATCGAGCCCGAACATCCGCTCCCGGCGGTAGATCGCGCGCTCCTGCACGACCGCGGTGCACGCGTTCATGCAGCCCATCCACAACGCGGCCACCGACATGACGAAGTACGTCTGCGGCGCGGGCTCCTGCCCCTTCCACGCGATCCCGATGAAGTAGCCGATGACCGGCGCCTGCGCCAGCATCGCGAGGACCGCGCCCCTCGCTCCCCAATGGATCGCGAGGTTCCGGTCGATCAGGATGTCGAGCTGCCGGCGGAAGGGCGGCCCGCTCACGCGAGCCTCGCGCGGGCGCCGAGCGGCGAGGCGCGAAAGCGCGACGCCCAGTACTCCCCGCCCGACTGCCGCAGCACCCTAAAGACCTCGCCCGCGTGGGGCACGCCGAAGTGCGTCAGGAGCTCGGGCAGCGCGCCGACGAAGACGACGCGGCCCTCGGCCATGAGCACGATGACGTCAACGCGCGAGAGGTACTCCATCGAGTGAGTGGTCAGCGCGACGGTCCGCCCTTGCTTGGCGAGCCGCGAGAGCGTGTTCACGAGGTCTTCCTCGGTCGCCGGATCCAGCCCCGAGGCCGGCTCGTCCAGCACGAGGACGTCGGGGTCGGCGAGGAGCTCGATGCCGATGTTGACGCGCTTGCGCTGCCCGCCCGAGAGGCGCTCGATCCTTACGCTCTTGCGCTCGTCGAGCCCGAGCACCTTCATCACCGTCTCGACGCGCTGCGCCAGCACGGACTCGCCGACGGCTTCGTCGAGCCGAAGCAGCGCCGCGTAGCGGAACGCTTGGGCGACCGTCAGCTCGCGGTGGATGATGTCGTCTTGCGGGACGTAGCCGAGGCGCCGGCGGAACTCCGCGCGCATCGGCCAGAGCTCGCGCCCGCCCACCCGCACGCTGCCCGCGTCGGGCTTGCGCAATGCGACCGCGCACGTCAGCAGGGTGGTCTTGCCGCAACCCGAAGGGCCGAGGATCGCGCAGAGCTGCCCGGGCTTGAACACGACGCTGACGTCGTGGAGAATCCGGCGCCCGCCCGCCTCCACGCGGACGTCGTCGACCTGAATGACCGGTGGCTGGCCCACTCGATCCCATTCTAGCGTTTTGCCGATACGATGCGGAAAATGACGGCTCAGTCTCATCTGGTGCGTCGCACCAGATGAGACTTAGCGGATGAGCTTGAGGACATCCTTGAACTTCGCGTTCGGGATCGGGATCGTGTAGTTGTAGTGCGCGATCTTCCAGCCCGCCGTCGTCTTTACCAGCACGCCGGTGCCGCGGCCTTCGCCGTACTTCGGCGAGTCCACGCGCTCGTCGAACCAGGCCGTCCGGCCGTCCTCCGAGAGCATCACGTGCCGGTCGCGCGGCTTGAGCGTCCAAGCCTTGCCTTTCGCGAAATGCGGGTGCGCGTAGGCGCGGAACCCGGGGACGTCCCAGCGCTCGGTCGCGTCCGTGCCCAGAAAGACGCCCTGCTCGGCGAAATGGGCGAAGTACCGCTTCTCGTCTGCCTTCGCTGCGGCGTCGTGCCAGTCGTCGAGCACGGCCGCCACCTCCTGGACCGGAGCGGCGGCGGCGAGCGCGGCGATCAGCAGCACGGGCAGGATCATGGTCCGAGCCTCCTCTCCAACGGCGGGCAGTAGTCGCCCACGAGCTCCCGGCGCCACCAGGCGCCGCCGAGCCTCGCCTGCTCGCGGGTCGTGAAACGGTACTCGTAGAAGCGGGTGCGCAGGTAGCGCGGCGGCTCGTCGGGGAACGGGTCGTTCGCGAGCAGGGCCCGCACGGGCGCGGATCCCTCGAAGAGGCGGCTCAGGAACATCACGAACCACCGGTTCTGCTCGCAGGTGCCGAGCGCGGCGAACCACATCTGCCAGTCGAGCCTCGGCTGGTGCGGCGCGACGAAGCGCGGGCGGCTCAGCGGGTCGCCCGGCTTGTACGGGAAGACGTACTCCCGCCACTCGACGCCGTCGCGCGAGCCCTCCACCGAGATCTCCATGCGCTTCGTCGTCATCACGGCGAAGAGGCCGTAGCCGTTGACGCTGCGCAGCGGCGACACGGCGCGGTAGGCCGCCATGAGCGGCGCCGGCGCCGCGCCGAACGCCATGCGCAGCAGCGGGGCGAGCCCAAGCACGGCGATGGCGGCCGCGAGGAGCCCGCGCGCCCAACGAGCGGCGCGCGGCGGCTCGGGCCGGGACGGCGGCTCCTTCAGCCCGGCCGCGACGGAGGCGGGCAAGACGCGGCGGAGCAGCGCGTCGTCGAGCGCCGTCAAGCAGAGGAGCAGCGTCGCCAGGTTGAAGAACGTGTAATTGCCGGTCAGCGCGATCAACCCCTGCAGGGACGTGAGCGCGAAGAAGGCGGCGACCCTCGGCCGGCGCGGCAGCCACAGCAGCCACGGCGCCGCGAGCTCGACGGCGAACATCACTCCCACGGACGCCCGATGCGCGGCGACGGGCAGCTGATGCGCGTACCACGCGAGCCAGGTCGGCAGCGGCTGCGTCTCATAATGGAAGGAGAGCGCGGTGAACGCGCGCCAGGACGGGTCGCCGCTGGCGAGCTTCACCAGCCCGGACTCGAACATGAGCCTAAACAGGAGCCAACGCATGAGCCAGAGCCCCGCGGCGGCGGGCCGCGCCTCGCGCTCGAACCGGGAGCGCGGGCTCCACGGAGCCCACACCGCCCCGAGCAAGAGCAGCTCGAGCAGCAGGATGTCCCATTGGTAACCGAGGAACTCCTGGCTGATCGAGCCGAAGGAGAGGTAGAGCGCCCATGCCGCGAGCAGGCTCGGCCCCATGAAGGCGCCGAAGAAGGCCGCCACGGAGACGCCGACGCCGGCGGCGCAGCCCGCGTGCAGCGCGCGGTCGCCGGAGGCGAGCCACGCGACGGACGGGAACTCCCAGTAGGCGCGCGCGCCGAGCTCCGCCTTCGCGGCCGCGAGCAGCCGCCCGGCCGGCAGGATGCCGCCGCTGCCGATCAGCCCGTCGAGCTGCAGCCATAGCGAAGCGAACGCGAGCGCGGAGACGAGCGCGAGCCCGCGCCAAACCCCCCAGCGCGTCAGCGCGTAGCGCGGCGGCTCGGGGTCGGCGCCGAAAACGAGCCGCGAGAGGAAGGCGGCCGGGCCGCGACGGCGCGCAACGAGCCGGTAGGCGGCCTCCGCCGCGGGCGCGACGAGCGGGTAGACGCGGCGCAGGTAGCCCCGCCCCGGCGCGAGGGAGGCTGCCTCAAAGGCCGCGCGCGCGGCGGACGCCCACTCGCCGCCGGGCGCCTGGTAGTGGATCGAACCCGCATAGGCCTCGGGGCTCAGGCCCGGGGGCCGCCGCGGCGCGCCCGCGAGCGGCGCGATATCGAAGGCGCCGGGGGCAAGCCGGTGGAAGCGCTCGACCCACCAGCGGCAGAAGCCGCAGTCTCCATCGTAGAGCAACAGGCCGCGCTTGGTGCCTAGCTTGATGGGCCCGTTTTAGCACACTTCTCAGCGACGGCGCAGGAGCTGCCGGTAACGCTCGAGGGCCCGCGGCGCGGAAGAAGGCTCCTCGCGGAAGATGCGTTCGAGCGCGGTGGGATCGGTCTCGCCGTAGGCGGTCAGCTCGCGGAGGATGAGCTTACCCTCCTCGGTGAACAGCTTGCCTACGGGCTCGCCGTTCGGGCCGCCCGTGAGCTCGTGATAGATCGCCGGCATCCCCTGGAGCGCCTGGTAGATCCGCAGCGCCTCGCGCGTGTCCCAGGTGTGCGTAGGCGTGAGCTGCCCCCAGTCGACGAACACGATGCCGTACTCGCGCGTCTTGATCGCGGAGACCGCGTGCCCGCTGGAACGGCGGTCGCCGTCGGGCACGCGGACGCTGACCGCCATCGCTTGGATCGGGACGCCGTTGCGGCGGCCGAGCTCCTCCGCCATGAGCGCCCCGAACTGGGCCGAGCCGATGCAGACGGTGATCGGGTCTTGCGAGCGAGTCAGGGCGCTCGTGCGGACGCGGGCGTAGAACTCGCGGGCGTCGTTGACGTTCGGGTGCTCCCGGCTCTCGGCGTAGTTGTAGTTCCACGAGGCGATCGAACGCGTCACCTCGGACACGGAGGCGAGGATCCGGTCGGTGCTCTTGGCGTCATAGCGCGCCACGAAATCGTCAAAGGTAGGCGCGGCCGCGAGCGCGCGGTGGAAGTCGGCGGCGTTGGCGGCCCCGGGGAGGCGGTCGTTTGTCGCGACCGCGTTCTCGGCGCGGAACCTCCGCAGCGCCCCGTCCGTCTCCACCGCCTTCGCGACCCTCGCCTGCACCTTTGCGCCGATGTCGACGGCCAAGCCGAACACGGCCCGATAGACCTTCGTCGGCTCCGGAGCCATCGGGTAGCGCTCCTCGCCCGCGTGGCCCGAGAGCTGCAGCGAGATCGAGTCGGTGAGCCGGTAGCCGACCTCCGCCCCGACCACCCGACGGTCCGGGACGAAGGCGTTCTCGCTCTTGCGGAGGTCCCCCGCCAGCGTGAGCGCGACCCGCGAGTCCCGGACGCTCAGGTAGGGCCGCAGCGCCTTGTCCGCCCGGGATGCCGTCGCCTCGGCGCCGATCGCCGCCGGGCCGACCGAGTACTCGATGCCCGCGCGGCCGCCGGGCACGAGCGTGGCCTCGCCGTTGCGCCACATCGTGGGATCCGCCCGCCGGCCCTCGAGCGCCGCGGAAAGCGTCAGCGCGTGGCTCCCCGACTGGCGCGTGGCGATAACGCCGGTCGAGCCCGTCAAGTCGCCCTGGAGGTTCGCGCCGTCGTAGTCGCCGCGCGACGGCCGCGCGAGCCAGCTATCGAAGGCCGCGAACGCGGCCGCGCGCCAAGCGTCTCCCAGCGAGAACCGTTTGCCTACGTCCGCGTGAAGGCTGGTGACGCCGAGCGGATGCTGGAGGCGGTCCACCGCGGCGCGGTCGTTGGCCGGGGACGCCGCGGAGGCCGAGCCGGGACCGAAGGGGCGCTGCGACGAGAGAGTCGTGAGCCCGTGCGTGACCACCACGAGAGCGTCCACGGGCCCCGTCACGCCCGCGCGAACGCCGATGAGCGCGAACGGGGAAGGCAGGAGCGTCGGGTAGGTCCCGCCGCCTCCGAAAGGCGCCAAGGAGCCGGCCTTCAGGATCGGGGCGAACTCCCAACGGTCGTTTCCGAAGCGCGGCCTCAGCGAGAGCCTGGCGGCGTCGTCATCGACCGAGATCGCCAACGGCGGCGGCGGCTGGGAGACGGAGAGGTCGCTCGACTGCTGCGCGGCCGCCGGAACGACGGCGAGCCACGCCCAGGCCCAAGCCACCCCCCGCATGGGATGAGGATAGGGCCGCCGGAGCCTCAGAACCTGGGTCCTTAGGCCCAAGCGCCGGCTGGGCCATCAACGCACGGCCGAAAATTAGTCACGCGGCGCCGATAGGTCCCGGCGGCCTCCGGTGGTATCCTCACGCGGTCCATGGAGGCCGCATGAGTCTCGACCGCATGACGGCGTTGGTGACCGGCGAGTCCGGGAGCGTCCGCGAGGCGTTGGAACGCCATCTGGGCGCGCTGGGCGCCGAGCTGAGCTCCGCGGAGCCGTTCCCCAGCCGGCCCGTCCGCTACCTTTTCCACGTCTGGGAGCCGCAGGACGGCGAGCGGCTCGCGCGGCCGTCGCCCGGCTGGTACGAGGCGGCAGTGGTCGCGCCGGTCCGCCTGGCCTCCCGCGTCGCGGCGGAGCTCGAGCACCTCTGCCTCGTGCGCACGGAGGATTCGAGCGTGCCTTCACGCGTCCTCGAGGAGGCGTTGGCATTCTTGGCGCGCCAACGAAACCTCCCGTTCGCGGTGGTGCGCGCGGCCTCCGGAGCGGGGCGCCTCCCGGAGGTCGCGGCGTTCGTGGCGACCGCAGGCATCGCCGGCCGGATCCTGGTCGGAGAGAAGCCGTGAGCCGGCGCCTCGTCGTCGCGGTGACGGGCGCGGGCGGCGAGCTCGGCCGCGGCATGGTGGACCTGCTGCGCACGCTCGAGGTCGAGCGCCGCTGCGTGGATCTCGTCCGGCCCGCGGCTCCCACCCAGGAGCCGTGGATGATCTGCGATCTCGCCGACCCGGGGGCGGCCGACGCCCTGCGCGATTTCCTCGCGCCCGCCACGCACGTGATCCATCTCGCCTCGCGCGACCCACGCGCCTCCGATCTCGCCGAGGCGTTCCCCGCCCAGTTCCACGTCGACGTGCTCGGCACGCTAAACGTCCTGCGCGCGCTGCCGGCCGGGGTGCGCCACGTGGCGTACGCCTCCAGCACCACCGTCTACGGCTTGCCCGAGCATCTTCCGGTGTCGGAGGACCAGCCCGCGCGGCCGCGCTGCGTCTGCGGGCTGGGAAAGCTCGCGGCGGAACAGCACGTGGCCGCGTTCGCGCGCGAGCGAAGCCTGCCCGCGGCGGCGCTCCGGATCGCGTCGGCGTACGGCCCGGGCGGCAATCGCGGCCGGGCCGTCCCGTCGATGATCGAGCGGGCCCTGAGCGGCCGCTCGATCCGCGTCTACGGCGACGGCTCCTCCCGGCGCGACTACGTGCACGTCTCCGACGTTTGCCACGCGGTGATCGCCGCGTCGCTGCACGGCCTCACCGGCCCGGTGAACGTCGGCTCGGGGAAGGGCACGAGCGCCGTCGAGCTCGCCGAGCTCATCATGCGGCTCGCGGGCTCGAGCGCTCCGGTCGAGTTCGTCCCGCGGCCGGCGGGAGGCCCCGCCGGAGCGAGCCTGGTCTGCGACATCCGGCGGCTGGCCGGCGCCACGCAGTTCTCGCCGCGCGTGACGCTCGAGCAGGGACTGGCCGGGATGATCGGGCCGCTGAAACGGTCCGCCGTCGCCCGGTAAAGATTCGCCGATCCGCCGAGGGAGCCCCGTGGTACAATTGGCGGATGTTCGCTGCCGGACGCCGCCTCGGGCTCGTGCTCTCGGGCGGAGGCTCCCACGGCGCGTGGCAGGCCGGCTGCCTCGCGGCCTTGCGCGAAGGCGGGCTCGCCTTCGAGAGCGCCGTCGGCTTCAGCATCGGCTCGATCACCGGGCTGTCGCACCTCCTCGGCATGGAGGGCGAGCTCGCCCAGCGCTGGCGCGACATGGACCGGCTCCGGATCCTGCGCTTCGAGCCCCGGCTGCACGCCTGCTGGCTCACGCCGGTCAGCCTGTACTCCGGCGGCGGCGTCCGCGATGCGCTCGGCATCGTCCCCGACGACCCGGAGTGCCGCCGGCGGGCGAAATGCTCCCTCACGGTGGTCACGCACCGGGTGCACGACCTCTCCCTGCGGTATTACACGTTCGCGCCCGAGGGGCGCGGCCCCTGGGACGGCCGCGTCGGCGACGCGCTCAAGGCGAGCTGCGCGGTGCCGTGGATCTTTCCGCCCGTGCGGTTGGCGGGCGACACCGGAGAGCGCCTGCACGTCGACGGCGGCGTCCCGGGCTTGCGGGGAATGCGCTTCGACGCGCTCGAGGGCTGCGACGAGGTCGTCGCGCTTTGCGGGACGCGTGTCGAGGAGCTCGGGCGGCCCGGCGCGTGGCTACGCCGCGGCCTCGACCAGCTCGGCCGCGAGGCGTGCCTGCGGCATGTCGACGCGGGGCTCGCGCGGCTTGAGGCCGGCAGGAACCCGCCGCGCGTCCACCGCCTCCAGCCCTCGCGCGTCCTCGAGTACGCGCAGATGGACTTCTCGAGCGCCTCGTGCGGGCCGGCGGTCGACCTCGGCTTCCGGGACGGCAAGGCGTTCTTGGAGAGCCTCGCCGGAGGGAGGACCCTTGCCGCCGCGTAGGGCCGCCCTGATCTTGTGCGCGGCTCTGTCGGCCGCGCCCGCCGCGGCCCA
>JACQPK010000039.1 GCA_016207565.1 Elusimicrobiota bacterium
CGGCGACGAGATCGTCGACGGCATCCGCGTCCAGCACGCTCCCATGGACGAACCGCACCCGCCCCGCGACCTGCGTCAGGTTGACCTCTGAGCCGGTGCTCAAATCGTCGATCACGGTCACGTCGTCTCGGCGATCGACGAGAGCGTCGACGAGGTGCGATCCGATGAATCCCGCGCCGCCGGTCACGAGCACGCGCATGTCCATCACGATAGGTCCTCGGACGCCGGCTACGGCGCGAGCCGCGTCGGTCCGGTGTCCGCGAGATCCGTGTAGAGGCGCTCGATCCGCGAGACGAGCGTCGCGATGTCGTACGCCGGATACACGTGGGCCCGTCCCGCGGCGCCGAGCCGCGCCGCCCGGGTCGGGTCGCCGATCAGCTCCACGACGGCGGCGGCCACGGCCCGCGGGTCGCGCGGCGGGACGAGGACGCCGCGCGTGTCGTCGATGACGTCGGGCACGCCACCGACGGCCGTCGCGACCACCGGGCGCGCCGCAGCGAGCGCTTCGAGGATGCTGACAGGTGTCCCCTCGTTGTCCGAGGTGAGGACGACCACGTCGAGGTCTCCGTACACGGCGCGGAGGTCCGCCCGCCACCCGAGGAACGTCAGGCGGCCGTCGAGACCGCGCGCGCGAGCGGCCTCCTCGAGCGGCCGGCGCATCTCGCCGTCGCCGACGACGACGGAGCGGGCCGCGGGCACGCTCCGGCCGAGGTCCGCCATCGCGTCGATGAACACATCGACCGCCTTGATCGGGACGAGCCGGCCGACGATGCCCACCAGGGGCCGCTGCCCGATCCCCAGCTCCGCGCGCAGCGAGCCGCGCGGCGGGTCGAGGAACGGGGAGAGCTCGACGCCGAGCGGGAGCTCCACCAGCTTCGGCGCAGTGGCGATGCCGAGCGCGCGTATCTCCTGGCGTTGACGCGGGCTGATGGCGACGACGCGCGTCGTCAGGCGCGCGAGCGCGCGCTCGAGCGCGAGGAAGATGCGCGAGCGCACGGGGTCGAAGTAGCCCCGGAGGACGTTCCCGTGGAAGGTGTGGACGATGACCGGTGCCCCCCCGAGCCGGGCGGCGATGCGGCCGAGCAGCCCTGCCTTCGCCATGTGCGTATGGACGATGTGCGGGCGGTACTCGCGCACAATCCGCACCAGGCTCGCGAGCGATCTGGCATCGGCGAGGGGCGAGATGTCCCGCCCGAGCGTGCCGACGACGTCGGGGCGGACCGTCGCCCCTCGCAGCCGCAGCATGTCGCCCTCGACGCTCGTCGGCTCGCCGGTGACGAGCCTCGTACGGAATCGGCTGGGATCGAGCCGCTCCGTGAGGAGGATTGCCTGAAGCGCGGGGCCGCCGACGTTCAGCCTCGTGATGATGCGCAGGACGCGCCGCGGAGGCGCCTCAGGCGGGGCGGAACTCACGGTGCCACAGCTCGAGCATAAGGAGCGACCACACCTTCGCGGTGTGGTCCGCGCGGCCACGCGTGTGGTCCAGGACGAGCTCTCGGACCCGGTCCGGGCGGAAGTAGCCACGGTCGAGCGCTTCCGCGGAGAGGACGGTCCGTTCGACGTACGGCGCGAGCTCGGCGCGCATCCACGACCCAATCGGCAGGGCGAACCCCTGCTTCCGGCGGTACATGTTCTCGTCGGGCACGATGCCGTCGAACGCGCGCTTCAGCAGCCACTTGCGCTGACCGCGACGGATCTTCAGGCGCGTCGGGAGCCGCCAGACGAACTCGACGAGCTCGTGATCGAGGAACGGACACCGCACCTCGAGCGAGTTGGCCATCGACGCGATGTCCATCTTCACCAGGAGGTCGTCCGGCAGGTACAGCTCCATATCGATCCACTGCGCGGCGCGGACGGGATCACGGCCGTTCAGCCGCGCGGCCGCCGACGGGACGGCATCGCCCCCGCGCGATCGCCGCTCGAACCCTGGATCGAGGAAGTCCTCCAGGGCGTCCTCCGCGAACACCCCAAGCCAGCGGAGGTAGCGCCGGCGCGGCTCGAGCGGGAGCGCGCGCACGAACCGGCGCGCGCGCCGCATCGGCGACGTGGGCGACAGCGAGTCCGGGACGATCCCCGCGACCGTCGCCGCCGCGACGCGCAGCGTGCGTGGGATGCGGTCGAGCGACGCGGCCAGGGCCGCGGCGCTGTACCGCTCATAGCCCGCGAACAGCTCGTCGCCCCCGTCGCCGTCGAGCGCGACCGTCACGTGGTCGCGCGTGAGCCTCGCGACGTAGTAGCTCGGCACCGCGGACGAGTCCGCGTACGGCTCGCCGTAGCGCCGGACGAGCTCGGGGAGGACCTCCAGGGCGTCGGGCCGCACGACGAGCTCGTGGTGCTCGGTCGCGAAGCGCTCCGCGACGCGCCGAGCGTGCGCGA
>JACQPK010000350.1 GCA_016207565.1 Elusimicrobiota bacterium
CGAGGCGAGCGGCGCCGACGAGCTCTCTCCCGGGCGTCCCTTCCCGCTGCGGCGCGACGACCACACGCTCTTCACGCTGCCGCTCCTGGCCTCCGCCCTCTTCCTTCTCGTCAAGGTGAACGGGCTCACCCTGCTGAGCCGGGCGTTCTTGCCCGGCCCGCAGCTCAAGACGGCGGCGGCGCTGATGCTCGCCGGCGGGGCGGGGACGCTCATGGCGGTCTATCTGCGCGAATCGGCGAAGGCGCCGGCGTTGACCGTGCTGGGCTGGCTCGTGGGCGGAGCGGGACTCGTGCTCGCCTACGCGGGCTCGGCCGCCGGCCCCGATTGGCGCCACGCCGCGGCGCTCGCCGCCGCGGCCCTGGCCGCCGTCCATCTCGTCTACCGCTTCGCCGTCCTGCCGAGGCACGCCTGGGCCGAAGACGTGCTCGTCGCGCCGACCCGGAGCGGCCTCTCTCGCGTCGCGGCGCTCTCGTCGGTGGCGGCGATCGCGGCGCTGCTGCTCGCGGCGAAGCCGGCGGAGATCCTTCCTCTGTTGGCCGTGTCGGCCGCGCTGGCGATCTGGCTCGGCCTCGAAAGCGGGTCTCCGGTCTTCGGGACGCTGCTCTTCTTCGAGAGCGCGCTGGCGGTCTCCGCCGCGTTCCCCGGCACGGCATCCGTCGTCGCCTTCCTCGCGGTCTCGGCGCTCGCGTACTCGCTCCTCGAGGCCGGACCGGACGCGGCGGCCCGGCTCAAGCCGGTCGTGGAGCCCTTCTCCGCCTGGACCGCGGTCTCGGCGGGGGCGGCCGGTCTGTGGGCCGTCACGGACGGCGCGTTCGCGGGCGCGGCCTCGAGCGTCGAGCGTCTCGGGCTCGTCGCCGCGCTCCTGCTCGCCGCGCGCTCGCATGCCTGCGGTCCGCTCGCGCTCTTGGGCCTGATCGTCGCGTACGTCGAGCTGAGCTGCGGACCCCTCGCGGCGACGGGCCTTGGGATCGTTTTCTACGTCGACCCGACTCGCGCACCGCTTGCGGCGACGGGCCTTGGGATCCGGCTGCCGGTCCTCCTGTCGCCGCCGTCGCTGTCGCTTTTCGCGCTCGCCTTGGCCGCGCAGGCCGAGTCGGGCCGGCGGGCCCTGGGCTCGTTCCCCCGCCTCCTCCACGGCCCCTACGGCGTCGCCGCGTTCCGCAGCCCGGCCCTGCCGTGGTTCCACGTCGCGGCGCTGAGCGCCGCGAGCGTAGCCGCGGCCCGGCTCCTCCTCGATCCGGCGCTGCGTTTGGAGCCGGCGGCCTTCGCCGCTCCGTACCTCGCCGCCGCCGCCTTCGCGGTGGTGGGCCTCTCGTGGCGCAACGAGGGCGTGTACTGGTCGACGGCGGCGCTGACGACCTTCGGCAACGTCCTGGCCGTCGAGACGTTCGCGGGAGGCGCGCTGCGGTCCCAGGGACTCGCCACGAGCCACCTCGTATGCCTCGGCGCCGCCGCCACGCTCGCCCAGGCCCGGCTGCTGGGCCTCGCCGCCAGGACGGAGCCGGCCCGCCGCGTGCTCGACCGCCTCAGCCTCGGCTCGGCCGCCTTCATGCTCGCGCTCCTGATGAGCACGTACTTCTCGCGGCCCGATCTGGAGGCGATGACGACCACGCGGCTGCTCGTCTCGGGCCTCCTCGCCCTGTTGGCCGCCCGCCGCTTCCAGGCCGCGGCGCGCGCCCCGTCCGCGGCCGAGGCGGACTATGCCGCGATCTGGGAAGGCGCGTACCACTTCGGCGTCACCACCTCGCTCTGGTGCGCGGCGCTGCTCGTCCCCGCGGCGCGCAGCCCGAACGCGGCCTTCGCCGCCCTGGGAGTCCCGGTCCTCTACTTCTACGCCCGCGCGGAGCTCGGCGCGGCGGCGCGCTACCGGAACACGGCCACCGGCCTCGCGTGGCTGCTGCTCGTGCTCTACGCCTTCCGCGGCGCCTTCCAGGCGGTGCTGTTCCCGCACGCCCCGCTCGGGCTGGACCACTACCACGCCAACGGGCCGTTCGTGATGGCGCTCGCCTTGATCCAGCTGCGCCTGCACGCGCTCGGCGGCACGCGCTGGCTCGGATTCTACGGCGGGCTCTCGATGATCGCGGGCTCCTATTTCACGCTCACGAGCCTTCCCGGGCTGAGCCCCTTCGACCCCGCGCAGGCCGCCGCCGCCGGCTGGTGCGCGGTCGGGCTCGGTCACTTCTGGCTGCTCGTCGCGTCGCAGCCCTCTCCGGTCCGCTCGCTGCTCCAGCGGATCGGCCGGCTCGACGACGAACGCTGGAACGCGTCCGCCTCGGCGTGGGGCCGGGTGCTCCTCGTCGGCACGCAGGCCGCCGTGCTCAACGGGTTCGCGGGAAGCGCCCCCGCCGCCGTCCTCCTAGGCGGAGGCGCGAGCGTGCTCGCGCATCACGCCCGGCTCCGCGGCTCGGTGCCTCTCTACGGTCTCGCCTTGGCCGAGTGGCTGTGGGCGCTGCACGCCGGCGCGCTGCCGTCCGCCGCCGTGGTCTGGGCCGTGCTCGCCACCTGGGCGGCGCTATGGCTCGTCTCCGAGCTCCGGAGCGAGGGCTTGGCCGCCCGGACGATCGAGCCCACGTCCACGATCCTCGCCGCCTTCGCCGCCTGGCACGTCGCCGCGGTGCACGGCATCTCCTCGGACCGGGGGCTCGCCGCGACCGTCGCGGCCTTCGGCCTCTTGGCCGCGACGCCGCGGCGGTCCGCCGAGCCCGGCGCCGTCGGGGAGACGTCGGCCGGCTGGCTGCTCGCGGCCGCGCCGACGTGGCTCGCCTTTGCCTCGGGGCTCCGCTTCGGCCTCGTCTGGGCCGCCCTGGCCTTGGCCGCGGCGGTGCTCGGCACCGCGTTCGCGGCGCGCCGGGCCTCCGAGCTCGCGGGCGAGCCCGCGGAGCCCGGCCGTCCGCGCTCCCTCGGCCACGCCGGGCGGCTCCTCGCCGCGCACGGGGCGCCGCTGGGACTCCTGCTCACCTTCGCCGCGACGCTGCTCACCGTCTGGATCCACGCGGAGGCCTTCGACCGGGCGGCCGGAGGCTGGCGGCTCGCGGCGCTGCTCGGCCTCTACGGCGGCGCCGCCGCGTCCTGGTGGCTCGAGGCGAGGCGCCGCGAGAGCGCGGCCGCCGCCTTCGTCGCGGAGGGCTGCGTGCTCGGCGGGCTCTGGGCCCTGCGCGGGGTTGCGCTGCATACCGCCGGCGTCTGGCGCCCGGAGCACGACGTCTGGGCGAGCCTCGCGGCGTCGTTCGTGCTGGCGGGCCTCCGCGGCAGGACGGAGCAAGCCCCGCGAGAGCTCCGCGTCCCGCTGGCCGCGACGCTCGCGGCGGCGCCGCTCGCCGCGCTCGGCTGGATCTCCGCGCAGTCGCTCGGCGCCGACCTCGCGCTCCTCGTCCTGGGCCTCAACGCCGCGACCTTCGCCTACCTCGGACGCAACGACCGCGAGTCGCCCTACCACGTCGCGGCGATGACGGGCCTGGTCTCCTTCGTCTGCCTCGTCTTCTGGAGCAAGCTCGGGCTCCGGACGGCGCAGGCCTACGTCATCCCGGTCGGGACGGGCATCCTCGCCCTCGTGCAGCTCTTCCGCGACCAGATCGCGCCCGACGCGCGCAACCGGATCCGCGCGACGGCGCTCCTGGCGATGCTCGGCAGCGCCGGCTACTACGCCTTGGCCGACGACCGCTATCCCCTCGCCTTTCACACGACGATGCTCGTCGTCTCCGTCGCGTCGATGACGGCCGGCAGCCTCCTGCAGGTCAGGCTCTACGTGCTCCTCGGGTTCGCCGGGCTCGGGACCGACCTCGCGGCCCTCGTCTACAAGGTCCTCCTCCACATGGACCGCAGCGCGCGGATGACTCTCATCGGCGGCCAGGTGCTCGTCTTCGGAGCCCTGCTGATCGGCGGCGCCGTGGTCTATAAGACTCACCAGGCGGAGATCGACGCCTGGATCGAGCGCGCGCGCCAGCGCCTGGCGGCGTGGGAATAGACGGGCTACACTGGCGAGGATGGCCATTGGAGCGACGCTAGGGTTACTGCTGGCGCTTGAGGCGCAGGCCAAGCCCTTCAGCTGCGGCGAGCTGATCACCCAGCTCAACTCGTTCGAGGCGGATCGGGCGCGCTACCCGAGCCTCGACGTCTTCGTGAAGTCCTGCGAGCGCGACCCGCTCGGCGAGTTCGACACGGATTTGATGGAGATGACGCCCGGCCAGCTCAAGGCGCATTGGGAGCGGGAGGAGTGCTCCAAATACCCTTTCCTGTGCCGGACGAAGAAGCTGCTCGAGGACTCCTCGGAGCAGGAGATCCGCAAGGAGCTCCCCACGAGCCTGGGGAAGGTGGAGGAGCGCTTCTATCTCTGCAAGGCCTATTCCGACTGGAAGCAGGCGCACGGAAAGCTGACCGCCTCGATCGACGAGTTCCGCGACAACGTCTCCAGCACGAAGTTCCGCGCGGAGTCCGCGGTGACGAGCTGCGAGGACCCCTTCGTCGCGGTGATGTCGCTCGGGCTCGCCAACAGTCAAGACGACGCGATCCTGTCCGACCTCAACTACTGCGTGCAGGAGCACTGCCGGGTCAAAGGCGGCTGGTGGAAGTTCGTCTTCTCCAAGACCTGGACGGGCGGCGAGTCCCCCCAGTGCAAGCAGTTCTACGACCTGAGCCGCTCGTACTTCGAGGAGCGCAAGCGCTCCCTCGGGGCGAAGTTGAGCCGCCCGAGCACGGCCGCGTGCCGCTGCGGCCTCGATCCCGCGCCGCCCTTCTGCGTGAAGTACGCCCGGTAGCCGCTCATTGAAAATGTAACAACGTCAGTGTAAACTCGAGGTATGGAGGCGCTGCAGAAAGAGCGCGAGCTACGGTCCCTCGTCGGGCTCCTCGACGACGAGGACCCCAAGAGCGTCGCGCTGGTGGAGTCCAAGATCCTGGGTTTGGGCGATCAGGTCATCCCTTTTTTGGAGGAAGCGCACGACCGGCTGGGTCCCCAGTTCCGGGGACGCCTCGACTCCCTGGCTTCGGAGATCCGCTTCCGGACCCTCGAGGCGGACGTGGCCCGGCTGTCCGCCGCGCCGGACCCGGATCTCGAGGAGGGAGCGTTCCTGCTGGCGCGCTTCGGCCGCCCGTCGCTGGACCCCGCCCCCTACCGCCGCTGGATGGATGAGACGGCCGCCTCGATCCGCCTCGCCTCGCCCTCGCCGGAGCCCTACCCGGTGCTCCATTCCCTGAACGTACGGCTCTTCCAGGAACTGGGCTTCAAAGGCAACTCGGCGCGCTACTACGATCCCTCGAACTCGTTTTTGGACCGAGTGATCGACGCGAAGCTGGGCATCCCGATCTCGCTGTCGGTCATCGTCTTGCTGCTCTGCCGGCGGCTCGGCCTGGCGGCCGAAGGCGCGGGCCTGCCGGGGCATTACATGGTCCGGTTCTCGACCTCCCGTCAGACGTTCTTCTTGGACGCGTTCCATCAAGGACGGCTCCTGACCCGCAGCCAGTGCCGGCAGTTCCTGCTGCGCTCGGGCTACGCCTTCCGGGAGGAGTTCCTGAGGCCGGCCGGCTCGCGCGAGACCCTCGCGCGGATGATGAGGAACCTGCTGTCGGTCTATCAGCGCAGCGGCCAGAGCGCTCAGGCCGAGCGCCTCTCGACGCTCGTCGAGCTCGTCTTGACCCGGGGGAACCGGCAGGCATGAGGCTCCGCCTTCTGCCCCTGTTCCTCGCGGCGGCGCTGGCCGCCCCGGCGGGAGCCGCGCGTCCGATCACGCCTCCGGCGCCGGACTTTCCGCCGAACCGAGCCTGGCTGAACGGCGCGGAGCTGAACCTGGCCAAGCTGCGCAAGCGGCGCGTGGTGCTCGTCGCGTTCATCAACACGATGTCGATGAACTCCGTCCGGACGTTCCCGATCCTCAACCTCTGGTGGAAGCGCTACAATCTCTCGGGCCTCATGATCATCGGCGTCCACACGCCGGACTTCGACTTCGACGACGATCCGAACACGGTCAAGGCCTCGCTGAAGCGATTCGGCATCCAGTTCCCCGTCGTCCTCGACAACGACGGAGCGGTGTGGAAGGCCTTCCAGAACGAGGGCTGGCCGGGCTTCTACCTCGTCGACCACAAAGGGCTGATCGTGTTCGACCGGGTCGGGGAAGGCGGCTACCGCGAGTTCGAGGCCGAGATCCGCGAGGCCCTCAACCGGTTCAATCGCTACTGGGCGCCGGAGACGCTTCCGCTGGTCGACGATCTCCAGAGCAGGGACTGCCGCGACGCGACCAGGCCGGTATACCTCGGGTCGCGCCGGGGCC
>JACQPK010000357.1 GCA_016207565.1 Elusimicrobiota bacterium
CCTCGTCATCGTCGGTGGCGTGGATACGACGCCCGCACCGCCTGCCGAGCGGATCAACATTGCGCCGGAGTCGGCGGTGGTCCAGCTCAAGTCCGCCGAGGTACCGACCGAGCTCGTGCTGGCGCGGACGCTGGAATACATCCCGCGGGGACTGAGCCACTCGCTGTTCGCTCCCTTCCCCTGGCAGATACGGAGACCGGTCGATGTTCTGCCGCTACCGGAGATGGTCGTGTGGTACGTCTGCCTGGCCGCGGCGACCGCCACGCTGCTCCGCCGATGGCGTTCGTGGCGCGAGCTCCTCCTCCTCGGAGCGTTCTCGTTCGGGATGCTTCTGCTTCTCGCGCTCGTCGAGGGGAACGTCGGGACGCTGTACCGGCATCGGGGCATGGCGACGCCGTGGATCCTCGTACTCTCGACCCCGGTGCTGAGCGACGTCGTCATCCGATCCGCGGCCTCCCTGCGTTCGCGGCCGGTGTTCGCCGCGGCGACCGCGACAGATGCCGGCTGACCCGATCTGTGACCTCGTCACGGGCGGCGCGGGCTTCATAGGGTCCCATCTCGTCGGGTCCCTGGTAGGTCAGGGCCGACGCGTCCGCGTCGTCGATGACCTGAGCACCGGCGACGAGCGGCGCCTCGACGGAGTCGCCTCGCGCATCGAGCTCGTACGCGCTGACCTCGCCACCGCTGACCTGAGAACGATCATGGAAGGCGTCGAGCGCGTGTTTCACTTAGCGGCAGTGCCCTCGGTTCCGCGGTCGGTACGTGATCCGGTGCGATCCCATCATGCGAGCGCCACCGCGACGCTCCGTCTGCTGACCGCCGCCCGGGACGCAGGCGTGCGCCGCGTCGTGCTGTCCTCGTCGTCCTCCGTATACGGCGACACGGCCGTGCTCCCGAAGCACGAGGGTATTGCGCCATCGCCTGTCTCACCGTATGGCGTCGCGAAGCTGGCGGCCGAGGGATACGGACGCGTGTTCGCAAGGCTCTTCGGCCTGTCCACGGTCGCTCTGCGCTACTTCAATGTGTTCGGGCCCTCCCAGGATCCGTCCTCGGAATACGCGGCGGTGATCCCGCTGTTCGTGACCCGGGCGCTGAGCGATGCACCGGTGACCGTCTTCGGCGACGGTGAGCAGACCCGCGACTTCACGTACGTGGAGAACGCGGTGCAAGCGAACCTAGCCGCAGCGGAGGCGGCGATCGAAGGGGGCCGCGCCTACAACATCGCCGCGGGGTCGCCCGTGAGCGTCAACGGCCTCATCGCGGCCATCGAGCGGACGCTCGGGCGTCCCGTCCGTGTCGAGCACCGGCAGCCGCGCGTCGGGGACATCCTTCACTCGAGCGCTGACGTCACAGCCGCCGCTCGCGACCTCGGATGGCGGCCGACAGTGCGCTTCGACGAAGGCATCCGGCGCACGATCGCGTGGTATCGCGAACGTGCGGCCTCGGCGCACGTGACCGCGTAGCCCTGCGTGTCCGGTTAGCCTGACCACATGTGCGGGATCGCGGGGATCGTGGGGTCGGGCGCGGACGATCTCGTCACCCGGATGCGCGCCATGCGTGACCGTCTCGTCCATCGCGGACCGGATTCCGGCGGCGAGCACGTCGACGCGCGCGCCGCTCTCGGAATTCGTCGCCTGCGGATCATCGACCTCGCGACCGGCGATCAGCCGATTTCGAACGAGGACGGGCGCGTCTGGACCGTGTTCAACGGCGAAATCTACAACTACCGCGAGCTCCGGGACGAGCTGGTGGCGCGCGGTCACACGCTGCGGACAAGGTCCGACACCGAGGTCATCCCGCACCTGTACGAGGACCACGGCCCCGCGTTCGTCGAGCGCCTCACCGGGATGTTCGCGCTCGCCGTCTGGGACGAGCGCGATGGCACGCTCGTCCTCGCGCGCGACCGCCTCGGCAAGAAGCCGCTCCTCTACAGCTCCGCTCCGAGCGTGCTCACTTTCGCCTCCGAGCACGACGCCCTCCTCGCGGGACTTCGGGCGATGCCGCCGGCGGACCCGGTCGCGATCCGCGCGTATCTGCGGCTTGGTTACGTGCCTGCGCCACACGACGCGTTCGCCGGCGTGCGCAAGATCCCGCCGGCGCACTACCTCGTGTGGCGGGACGGCCGGTCCGAGCTCGTGCGGTACTGGTCACTGCCGACGGCCGTCGAGACGATCGACGAAGCCGAGGCGATCGCGGAGTTCCGTCGTCTGTTCGAGCAGGCCGTCCGACGACGGCTCGTCTCGGATGTCCCGCTCGGCGCCCTGCTCTCCGGCGGCGTGGATTCGAGCGCCGTCGTGGCGACGATGGCGGCGCTGTCGACGCGCGTCCGGACGTTCAGCATCGGCTTCGAGGAGGCCTCGTTCTCGGAGCTCGCGCACGCTCGGCGCGTCGCGGAGCGCTTCGCGACCGAGCACCACGAGCTCGTCGTCCGGCCCGACGCG
>JACQPK010000358.1 GCA_016207565.1 Elusimicrobiota bacterium
CGGCATCGACGTGCACGTCGACGACGTGCGGGAAGCGACGGATGACCGCGTCAAGATCATCTTCGCAGCAGGGGCAGAAGACGCGATCGATGGGGACCGCCAGCACGACGGTCCCGCCGGCGCCCGGGCCGCTTTCGGCGTGATGCCCGCCGTGCATGGGGCGGATGGTACGCAGCGGTCGGGGCGCAGGCGGCATTCAGTGAGGAGTCAGCGGATCGACGTCATGCGGACACGAACTGGAACGACCCTAATGGCACGGATCCCAAGGAGGTGGTCATGAGCCATTGCCACGGTGAACACGGCGGCCGTCCCGGTCCGGCGGCCGGGCAGAGCGGTCCGCGCGAGCTCGCGATGCACTTGACGCATGAAGGGTGCGGCGGCGCCGGCCACGCGGACGGCGGGTGCTGCGGCGGACACGGCGACGGTCATGCGCACGGTCAGGGGCATGGGCACGGTGAGGGTCACTGCGGCCGGTGCGGCGACCACGCCGGCCAGGCCATGCGACACGGAGGCCACGTTCCCGCCTAAACCGACGACCCGTCGATCATCGGAACAAGCCCGACATGTGCTGCTCGTTGATCCACTGCACGAGCAGCGCGACCGCGAAGATCCCGGAGACGAAGAGGGTGAGCACCCATCCCGGGCTCGTGTCACCGAATTCGTCCTGCCACGGCCAGCGCCGCATCAGCGCCTGGGCTCATCGAGGAGACCGAGAAGGTTCACCACCGGGTCGCGGAACTCGGCTCCCCGGAGCACGTCACGGTACGTCGCCAGACGACGCCGGATGAACTCGACGCAGTGGTCGAGCCCGATCGAGAGCACGCCGCGGATCGGTACGGGATCGCCGGCGAACGAGGCGAGGCGGATGCGGCAGCGATGGCCGTCGGCCGTCCACGTCTCGATGGAGCCTCGACGCGCCAGGTCGGCCGCGTGGGTGTCGATCGCATCCAGCGGGCAGCACCCGGTGCGCCGCAGCGCGAAGCGCAGCACGTCGATGTCGTGGGACGCCTCGTTCAGGCTGCCGCGACCGCGCTTCACCTCGGCGACGAGGACCTCCGTTCGGACTGGATCGGTGTCCAGCAGCTCGTCCTGCCCGAGGAGCAGGTCGCGGGCGTGCGCACCGTGCCCGGGAACGATCTCGGCGGCATGCGGAAGCCGCACGGCGAGGAGGTCGATGTCGGTCGCGGTGCGATAGCCGCGGCGGTCGGCCACCTGGACCGGCAGCTCGGTGAGCACGAAGTAGCCGTTCAGCTGCAGATACGCCGCGGCGAGCGCGACCGACGCGTCCACGAGGAGAGCCTGGACGCGCGGGCTGTCAGGCGGTTGAGCGGCGGCTGAGCGCGCGCTGGAACACGGCCTTCACGGCAGGTATCCGCGCGGGTCCACCGCGCGGCCCGCGCTCACGGTCATGAAGTGCACGTGCGGCCCCGTGGTCCACCCGGTCACGCCTACGTAGCCGACCACGGTCCCCGGGGTCACCCGCTGTCCGACGGTCACCGGCGGCAGGCGGGTCTCGTCGAGATGCACGTACAGCGTCGCGAAGCTCGAGCCGTGGGCGACGATGACGATCACCGCGGTGTCGCCGTATGCGAGATACGGCCGGCCTGCGAGCACGACCTGGCCCGCCGCTGTGGCGAGGACCGGCGTGTACATCGGCGACGCGATGTCGAGGCCGTTGTGGAAGCCGCCCCAGCGCGGCCCGAACGGCGACGTGATCCGCCCAGTCACCGGCCAGTTCGCGAGAGTACCCGTGAACGTGGTCGCTTCGGAACGGGCGGCGAGATCCGTGGCCAGACGCATGTACGCCAGCTCCGCCTGCTCCTCCGCGTCGGCCGACCACATGCGCGCGCTCGCGCGAGCGAAGGGGTCGCTCGCCGGCAGCGGCTTGGGCGTCGTCGGTGCGAACGCGGCCGGCGGATCGCTTGGGGTCGCGACCGCGCCCCGTGTGCCCGCCGGCGAGCCGGCGCATGCGGAGGCAATGAGCACGGAAGCAAGCACGAGGACCGGTGCTTTGTTCACCGCGTGACCATCGTACGTTCGCGATACCGCGCTCTGGCAGGTACGGCCAGGGGTCGACCGTGAGGTCGTCATGTCGAGCGCTGCATGTCGCAAGGCGGCTTTCACATCAGATGCGTCCATTGGTAGCATCACGCACCATGCCGCGGACGACCCTGGACCTTGACGCGTCGGTCCTCCGGGAACTGAAGAGCCGTGCGCGAGACGAGGGCAAGAGCCTTAGGTGATCATAGCGGCCAGGTCTCGGCCGATCGAACGCGCGGCCGATCTTCCGCTACGGTCATGCGGTCGTGACGCGAGGCCCGTGAAGGACCGATGAAGACCAGCCCCGGCACGCCGCTCGCAGGCGGAGCGGCATGACCGAGATCGCGGTGCCGCTCCTCGGCCGGCTCGCATGGGTGGACGTGGTCGCCCTCGTCTGGCTCGGGATCGCCTTGGTCTCCGCCGGCTACGTCGCCTGGGACGCCTTCTTCCACAACCCGGAGCTCACCGTCATGAAGTGGGGATGGCTCCTCGTGACGCTGTACATCGGCCCGCTCGGGGCCGGCCTCTACGTCCTCTCATGCAAGGAGCCGCGTCCCCGGACGCACGAGCGGTTCATCACTCCGCTGTGGCGGCAAGGGGTCGGCTCGACCATCCATTGCATGGCGGGCGACGCGACGGGGATCGTCCTCGCGGCCACGGCCACGGCGCTCATCGGGTTCCCGATGTGGATGGACCTCGTCATCGAGTATGCGTTCGGCTTCGCGTTCGGGCTGCTCATCTTCCAGGCGCTCTTCATGAAGGACATGATGGGCGGCTCGTACCGCGAGGCCCTGCGGATGTCGCTCGTCCCCGAGTGGCTCTCGATGAACATGGTCATGGCGGGGATGATCCCCTCGATGGTCCTCCTGATGATGGGCCAGGACATGCGGGCGATGCACCCGAGCAACGTCGTGTACTGGGCCGCGATGTCCGCGAGCGTGATCGTCGGCTTCGTCCTCGCGTACCCCGTGAACGTCTGGCTCGTCGCGGTCGGCCTGAAGCACGGCATGGGCACCGAGCGCGCGCTCGGCAAAGGCGGGCACGGGAAGGGCGTTGAGCAGAGGTGGCGCGAGCTTGTCCGAAGGCGTCGCGTGGGTCGCGTGTTCGAGGAGCTCGTCGAGAAGGTGTCGGCCTGATGGCGCAGCACGGCGGGCAGCCCGGCGAGGGGCGAGGCAAGACGGCCCGGTCCGCGCGCAGGACGGATGCGGCCTTCGCCGTCACGCCCGCACAGCTGGCCGCGGTCAGCATCCTCACGACCCTCGCGCTCATCGCGGGGAGCGTTTGGGCGGCCGGCTACGGGAACCTGACCATCAGCGCCCGCGAGGTCGAGCGCGTCGTGATGCCTCCGGGGATGGCACCCCGTCGCGACCTCTCCGCGCAGGCGATGCGCGAGATGGCCGCGGCGGACCCTCGGGCCGTCCGCTTCGAGGCGCCCGCGGATGCCCGCGGCGACCGGCCGCTCGAGCCGCGGATCGAGAACGGGGTCAAGGTCTACGAGCTCGAGGCCACGGCCATCCGCTGGAACATCCTGCCGTGGGCGCGCGTGACCGCGTACGCCTTCAACGGCCAGGTCCCCGGCCCGCGCATCCGGGTCACGCAGGGCGACCGTCTGCGGATCATCGTGCGCAACGCCTTGCCGGAGACCACGAGCGTCCACTGGCACGGCCTCGTCCTTCCGAACGCCATGGACGGTCCCGCCGAGATCACGCAGCCGCCGATCGAGCCGGGCGGCTCGTACACGTACGAGTTCACGGCGGGGCAGCGAGGCACGTTCTTCTATCACTCGCACGCCGACCCCGACCGGCAGGAAGCCCTTGGCCTCTACGGCGCGCTCATCATCGACGGCCCGGGGCCGATCGCCGAGTACGACCAGGAGATCCTCGTCCAGCTCCAGGAGTGGCTGCACAAGGACGGCTACACGTTCCCCGCGATGCCCGCCGATGACATGCAGCCGAACTTCTTCACCATCAACGGCAAGGCGTACCCCGAGACAGAGACGGTCCGCATGCGCGTCGGAGAGCGGCTCCTCGTGCGCTTCATCGGCTCGCAGAGCGGCTTCATCCATCCCATGCACATCCACGGCGGGCCGTTCACCATCGTCGCGACCGACGGCGAGCCGCTGCCCGAGGCGGCGCGGCCGGTGAAGGACACGGTGAATGTAGGCCCGGGAGAGCGGTACGACGTCGTGTGGGAGGCGCGCGAGCCTGGGCGCTGGCTCCTCCACTGTCACATCAACCACCACACGACGAACGACCACCGCGATCAGGAAGGCGCGGGCGGCCTCACGATGGTCATCGACGTTCGGTGAGGGACCTGTACCGTCTGATGGTCATGCGGCTCTTGACCGTAGGGCTCGCGGTCGCCGTCCTGACGCTGCTCCTCGCGGCCCCGGCGGTGGCGTCGTGCGCGCCGCGCGCCCCCATCACGGAGAACGCGGCGCGCGCGGTGGCCGTCGTGTACGGGACCGTGACCGGCACGGAGCCGGGCGCGGTGATCATGCGTGTCGAAAAGGTCCTGAAGGGGCAGGCCGCGACGCCGCTGCGTGTGTTCGTCGGTCCCGGTCGCAGCGCTGGCAGCGGGCAGGTCGTCTTCACGAGCGTCGACTATGGTCCGGCGCCGGTCGGGTCCGACCACGTTCTATACGTGATCAGCGGCAGCGACGGGCAGCTGGAGACCAGCGCGTGCATCGGCAGCCACGCCGGACCGCCCGATCCGATCGAGGTCACCTACTTCGGCGTGGGCACGTTCGCGGCCAGCGTGGCGCCATCGCCGAACGCCCCATCAGCCTCAGCCGTCGCGGCGACTCCGCCGCCGGATGAGGTCGCCGCCGCGCCGATCGGCGGCACGGAGACCTTCCGAACGGTGCTCGTCGTCAGCGCGCTCGGCGCCGGTGCGGTCGCCGTCCTCGTTTTGATCCTCAGACGTCGCCTCGTCGGCGCGCGGTGAAGCCGCTCCAGCGACCCGGAACGTAGACACAGCGTCGGCACGGTCCTCGCGATCGCTCACCGCGCGACGACCTCTCAGCGCCGATGCTCGGTCTCGGTCACCTCGGTTTTCAGGAATAGTCCAGCGCCGCTTCAGCGGCGGGACACAAGATAGCAACACAACCGGAACGGAGGGTCCCCGCTGACGCGTCGGCACGTCACGGCATTCGCGTTGCTCTGGGCCGCGCTCATCATCGTCGGCGTCGCGCTCGTGGCCATCGCGGACCTCGATCCCGTCCAGGGGAGCGAGGAGAGCGTCATCGTCGACGACGCGTTCCGCTTCCTCCTCCTCCTGTCGGTGCCCGTGTTCGCCTTCGTCGTCGTCGCGCTCGGCTACAGCGCCGTCGTGTTCCGCGCCCGAGGCACCCACGAGGGCGACGCGCCCGTCGTCGGCGAGCCGCGCGCCGTCCCGCTCGCGTGGCTGGCAGTGACGTCCTCGCTCGCGGTGCTGCTCATCGTGACCCCCGGACTCACCGGGATGGCCGCGCTGGGCCTCGGCGGCTTCCCGCAGCGCGAGCCCGACCTCGTCGTGAAGGTCCAGGCGGAACAATGGAACTGGACGGTCACCTACGAGGGGCTCGGCGTGACGCTGACGAAGGCGACCGACGTGCCGCTCCCGCGCGGCCGCCGCGTCCGCTTCGAGGTCACCTCGACCGACATCGTCCACTCCCTCTGGATCCCCGCGTTCCGCGTGAAGATCGACGCGGTCCCGGGGATGACCACGACGGTGTCCGCGACACCCACGCGGGTCGGATCCTTCGAGGCCGATCCCCTCTACCGGCTCCAGTGCGCCGAGCTCTGCGGCGCGGGCCACGCGCGCATGGTCTCCACCGTGACCGTGCTCGAGCCCGACGCCTTCGAGCGGCGGATCGCCGAGCTTCGCGGGCGGGCGGGGACGCCGTGAGCGGGCTCCGCTGGATCGGGCGCGGGCTCCTGTGGGGCGCGGCCGGCTACGCCGCGGGCGCGGCGCTCGTCGCGGCGCTCCGCGCGGCCACGGGCGCCGATCCGCTCGCGGTCGAGCCGCTCATCTTGGGCGGGTACGTCGCCGGCCTGCCGGCATGGCTCCTCGGCGTCGGGGTGTGGGACGCGTGGGCCCGCGAGTGGCTCGGGCGGCCGGCGCGCCCGCCGCGGGAAGAGGGGTGGCGCCGCTACGTCGCGTTCACGACGGACCACAAGGTGATCGGCATCCAGTACCTCGTCACGTTCACGCTCATCTTCCTGCTCGCGGGACTGCTCGCGCTCGTCCTGCGCGCGGAGCTCGCACGGCCCGGCCGGGACGTGCTCGACCCCGCGGCCTTCAACCAGGTCATGAGCATGCACGGCTTCCTCATGATCGCGGTCGCCGTCACGGTCGTCATCGCGGGGTTCGGGAACTACTTCGTGCCGCTGATGATCGGCGCCGAGGACATGGCCTTCCCCCGCCTGAACGCCCTCTCGTACTGGCTCATCCCGCCCATCGTGCTGCTGCTCGGGGCGAGCGCCTTCGCCGGCGGGTGGGACTCGGGCTGGACGGCCTACGCGCCGCTCAGCCTCGGGAACCGCACCGGGCAGGTCTTCATGCAGCTGTCGTTCATCACGCTCGGCTTCTCGTCGATCCTCGGCGGGATCAACTTCCTCGCGACGATCCTGATGCTCCGCGCGCCCGGCATGACGTGGTCGCGTCTCCCGATCTTCGTGTGGGGGATCCTGCTCACCTCGACGATGAGCGCGTTCTTCACGCAGTCGGTCGCGGCGGTGCTGTTCCTCTCGCTCCTCGACCGCGTGATAGGCACGGGCTTCTTCGCGCCGGAGCGCGGCGGGCAGCCGCTCCTCTACCAGCACCTCTTCTGGTTCTACAGCCACCCCGCCGTGTACATCATGATCATCCCGGGCTGGGTCCTCGCGCTCGAGATCCTCCCGCACTTCGCGCGCAAGCGGCTGTTCGCGTACGGCTGGGCGGTCGGTGGCCTCATCGGGGTGGTCGCCCTGAGCGGCGTCGTGTGGGCGCACCACATGTTCACCAGCGGGATGCCCGACATCCTCCAGTCGTTCTTCCTCGTCGCGACCGAGCTCATCTCCATCCCGACCGGCTTGGTTTTCCTCTCGGCGCTCGGGACCATCTGGCTCGGGCGGCTCGTGCTGCGGACGCCGATGCTCTTCGCGCTCGCGGTGTTCTTCAATTTCCTCATCGGCGGCATCACCGGCATCTTCCTCGCCGACGTGCCGACGGACGTGCAGCTCCAGGACACATACTTCGTCGTCGCGCACTTTCACTACGTCATCGTGGGCGGCGAGATCTTCGCGCTCTTCGCCGGGATCTACTACTGGTTCCCGAAGATCACCGGGCGGCGCTACAGCGAGCGGCTCGGCAAGGTGCACTTCTGGTGGATGTTCGTGACCTTCAACCTCACGTTCCTGCCGATGTTCTGGCTCGGCGTGAACGGGATGAACCGCCGGATCTCCGACTACACGCCCGACCTCGCCGGCGTGAACCTGTTCACCACCGCCATGGCCGCCCTTCTCGGCGCGAGCTTCGTCGTGTTCCTGTGGAACGCGGTCTCGTCATGGCTGCGCGGCCCCGCCGCGGAGGCCGACCCGTGGCGCGCGCGCACGCTCGAGTGGCGGACGTCCTCGCCGCCACCGGTCCACAACTTCCCCGCGCCCCCGGTCGTCGTGTCCGGCCCGTACGAGTACGGGACGCCGCGGCCGCACGCGGAGCTCGCCGCCTCTGGAGGGCAGGAGTGACGGTCGCGACGGCGCGGCACGACGGCGTGGCGACGGCGAGCCTCGGCCTCTGGATCTTCATCGCCTCTGAGGCGTTCCTGTTCCTTATCCTCATCGCGACGCGCTACCTGCTCGTCGGGCTCCACCGGCCGGACGAGCTCGAGCAGGTGCTCGGCGCGGCCGTCACGACGGCGCTCCTCTCGAGCAGCGTCTCGGCGTACGCGGGACTGCGCGCGCTGCGCCGGGGGGACGAGGGCGCATACCGGCGCTGGATCCGTCTCACGCTCGCGCTCGGCGTCGCGTTCCTCGCCGGTCTCTCGCTCGAATGGACCGAGGGGTTCGGCGCTTTCCCGCCCGGTCGCGGCTACGGCTCCGTGTTCTTCACGCTCACGGGCGTGCACGGCTTCCACGTCGCGAGCGGCCTCGTCGTGCTCGCGCTCGTCCTGCGCGCGGGCCGCGGGACGTGGCCCGCCACGGCGGCGGTCCGCTATTGGACCTTCGTCGACGCGATCTGGCTGCTCATCTACCCGACGCTCTATCTGGTCTAGACAAAGAAGGAGGAGATGGACCCATGCGAGCGTTCATGTCGGTCTTGGCTACGGCCGCGGTCGTCGCGGCCGCCTGCGGAGGCGGTGGCGGCGCCGCCGCACCGAGCGGCGCGGTCACGATCAAGGGGACCGACTACGCGTTCAGCCCCGACACGGTCCGGCTCAAGGTCGGACAGGAGGTCCGCATCACGTTCAGGAACGACGGCGAGAAGGACCACGAGATGATGATCGGGAAGGGCGTCAAGATGATGGACGGCAAGCCCGATGGCTACCAGACGTGGTTCATGCAAGGGATGCAGATGCGCTTCGAGCGCGATGGCAAGGCCATCGACGCCATGGGGGCCATGGGAGGCGACATGGACGAACCCTCGGACATCGGCATGATGCTGGTGGACAAGGGAGCATCCCCGGTGACGATCGTCTTCACCGTGCCGGACAAGGTCGGCGAGTGGGAGATGGGCTGCTTCGAGGACAACGGGACCCACTACGACCAGGGCATGAAGGGGAAGGTCATCGTCGAGAAGTAGAGCGGAGCGAGAGGCCGGGCCGGAGGCCCGGCCTCTCGCGCGTCACATCAGTCCATCCGCGATGAGCGGCCCGCTCGGCGCGATCGGACCTTCGCCTCGGCGAGCGCCTTGTCGCTGCCCTTCTCCCACTCGGCGATCAGCCCTCAGCGGCCGGCGGGCGTCGCTGCGCGGGCCACGCTCACGAGCACGGCGACCCGGCAGCCGCGAGCTAGAGAAGGCGGCGGAGCTCGCGCGCGATCTCGACGTCCTCCCGGGTGTGGACGACGAGCGCGCGCGTGGTCGCTCCTCCGACGGAGATGTCCGCGTCGTCGCCCGTGACGGCTTCGTGGCGCTGCGGATCGAGCGACACGCCGAGGAACCCCAGGCCGTCGCAGGCGTCGCGGCGGATCCGCGCGGATCCCTCGCCCACCCCTCCGGCGAAGGCGAGGACGTCGAGCCCGCCCATCGCCGCGGCCATCGAGCAGATGGCCGAACGCAGCCGGTGCACGTAGACCCCCAGCGCGAGCGTCGCGCGGGCATGGCCGGCGTCAGCGGCCGCGATCACCGTGCGCATGTCCGCCGACAGGCCGGAGATCCCAAGCAGTCCCGATCGCTGGCCGAGCGCTTCCTCGGTCTCGGCCGCGGAGAGCCCCGCGCGTTCCTGCAACCACAGCAGCGCGCCGGGATCGATCGACCCCGAGCGTGTCGCCATCACGAGGCCTTCTAGCGGCGTGAAGCCCATCGTCGTGTCCACGGAGCGACCCCCGGCGACGGCCGCGAGCGAGGCGCCGGCGCCGAGGTGGCACGTGACGATCCGCAGCTCCGCCAGCGGCCGGCCCACGAGCTGGACGCAGCGCCGCGCGACGTACGCGTGCGAGAGCCCGTGGAAGCCGTAGCGGCGGACCCCATATCGCTCCGTCCACTCCCAGGGGATCGCATAGACCGCAGCGGCGTCGGGGAGGGTGGCGTGGAACGCGGTGTCGAAGCACACGACGTGCGGGATACCCGGGAGGAGACGGCGCGTGGCTACGAGGGCGGCGATCGCCGGAGGATCGTGCAGCGGCGCGAGGTCCGCGACGGCGCGAAGACGCCGGAGCACCCCGTCGTCGACGACGACGCTCTCGCGGAACTCGCGGCCGCCGTGCACGATGCGGTGACCGGTCGCACCGATCGGCGCGCTCTCGCGGACGAAGCGATCCAGCTCCGGGACCGCGCCGCCGGGATCGACCGGCGGGAGGTCCGCCGAGGCGAGGACCCGATCGTCGTGGCCGAGCACGCGCAGCTTGAGGCTGCTCGTGCCGGCGTTGACCACGAGGATCCGCTCGGGATCCGTCAGTACGGCCACGTCCAGTCGCGCACCTCGGGCGGATCCTCGCCGTGCTCCCGCGTGTACGCGCGGGCCCGCGCGCGCTCGTCGACCATGAGGTCGCGAACGCGTCCGGCGCGCTCGCGCAGACCCGGGACGCGGTCGATGACGTCCATGACGAGGTGGAAGCGGTCGAGGTCGTTGAGCATGACCATGTCAAAGGGCGTGGTGACGGTGCCCTCCTCCTTGTAGCCGCGGACGTGCAGGTTCCCGTGGTTCGTCCGCCGGTATGCGAGGCGGTGGACGAGGTACGGGTACCCGTGGAAGGCGAAGATGATCGGCCGGTCGGTCGTGAACAGCGCATCGAACTCGCGGTCGGAGAGCCCGTGCGGGTGCTCGGTCTCGGGCTGCAGGCGCATGAGGTCGACCACGTTGACGACCCGCACCCGCAGCTCGGGGAGATGCCTGCGGATGAGATCGGCCGCGGCGAGCGTCTCGAGCGTCGGGATGTCGCCGCAGCAGGCGAGCACGACATCGGGATCGCCGTCGTCGGTGCTCGCCCAGCTCCACCGCCCGATGCCTCGCGCCGCGCGCGCGACGGCCTCCTCCATCGCGAGATAGCTGAGCGCAGGCTGCTTCCCGGCGACGATCACGTTGACGTAGCCGCGGCTGCGCAGGCAATGGTCGGCGACCGAGAGGAGCGTGTTCGCGTCGGGCGGCAGGTAGACGCGGATGATCTCGGCCTTCTTGTTGGCGACGAGGTCGATGAAGCCGGGATCCTGGTGCGAGAAGCCGTTGTGGTCCTGGCGCCAGACGTGGCTGGTGAGGAGGTAGTTGAGCGAGGCGATGGGGGCGCGCCAGCGGATCTGGCGCGACACCTTCAGCCACTTGGCGTGCTGGTTGAACATCGAGTCGACGATGTGGATGAACGCCTCGTAGCAGTTGAAGAGGCCGTGACGGCCGGTGAGGAGGTAACCCTCGAGCCAGCCCTGGCAGAGGTGCTCCGAGAGGACCTCCATGACGCGGCCGTCGGGCGCGAGGTGCTCGTCGCTCGGGAGCACCGTCTCTTGCCACGCCCGGCCGGTCGCCTCGAAGACCGCCCCGAGGCGGTTCGACGCGGTCTCGTCCGGCCCGAAGAGGCGGAAGGTGCGCGGGTTGCGGCGGATCGCGTCGCGCAGGAACGCCCCGAGGACGCGCGTCGGCTCGCTCACCGTCGCCCCCGGTCGCGGCACGTCGACCGCGTAGCCGCGGAAGTCGGGCAGGTCGAGATCGCGCACGAGCTGCCCGCCGTTGGCGCGCGGGTTCGCGCTCATGCGCCGGTCGCCCTTCGGCGCGAGCGCAGCGATCTCGCCTCGGAGCGTCCCGCGCTCGTCGAACAGCTCCTCGGGACGGTAGCTCCGTAGCCAGCCCTCGAGCATGCGCAGCCGCTCGGCCTTCCCTCGCACCTCGGCGAAGGGGACCTGATGGGAGCGGTGCGTGCCCTCGACGAGCTTGCCGTCCACCTCGCGGGGGCCCGTCCAGCCCTTCGGGCTCCGCAGCACGATCAGCGGCCAGCGCGGGCGGCCGCACCGGCCCTCGGACCGCGCGGCGCGGTGGATGCGCGCGATCTCGTCGAGCGCCAGATCCAGCGTCGCCGCCATCCGCTGGTGCATGACCGCGGGGTCGCCGCCCTCGACGAAGAGCGGCATGTACCCGTAGCCCTCGAAGAGCGCGGCGAGCTCGTCGTGCGGGATCCGCGCGAGGAGCGTCGGCCCCGCGATCTTGTAGCCGTTCAGGTGGAGGATGGGCAGGACGGCGCCGTCGTTCACCGGATCGAGCAGCTTGTTCGAATGCCACGACGCCGCGAGCGGGCCGGTCTCGGCCTCGCCGTCGCCGACGACGCAGAACACGACGCCGGCGGGGGCGTCGAGGGCCGCGCCGTAGGCGTGCGCGAGCGAGTAGCCGAGCTCGCCGCCCTCGTGGATCGATCCGGGGATCTCCGCGGTGACGTGGCTGCCGATCCCGCCCGGGAAGGAGAACTGGCGGAAGAGGCGCCGCATGCCGGCCTCGTCTTGGGTCACGTCGGGATAGCGCTCGGTGTAGGTGCGCTCGAGGTACGCGTTCGCGACGGCCGCCGGCCCGCCATGGCCCGGCCCGATGACGTAGA
>JACQPK010000359.1 GCA_016207565.1 Elusimicrobiota bacterium
ATTCCTCGGAGGCGACGTCGCCGGGCGCGTCGATCCTCTTGGGAGGCGGCCACTTGCGTTTGGCCGGCTGGGCGTAGATCTTGACCGACCCGGCCTTCACGGGACGGAGTCCCGGCGGGCCGTTGGAGACCACCTCGCCGAAGAGCTTGGGGACCTCCAGGATACCCGTCAGGCGGGCATGCTCGCCGATCTCGGCCCCCGCGGCGCAAGCGAGAAGCGCGAAAGCGAGAAGGCTCACTAGACCGTCGCGAGCTCCTTCTCTTTGACGCCCAGCGCCTCGTCCACCTTCTTGATGTATTGGTCCGTCAGCCCTTGGACGCGGCCCTGCTCCTTCTTGGAGGCGTCCTCGGAGACCTTCTTTTCCTTCTCGAGCCGCTTGATCTTTTCGATCGCGTCGCGGCGCTCGTTGCGCATCGCGACCCGCGCCTCTTCGGCCGTCTTGCCGAGGAGCTTCACCATCTCCTTGCGGCGCTCCTCGGTCATCGTCGGCATGGTCAGCCGGATGACGCCCGAGCCGTCGTTTTGGGGGGGGATCTTCAGGTCCGACTTCTGGATCGCGGTCTCGATCGCCTTGATGGCGCTCGGATCCCAGGGGCGGATCTCGAGCGTCCGCGCCTCGGGCACCGAGATCGCGGCGACCTGCTTCATCGGCACGTACTGCCCGAAGTACTCGACCTTCACCGTGTCCAGGATCTGCGGGTTGGCTCGGCCCGTGCGCACCTGCGAAAGCTCAGCCTTGAGCTTGTCGAGCTTCCCCTTCATGTTGGTCTCGGCCTGCGAGATGATGCCGTCGGTCATGGTCTTACTCCCTAATCAGCGTGCCTACCTTCTGCCCGCTCACCGCCTTGGCGATGTTGCCGGTCTGGTGCATGTTGAAGACCAGGATCGGCAGGGCGTTCTCCATGCAGAGCGTGAGCGCGGTCGAGTCCATCACTCGAAGCCGCTTCCGGATCGCGTCCATGAAGTTGATCTCGCGGATCTTCTTCGCCTTGGGGTTGCGGCGGGGGTCGTCGGTGTAGACGCCGTCGACCTTGGTCGCCTTGAGCAGCACCTCCGCCTCGATCTCGGTGGCGCGCAGCGCGGCCGCCGAGTCCGTCGTGAAGTACGGGTTGCCCGTGCCGCCCGCGAAGATGACGACCCGCCCCTTCTCGAGGTGCCGGATCGCGCGGCGCCGGATGTAGGGCTCGGCGAGCTGCGTGACCTGGATCGCGGACTGCACGCGCGTCGGCACGCCGATCTCCTCGAGAGAGTCCTGGAGCGCCAGCGCGTTGATGATGGTCGCCAGCATCCCCATGTTGTCGGCGGTGACGCGGTCGATCGCCTCGCCCCGGTCCTGGGCGCCGCGCCAGATATTGCCGGCGCCCACGACGAGCGCGATCTGCACGTTCTTCTCGAACGCGTCCTTGATCTCCTTGCAGATGAAGGTCAAGGCCTGGCTGTCGATGCCGCGACGCCCGGTGCCGGCGAGCGCCTCGCCGGAAAGCTTGAGGAGGACCCGTTTGAATCGCTTAGGCGCCGGCCCTGGGCCCATCAGGCGCCGAGCTGATAGCGGACGAACCGCGCGACCTTGATCGTCCCGCCGGCCTTCTGCGCGGCGTCGGCGACGAGCTTCGACATCGTCGTCTTGGGATCGCGCACGCTGGCCATCTCGAGGAGGCAGAACTGCTGGAAGAACAGCTTGTTCACCTTTCCCTCGACGATCTTCGGGATGGAGGCCTCGGGCTTCCCTTCGTTCTTGAGCTGCACCGCGTAGATCTCCTTCTCCTTCTCGATCTCGGCGGCGGGCACCTCGTCTTTGGCGACCCAGCGAGGGGCCGCGGCGACGATCTGCAGGCCGAGCTCCTTGGCGAGCTCGGCCGTCGCCTCGTGCTTGGCGACGGCGTCCGACGACGCCTCGAGCTGGATGAACGCGCCGTTCTTGAAGCCGACCGGGTGGATGTAGTGCGCGAGGAGACCCGGCCCCTTGAGCTGGAAGCGCTCGAAGCGCTTGAGCGCCATGTTCTCGCCGAGCTTGCCGATGACCGGTTGCACATCGGCGGTGGCGGCCTCGACGCTGGCCAGCTTGCCTTCGCCCGCCTTCTGGGCGAGCGACTTCGCGAGGTTCTGGAAGTCGGGCGTCTTGGCGACGAAGTCGGTCTCGCACTGGAGCTCGATGATCGCGCCCGTCGTGCCGTCGGGGGAGACCCACGCGGCGACGAGGCCTTCCTTCGTCGTGCGGCTGGACTTCTTGGCCGCGTCGGCCAGGCCCTTCTTGCGGAGGTTCTCGAGCGCCTTGTCGAAGTCGCCGTTGGCCTCGGTGAGGGCCTTCTTGCAGTCCATCATGCCCGCGCCGGTCTTCTCGCGCAGGGCCACGATCTGCTCGTTCATCGTCATGGTCGTCATGGTCGAATCCCTACTGCTGCGCGGGCTCGCCCTCGACGGGCGCCTGCGCTTCCTCGGCCGGGACGGTCACGGCCTGCTCTCCGCCCTCGAGCATCTGCTGCTCGGCCTGCTCGAGCGTGGCGGGGTTCTTGCCCTGCTCGTACGCCGCGCGGCCCTCGAGGATCGCGTCCGCCGCGAGCCCGCAGAAGAGCTTGATCGAGCGGGCCGCGTCGTCGTTGCCCGGGATCGGATGGTCGATGAGGTCCGGGTCGCAGTTCGTGTCGCAGACCGCGACGATCGGGATCTTGAGCTTCCTGGCCTCGATGACCGCGAGCTCCTGCTCGACGGGGTCGATGAGGAAGATCACGTCCGGCGGGCGCGTGAGGGCCCGGATGCCGGTGAGGAGCTTGCGCAGGCGGAGCATCTCCTTCGAGAGCCGGGAGACCTCCTTCTTCGAGAGCACGTTGAAGATGCCCTCGGCCTCCCACTTCTCGAGCTCCTCCAGCCGCTTGATCGACTTCTTGATCGTCTCGAAGTTGGTGAGCGTGCCGCCCAGCCACTTCTCGGTCACGTAGGCGGCGGCGCAGCGCTGGGCCTCCGCCTTGACGATTTCCTGCGCCTGCTTCTTGGTGCCGACCATCAGGATGGTCGCGCCCTCGGCGGCGCGGTCCCGGAGATACTGGTAGGCCTTCTTGAGCTCCTTCACCGTCTTTTGAAGATCGATGATGTGAATGTTGTTGCGCTCGCCGAAGATGAATCGCGCCATCTTCGGGTTCCAGCGGCGGGTCTGGTGTCCGAAGTGGACGCCCGCTTCCAGCATGGCCTTCATCGAGATATTAATCATGCAGCTCTACCGTTCCCTCCTGGGATTGCGTCGTTATGTTTAACGACCAAACCGCGGCCATGAGTCCAGAGCCCCGGTGCGTGCCGCGGTCCTACCGGAGCAGGGCGATTGTAGCAAACGAAGAGGGCGCTGTCAGCTCGCTATTAGAGGAAGCGCCAAGCCCGATCCAGCACGGCTTCGGGACGGTCCCGCTCGCGGCTAAGGGAGCGGCGGCAGCTTCAAGTGCTCGTCGATCCGCCCAAGCCGGCGGGCGTGGCTGTCGAGGATCTTTCCGTGGGTGAGAAGAAGCCTTTCGTGGTTCTCGAACAGTCCGACGATGTGGTCGAGTCGCGACAGGACCTGCTCTGCGGTCGGCAACCTGGCCATATTCGCCTTCAGATCGGCAAGCTCGACGGAGTGGTTCGCCAACGTCGCTTCCACCCGAGTCATTCGGCCATCGAGCCTGTCGACTCGCCCATCCAGCTTGTCCATCCGGCCATCCAGCTTCTCCCCAAGCGTGTCCATCCGCTTCAACACGCGGCTACCGAATCGCGCGACGTCGCTTCTCATGGCCGGCCTGTCTGCCTGGTTCATTCCCATGGGCGCCTCTCACTTATATATACGAACGAGGCGCGAAAAAGTTCCCTCATGATAGCGCCATCCGTCGAGGATGCCCAGGGCCCTTCGGCCTAGCCGCGCCCGGCCCCGAGCCAGTCGCCGAGACGGCGCCAGACCGACTTGGCGCCGCCCGGCCCCTCGAGCCACTCGCGGAGCTCGCGCGGCGACTCGACGATGAGCGTCTTGCCCCGGCGGCGGTGCTTGATCTGCGGGGGGAGGTGCCCTTCGTATTCGCGGATCTCGAAGAACTGGACGTCCTCGGCGAAATGCACCAGCGCCCGCTCTCCGTCGGCTTCGATGCGCGCCTTGCCCAGACGGTCGAGCAGCTCGCGCCACGCCTTGCGCCCCGGGTCGTAGAGGCTCTCGACCGGCTTGGCCGGGAAATACGGCGGCAGCGTCCGCGCCGCCTTGGCGTAGAGCCCGGCCATCGCCTCGCGGGCCCACGCGAGCTCGTCCTCCGGCGGAGTCCCGCCGCGAGCAAGGCGCTCAAGGAGAAGCCGCGCGAACCAGCGGAAGGTCCGGTTTTCCTCCGCGAAGGCGCGGGCCAACGCCTCGCGACCGGCCGACGACGGCGCGAAGTGCACGTCGAAGTCGAGCCGGCGGACTCTCGACTTGGCCCACCCGGGCAGCGAGTACGCGTTCGACGAGAGGACGATCTGCGGGCTCGCGCAGTCCTCGCGCCACCATGACTCCCAGTAGGACTTGAGGACGTCCTCGAAGGCGCCGGCCTTGCTCGCCATCACGAGGTCGTCGAAGACGAGGGGGAAGGCGGTCCCGATCGACGCGGCGCCCGCGATCTTGCGCTTGCCGAAGTCCGCGCCGCTCAAGGGTTCCACCGCGCGCCCGGTCATGAGGCGCAGGCCGAGCTTGAGGAAGGTCGACTTCCCGTTCTGCGAGGGCCCGTAGATGTAGAGGAATCGAGGGCCGCGCGAGTCGATCGCGCCGAAGAAGCGGCGCTTGGCGCGCATGAACTCGTGCGCGAAGGGCGCGGACCACAGCCCCAGCAGCGCCTCGAACATGGACATCTTGGCGAGCCCCGGCTCGGGGGAGCGCCCGTGGTCGACGGTCGCGAAATAGCGCTCGAGCCGCTCCAGGTGCTCGCCCACGACGGCCGGCGCGGGCGGCTCCTCGTCGAGCCGAATGATCTGTCCATCGATCGCGAGCCGCGCCTCCCGGCGCTCGAGGTCGACGCGGAGCAACGGCAGCCCGTGCGCCGACTGCACGTAGCGCAAGAAGCCCGGCCCCGCGACGCGCAGCTCGCCGCCGGAGGCGGTCGCGCCCAGGGGAGCCAGCAGCCGCTCGGCCTGCCGCCGCGCCGCCGGCGCCTCGGGCAGGCGGAGCGTGATCAGCCCTTCGACCGCGGCCGCCGGCTCGAGCGCGCGCGCGGCCAGCTCCTGCATGAGCTTGCGCGTCTCGTGCTCGACGTCCTCGGCCGCGACGCCGCGCAGCCACGCCTCGACGAGCTCCCGTCGCGAGTTCTCGCCCTGCGCCTTCATGAGCTCGGCCAGGTCGCCCATGAAGAGGACGCAGCGGCGGGCGTGCGCCGCGTAGTCCTCCTCGATCTTGCGCAGGAAGGGGCTGTCCGCCTTCACGTCCAAATACCACGCGTAGTTGACCTGCTTGGAGGCCCCGCGGGCGGTCTCGGTGAGGTTCGCGCTCGTCTGGACGACGCGGGCGCCCTGCGGGCCGCCGAGAAGATAGAGCTTGGTATGGAGCGTGCGGTCCGGCAGGAGCAGCCGCAGCGCCCCCGAGGCGACGCGCGCCGCGAGCTTCTCGGCGACCTCCGCCCCGCGCTCGGCGAGCTGCTGCCGGTAGGCGTCGGCCATGTTCTCCCCGACCACGATCTCGAGGCGCTCGTAGCCGCGCTCGAAGAAGCCGAGGAGGAGCTCGGGGCTGACGACGTAGGACACCGCCCGGAGCGCGGTGAAGCCCTCAAACAGCGCGTCGAAATCCGCGCGCCTGGCGATGACCGCGGTGCGGATCGCCCCGGCCTCGGGGAAGAGCTCGGCTTGCCGCATGGGAAGCACGCAGAGCGGCTCCATGCTCAGAGCCTCTCGGCGGACGACGAATGATAGCAAACCGGCGGCCGCATCATGTCGAAGCGCGCTCCCCCCTACATATATATACGAAGGAGGCGCCGAAAAGTTCCCTTCTCCATCGAGACCTGCCAGAGTCTCATCTGGTGCGACGCACCAGATGAGACTAGAGGCCCCCTAGGGTTCGGTCGAGGCAAGCAACCCAAAAGGCGCTTCTGGGCCCATCAGCCTCCGCTGCGGACCCGATGGCTCATGCGCTTGCCCGCCGCCCCTGCTACCGTCTCTCGATGGGTCCCCGGCTCCTGCTCCTGGCGACGCTACTGTCCGGCTCCGCGCACGCGGCCTCCGCGATCAAGCTCTCCGCCCGAACGCGCCTCGACGTGGACCATGGACGCGGCACGCTGATCCTCCAACCCGCGCAAGTCGAGTTCCTCGGGCGCCACGAGCTCGACCACGCCGAGACCTACCTCTGGAAGGAGGGCCTCGACCTGGGCGTGCTGTCGGTCGCGACCCTCGTATGCCACGGGGACCGCTTCCTGGGCTACAAGGGATTCTCGGTGCGTCTGGCGGGCGAGGAGGGCCGACTCGAGCTCGGCGAGCTGCTCGCGCTGGGGACGCCGGCCCGGCTGATCGCCCGGACGCACCCGTGGCTCGTCGCGGCCTCGGCGGCCGGGATCGAAGGCCTGTGCGGCGCGGAATTCCAGGAAAAGCTCGCGAGCTCGAATTTCCGGAGCCTGCCCACCGAGTTCGGCCGCGAGCGCTTCACGGCGGAGTACGCGGCCGGCGGGCGCTTCTCGCGCGAGACGCTGACCCTCCGCTGGGATGCTAGAGGAACCGCCGCGACCACCACCACGCGGCCATGACCATGGTCAGCGCCATGAGCGCCGCGGTGAGCCGGTCCGCCTCGACGCCTCCCTCGGTGGTCTCCCGCTTGGCGCCGACGGCGGAGCGGAGGTCGGGCTCCTTGCCCCACTCGGAGTCCTCCTCGACGGCGGTCGCCTCGGCGAGGGTCACCTGCGGGCTGCGCAGGGTCATGACCTGCTCGCGGCCGCGCGTGATGCGCGCCGACGTGAGCTTCCCCATCTCGACCGGCTGGCCGAGGTAGCCCGGCGGCTCGGCGTGGAGGGCGATCATCTCGCCGGGCGCGAGCACGTCGCTCCAGCCGAGGCCCTCCACCTCCACGTCGCCGGCGGCGATCTCGAGGGCCATCCGGTCGTTGGCGGTCCGACGGACGATCACCGCCTGCCCGGACTCGAGCAGCATGCGCGCCTGCCCCGCCTCCAGGCCGATGGTCCGCTCGCCGATCGCCTCGAACATGACGGCGGGAGCGGAGCCCGGCGTGCCGATCGCGGCGATCTTCGCCTCGTCGCCCCGCTCGAGCCAGAGGGTGGCCGGCAGGTCGCAGTCGACCCGCGCCGAGCCGGTCAGCACGGTGATGCGCGAGCCCGAGGCGATCTCGGGCATCGGCACCTGGGCGGCGCGCTTGGGCGCCTCGACGCGCACCTCGCCCGACACTTCGCCGAAGCGGCAATGAGGGCCCGATCCGTTTGGAAATCCGGCGCCGGTCAGGCCTAAAGCCAGCGCGAGGGCGACATGGGACTCGGCCATGGCAAGCTCCCGAGTCTGTGGCAGAGGTGTCGGCGCGAGTAAGTCAGACTCCTAAGCGTATTATACCGCGAAACCGTGACGAAATGACGCCGCCGCCCGGGGCAAACGCTCCGCGGCTGCACGGCGGACCCCGCCTTGGGCTCGGCCGGATAGTCACTCGAATAGTCCATTAGATAGTCCATTGGATTGACTTCAGGACCGCTCCGCCCTATACTATCCCCATGAGGCTGCTCAGCGAGCCTACCGCCATCGCCGCGATCTCCGAGTTGCGGACCCATTTGGCTCTAATCCTGGCCCAACTCCGGCAGACCCCGGTCGCGCTCGAGAAGCGAAACCGGACCGTCGCGGTCATGGTCGATCCCAAGCGCTTCGAGGCGATGGAGGCGGCGCTGGAGCAGGCCGCCGACCTGCTGCTGGCGTTCGAGGCCCGCCGGCGCGAGCGGTCCTCCAAGAAGTCGCGGTACCCGACCCTCGACGAAGTCGAGCGCCGGTTCCGTTGACCTGGAGGGTCCTCTTTCATCCGCTGGTCGAGCGGGAGGACCTGCCCGCCCTCGACGGAGCCGCGCGCGCCCAAGTCCTCAAGGCGATACGCAAGAAGCTCACGACCAATCCCGCCGCTTACGGCGAACCGCTGAGACGGGAACTCTTCGGATACTGGAAGCTCCGCGTCGGCGCCTACCGCGTGATCTACCGCATCCGCGGTTCGGAGGTCGTCGTGCTGATCCTCAAGATCGGGATGCGGAAGGACAGCCAGGCGTATTCCGAGATGCTCGTCCGCGCCAAGCGCAGGCTTTGAGGCGGAAAGCCGCGGAGCCGCGGGTTGCGCACCCGACGTTCGTCCGGTAAACTCATGGCCCAGCGCGGGTCGCCCCGCGCGCCGATCGCCCAGGAGGCCCCCGGATGCTGAGCCGTCTCGTTCTCGCGCTCGTCTTGACCGCAGCCGCGTCGGCGTCTTACGCCGGCCCGCCGCAAACAAAGCCCAAGACGCGCACCCTGGCCGAACTCATCGAGCTCGCGATGCGGGAGGGCTATGACGACACGATGGGTCCGATTGCGATCGCGCTCGGCATGGAAAGCGACGAAGTGCCGTCCATGCGTCTGCGTTACAAGCAGTCGGCGACCCCCGACAAGCGAGAACACGCGCTCAGCGTGTTATACCGCAAGGACGACGCTCGCCGAGTGCCGGTAAGTCTGATCCTAAGCACCGGGACCGGCCGCAAGGAAAACGGCAGACTATTCGCCGATGTGACCTACTACCATGCTTCTCTTTCGGGCAAGCTCAAGGGAGCCGGGCGGGCCGTGGGATTCGTGGGGGAAATGACCACCTCGGCGATCAAGGTGGATCGGTCGATCAAGAATGGACTGCAGGCGGAGCTCGAGTTCCATAGGAATACGGTTCCGAGGCTTGGCCTGGAGTACGCGAAGTGAAGTCGGCCCTTGCGCTGATGCTGGCTGTGACGGCGTCCATGCCAGCACACGCCAACGACGATGATGTCGACCTGACGGCCGCGCACAAGATCCAGCAATCCAAATCCCGCATCCAATCCACCGACCAGCAACTCAAGTCCACCCCGCCCGAGCGCCGCGAGGAGCTCCGGCGCCAGCGCGAGGCGGAAGTGACCTCCATCGTCGACATCGCCCGCAACGTCCCCAAAAGCCCCGGGGTCAACCAAGAAGCCGGCCAAGCCCTCTACGAGGTCAAAGAGCACACCCGCGCCCGCGAGTTCGCCGCCAAGAGCGTGGAGCTCTCTCCCGGCAAAGCCGGGCCTCGCGTGCTCCTGGCGAGCGTCGACTACGAGCTCGGCCGCTACCCCGACGCGCTGGCCTCGGCTCGCGAGGCGCTCCGAGTGGACCCGGGGAACAAAGCGGCGCAAGCGGTCGAGCGCCTCATCGCCAACCGCCTGCGCGAGCTCGACCGCCGGGTGAGCTTGGGCAAGCCGGGCGGCTGGGACGCCTCGGCGGCCGGGGAGGACGCGGGCGGAGGCGACTCGCGCCGGGGGCCGTCGGCGCCCGGCGGCGACCCCGCCGCGATCAACAGCTCGGCGGAGCGGCAGCGGGCCGAGGAGCTGCGCCGCCAAGCGGAGCAGCGCCTTCGGCTGGGCGACCCGGCGCAGGCGCTCAAGCTCGCGGAGCGCGCGGTCGCGCTGGACCCGAGCGCGCCGCAGGGGCATCTCCTCAAAGGGGCGGCCCGGCTGAGGGCGGGGGCGTACCGGCAGGCGATCGACGACGCCACGCGCGCCATCGAGCTCGGCGCGGCGGGGGGAAGGGCCCACGCGGTGCGCGGCCGCGCGCAAGCGCGGGTTGCGCGCCCGACGTTCGTCCGGTAAACTCATGGCGCAGCGCGGGTCGCCCCGCGCGCCGATCGCCTAGGAGGTCCCCGGATGCTGAGCCGTCTCGTTCTCGCGCTCGTCTTGACCGCAGCCGCGTCGGCGTCTTACGCCGGCCCGCCGGAAGCCAAGCCGAAGACGCGCACCCTGGCCGAGCTCATCGAGCTCGCGATGCGGGAGGGGAGGGACGACCCCTTGACTGCCGCCACCGCGACCGAGCTGTCTCTCGGAACGACGGAATTGCCGTACAAGAAGCTCTGGTACAAACAGTCGACGACCCCGGATAAGCAGTCACACATCTTCGGCGTTCTATACCGGAGCGAGGGAGAACGCGTGGTTCCGACGGATTTGGTCCTGAGCGTCGGTGCCGCTTCCAAGGTCGACGGCAAGATCTCGCTGTACGTGACCTCATATCACTCGACGCTCTCGGGAGTCCTGAAGGGCGTTTCCCGTGCGCAGGGGCTGCGAGGCGAAATGACCGGTGCCCCAGTCAAGCTCGACGCCTCTTTGAGGAAAGGGTTCAAATCAGAACTCGACTTTCACCGCGTCACGGTTCCGAAGCTGGGCTTGGAGTTTGTGAAATGAGACTTGCCGCCGCATGGGTCCTTACCGCCGCGTTAATCGGCCCGGCATTCAGTCAGGGAGAACTGGACATCGATCCGGAAGCGGAAAAGAGGATTCAGCAATCCAAATCCCGCATCCAATCCACCGACCAGCAACTCAAGTCCACCC
>JACQPK010000356.1 GCA_016207565.1 Elusimicrobiota bacterium
ACGCCAAGGCGGCGCTCGTCGCTTCGGAGATCTACCGCCACACGGTCGACGTGATCACGCGCGTCGCCTCCTTCACGCGCTACTCGCCGCTCCCGCTCAAGCACCTGGCGGGCATCGAGTTCTGGGAGCTGGAGCTGCGCAAGCTGAAGGGTCCGTCGCCCTCGGGCGCCCGGCAGGCCGCGTTGGCGGGAGGCGTTCGATGAGCGCCGGACCCACGCCCCCGCCGGACCCCTCGACGCTCGGCCCGGGGGCCGCGCCCGCGGCTCTCGAGGTCAAGAAGCGGATCGTCGTCGTCGGAGCCGACGACGCGCTGAACAAGCAGCTCACCGCGGCGGCGGAGGCGCGCGGCCTCTTCTGCGAGGTCACGACCGCCTACGAGGAGATCAAGGCCGCCTGGAACAAGCCGGACACGAAGCTGCTCGGCGTCGTGGCGGACATGGGCTCGCTGGCCCCCGAGTGGTGGCCGGCGCTCGTCACGATGCACGCGGCCCCGGGGGCGCCTCAGCTCCTGAAGCTCGACGCGCCCGGCGTCGCCGTCCCCGGCGACACCATCGAGCGCGCGCGCTGGCCGCTCCAGCAGCCGTTCTTCGAGTCGATCCGCCAGAACGCGGGGAGGCCGCAGGTCATCCTCTGCGACTCGACCCTGTTTTCCACGGGGATGCTCCAGGCCTCCCTCAACCAGGCCTCCCTGCCGCATGTCCCGCTCGAGAACGCCGTGGGGCTGGCCGAGGCGCTGTCGAGCCCCGAGAACTCTCTGTGGGGCGTCGTCGCCGGCGCGAAGGGGCCGAAGATCGTCGCGGTGAGCTGGCGGGGGGCGCTGCACGAGGCCGAGCTGATGGCGGCGAAGGTCCGCCAGGGCGTGCCGAACGCCAGATTCCTCGCGGTGCTGACCGCGGGGCCCCTCCACCTCGCGCAGCTCGCGATCCGGCGCGGACAGCCGGCGTCTTTGCCGCGCGAGCTCGTCGAGATGGCCCCGACGCTTCTCGAGCAGAAGCCGATCATCGACCCCACCGAGAAGGGTCGCGTGCTCCTCGTCGAGAACAACCAGCTCTACATGGTGCAGCTCGCGATGAGCTTGATGGCCGACGGCTTCGAGGTCGCGGCCACGACGAAGCCCGAGGAGGCGTTCGCGCTCGCCGAGCAGGACCAGTTCTACGTCGCGCTGGTGGGCGCCGCGATCGCGTTCGCCAAGCACACCGGCCTCGAGCTCGCGCAGAAGCTCCGCGAGATCGACCCGGACCTGCGGCTCATCCTGATGGTCGACCGCTTCCCTCCGGAGGCGGCGCTCAAGGGCGTGAGCCAGGCCGTGGAATTCGGGCTCGACGACTGCCTCCTCAAACCCGCCGAGCCGGCGCGCGTGCGCGTCGCGATCCAGCGCGCCCTCGAGCGGCGGAAGGTGCTCCTCGAGAACCAACGCCTGCTCACGGAGCTCGCGGTCTCCAACGACAAGCTCGGCCAGCTCAACGGCTTCCAGCAGAAGTTCTTCGCGACGGTGGCGCACGACGTCAAGAACCCGCTTACCGCCATCCGCGGCTACGCCGAGCTCATGGGCTGGAAGGTGAAGGAGCCCGAGATCCTAAAATGCGTCGGCCACATCCAGACCTCGGCCAAGACGCTGGAGGGCCTCGTCTCGGACCTAGTCGACTTCGCCGCGATCGAGTCCGGCAAGCTGCGCGTGAACCTCGGCCCGTGCAACCTCCAGCAGGTCGTCGAGGAGGTCCGCTCGAGGATCGAGGTGGTGGCGAACCAGCGCAAGCAGTGGTTCATCGTCGAGTGCCCCAAAGACCTGCCGGTGCTCCTGGGCGACGGGCTGCGGCTCGGCCAGGTGATCCAGAACCTCTGCACGAACGCCGTCCAGTACACGCCCGAGGGCGGCAAGGTCACGCTCTCCGTCGAGGTGAGCGGGCCGCAGCTCACCGTCAGCGTGCGCGACACCGGCATCGGCATCTCGAAGGAAGACCTGCCTAGAGTGTTCCAGCGCTTCTTCCAGACCGAGGCCGCGCAGAAGATGCGCCGCGCCGGCTTCGGCCTCGGCCTCAAGATCGCGCAGGAGATCGTGAAGACCCACGGCGGCGCGATGGGCGTCGAGTCCGAGGTGGGGAAAGGGTCGCGGTTCTTCTTCACGGTCCCCGTCCCCGAGACCCCGCCGGTCGAAGGCGCCGCGCAGGCGCCCGCGGGGGCCGTGGCGCTCGGCGGCCCGGCGACGCCGGCGCCGAGGCCGGTCACGAAGGCGCCCGCGCCGGTCACGACCCGGACGCCGCTGCCCGCGCCGCTGCAGCCGGCGCCGGTGGCTCCGGGCAAGGGCCCCGCGACGCCTCCCCCGGCCGGGCTGCCGAACCTCGGGACGCCCATGCCGGCGTTCACGCCCCCGCCGCGGCCGATCACGGTCTCGCCGCCGACGGCTCCGCCGGCGTCTCCGCCGCCGGTGAAGGCGCCGCCCAAGCCCAGGCCGTTCGGGCTGGCCCCCGACGAAGAAGGGTGAAGACACCACCCGAGCCCGGAGGGCGAGGAGAGCCCTTTAGGGTCGACGAGCTCGCCCGCCGGCTCGAGGCCGGCAGGCTCCTGACCGCCGAGGCCGAGCTCCTCTCCTATTCCTACGACGGCGCCCTGGACCGCGCGCGGCCCGACGCC
>JACQPK010000362.1 GCA_016207565.1 Elusimicrobiota bacterium
CCATCATCTCGCACCCGGACGCGGGCAAGACTACGCTCACCGAGAAGCTCCTCCTCTACGGCGGCGCGGTGCAGCTCGCCGGCTCGGTCCGCGCGCGCAAGAAGGAACGGAGCACGACCTCCGATTGGCTCGAGCTCGAGCGCAAGCGCGGCATCTCGGTCAACTCGACGGTCCTGCAGTTCCAATACGGCGGCTACCACATCAACCTGCTCGACACGCCGGGCCACAAGGACTTCTCCGAAGACACCTACCGGGTGCTGACGGCCGTCGACGCGGCGATCATGGTCCTCGACGCGGGCAAGGGCATCGAGAGCCAGACGCTCAAGCTCTTCGAGATCTGCCGGATGCGGCAGATCCCGATATTTACGTTCGTGAACAAGCTCGACCGCCCCGCGCTCGAGCCGCTCTCGATCCTCGACGAGATCGATAACCGCCTGCAGCTCCACCCCTGCCCGATGAACTGGCCCCTCGGCATGGGCGGCGGCTTCCGCGGCCTGTACGAGCGCCGGAGCCGGCGGGTCCATTTCTTCGAGCGCGTCCCCGGCGGCGCCTACCGGGCGCCCGTGACGGTGGTCGACCGGCTCGAGGACCTCGTCGCCGACCAGCTCGATCCCGAGCTGCTGAAGAAGACGCTCGAAGAGATCGCCCTCCTAGACGAGGTGGGCGTCGGGTTCGACCCCGAGGCGGTGCGCGCGGGCGACCTGAGCCCCGTCTTCTTCGGGAGCGCGGTCAACAACTTCGGGATTCAGCTCCTCCTCGACGGCTTCCTCGAGTTCTCGACGCCTCCGCGGCCTCAGCCTACCGCCTCGGGGAGCGTCGCGCCCGAGGACCCGAGGTTCTCGGGCTTCGTCTTCAAGATCCAGTCGAACATGGACCCTCGCCACCGCGACCAGCTCGCCTTCGTCCGGATCTGCTCGGGCCGGTTCCAGCGGGACATGCGCGTGATCCACTCCCGGACGGGCGAGAACATCCGCCTGTCCAGCTCGCACAAGGTGCTCGGCCGCGAGCGAGAGACCGTCGACGAGGCGTACGCCGGCGACGTCGTGGGCATCGTCGGGCACTCTCAGTTCCGCATCGGCGACACGCTCACCGAGGACCCGGCGATCGTGTTCAAGGGGATCCCGCGGTTCGCGCCCGAGCACCTCGCGTACCTCCACTCCGCCAACACCGCCGAGTTCAAGCGTTTCCGGACCGGACTCGACCACCTGCTCCAAGAAGGCGTCGTGCAGAGCTTCACGCCGCGAGGGGCGGCCTCGCGCGTGCCGCTCTTGGCGGCCGTCGGACCGCTTCAGTTCGACGTGCTCCAGCACCGCCTCCGCTCCGAGTACGGCGCCGAGTCCCGCCTCGAGGCCTCGCCCTGGACGCTGGTGCGTTGGATCGCGCCCGAGTCGGTCTCGAAGCTCACGCCCGACAAGCTGCCGATCGGCGCCCGGCTCGCCGACGACGCGGAAGGGCGTCCGGTGATCCTGTTCGTGAAGGACTGGGACTGCGGGTACTTCCTGGACCAGCACAAAGACATCGGGCTGTCGAAGCTGCCTCCCGGCGCGTAAGGCGGAACCGCCGCTTCCGGGCCCTCCGGTCCTCGCCTCAGGCCCGAAGGGCGCTCCTTTTGCGCGAGGGGGCCGCGCATACTCCCGGAGGTGACGCCGCATTGGATCGCGCTCGCCTGCGGACTCGCCGGCGCCGCTGCCGAGAGCAACTTCGCGGCCGTGTCCGACGAGGTGATCGTCGGCGAGGAGGACCGGGACGGCCCCTTCGAGCGGCGCGCCCGGCGCCGCGAGCCCCCACGGGGCGACGCCCGATTCGCGAGCCTCGAGCAGTTCTTCGACCAAGCCCGGTTCGGGAACCTCGGGCCGCCCCGCGGCGTGGACCCCTCGCGCCTGGAGCTCCTGTGGAGCCCCGAGGCCGCTCTCGAGCGCCGGCTCCTGGACCTCGGCGAGGTCTCGAGCCCGGAGGGGGGCTCCCCGTGCCCGGTCGCGGAGCTCGACGCGGTCTACATGGAGTGGCACGAGGGCTTCGCCCAGGACCGGTTCCAGGCGGCTCTCCTGGCCGCCGCTCAGAACGGAGCCAAAGCCAGGGTCCTGGTCGGCGACAACGCGTTCATCACCGCGAAAGACCGAGAGGCGCTGTCGAGGCTGTCCGCGGCGGGAGTCCAGGTGGCGTACTTCCGGGCGGGCGGCGACAACCTGCGCGACTCGCTCAACAAGAGCCTGCACGGCAAGGTGCTTCGGGTGCGGCGCGACTGCGGGTCCGCCCCGGTGGACAGCGTGATCACGGGAGGCCGGAACGTCAAAGACTCCTTCTTCCGTGACGGCGCCGGACGGGTGCTCGGCCGGCGGACCGAGCGGCCCGGCGCCCGCGACAGCGGGCTGCAATATCAGGACCTCGACCTCCGGCTGGCCGACTCCGCGCTCGCCGCGGACTTCGCCGAGGTCGCCGCCCAGCTCCACCGCCACGCGCAAGGGCTCGAGGAGGGCCCGGTGCGCTTCCCGCGCGCGGTCGAGGTCCCGTCCGCCTGCCGCGCGCGGGTCTTCTCATCGACCCCCTTCGACGGCGACCGCACCTGGGAGCATCTCTTCGCCGGCCTCCTCCGGCACGCCGGCTCCGAGGTCGTGTGCGTCTCGCCGTACTTCAACCCGTCGGAGCGGGCCGCGGACGCGCTCCGCGAGGCGCTCGGCAAGGGCGTCCGCGTCGTGCTGTTCACCAACAGCGAGTTCAAGCGCGACAACGTGCCGAACACGCTGCAAGGGCTCGTGCGCCACCGGTTGAACGAGGCGGCCGGCTACGGCATCGACGTCCGGGAGTGGAGCGACCCGAGCGTCCTGCACGCCAAGACCTGCCTCGTCGACGAGCGCGTGCTCTATGTCGGCAGCGCGAACTTGAACATGCGCTCCTTCAAGCACGACGTGGAGACGGGCGTGGTGCTCGACTGCCCCCCACTCAACGAGCGTTGGAAGGAGCTCGTGTTGTCGGAGGTGATCGCCAAGTCGGGCCGCTACGAGCCCAAGACGCAGTCGGCCTTCGTGAGGTTCTTGTCCGGAGTGGTGCGCTACTTCTACTGAGCGGACTTCAGCCGCTCGATCGCGTCGAGCCGGGTCCTCAACGCCAGCGCGTCGGAGTGCCGGGGGTCGAGCGAGAGGATGTCCCGGACGTACCAGCGCGCGTCCTTGAGGTCGCCTTTCCGGTAGGCGAAGACCGCCTGGGCGAAGAGCCGGTTCAGCAGGACCGGGTCGGCCTGCTTGACGGGGGACGCGGGGCGCCGCGCCGTCTTGGGCGCGAAGGCGCAGCCGGCGAAAAACCCGAGGGTGAAGGCCGCCAGGGCCGCTCTGAGGCGCATCCCTCATATTTTATCTCAATTCTCACTCCCGGCGTTGACAAATTCCGGCTTGGGCGTTAACCTTTGGCCCGTGGAGAAGGAAGCGCCCCCGCCCAACGGGGAGCTCAAGCTGTCCGTCAATCCGGATGCGGACGATCCCGGGGTGTTCCACCTCACCGCCGACCGGGACATGGGCGGCCAGAACGCCGTGCAGCCGCTCATGCAGAAGATACTCAACCTCCCGGGGATCAACGGCGTGCGGCGGGAAAACGCGCGCACCCTCATCGTGGAGAAGACCGACGTCGAGGACTGGCAGGCGGCCGCCAAGACGATCGAAGAGCTCTTCAAGGACCACTTCAAGGGCAACGGCGACGCGCGGCAGAAGGGCCCCAAAGGGCACACCCGGTTCGGCGCGACGCTCGAGAACCTGTGGTACTGCTTCCGCCAGCTCGACCGTCTGGCCGTCAAGGTGAAGGCGGAGGTCGGGCGCGACCGCAAGCGCGCGCTGTGGGCCCTGGCCCTGACCTCCGTGATCGGGCTCCTGTGCTCCGAGAAGGTCGGCGGGCGGGCCTTCGGCCTCCTCGCGCTCCCGGCGGCCGCCGCGAGCGCGTTCTTCACGAGACGCTCCGCGACCCCCGAGAAGGAGTTCCAGTGGGTGCGGGCCCGCGCCCTCGCGGAGGACGCGAAGTCGGAGGCGATCAAGTTCATGGTGCGCTGCGACCCCTACGACAAGGAGGACGCGGTCGCCAGGCTGGCCGAGAAGGCGGCCCACGTGCGCCAGTGCATGGCCGAGATCGGCGAGTTCGAGGACATGGACAAGGCCCAGCGCCTCGTCGGCCTCCCGAAAGACTGGTACTCGATGGACGACTACCTCTTGGACCGCGTCAAAGACCAGTCGGACTGGTACGGGCGCAAGTCACGACAGAACCGCCAGGAGGCCGAGAAGCTCATGCGGGTCGTGATGGCGTTCACCGTGGCCGCGGGCGTGCTGGGCGTGACGCCCCTGCTCGTCGGCGACCTCCCGCCGGGCTCGCCTTTGGATCCCTTCTCGAAGGACGCCTGGGACGCGTTTCCGGCCACGCTCGAGGGCTGGGGCCTGGCGGGCGCCGCCGCGAGCGTGAAGGCCGGCGACGCTCTCACGATCAACGCGATCCGCTTCTTCAAGCTCCTCGGCTCGACCGCGTGGATCTCGGTGCTCTCGACCTTGACCGGCGCGATCACGACCTTCCAGGCCCAGAACAAGCTCGAGTTCGTCTCCCTCCAGTACAAGCAGACGCGGGCGAGGCTGGAGGCCGCGCTCGCCGAGTGGACCGACCAGGTCAAGCCGGCCGACAAGCCCGGCCGCCAGAGCGAGTTCGTGGTCCGGTTCGAGCAGATCCTCAACCAGGAGCACGCGGCATGGAACCAGGAGTTCAACCAGGGCGCGCCCCCCGGCATGGCCGGCGGGGCGACGACGCCGATCCTGTGAGGCGCGCCCTCCCGTTCTTCCTCGCCGCCTTGGCCGCCTGCGGCCCCGTCCGCAAGGGCGCTCCGGAGCCGGAGTTCGACGTCTACCTCGAGCATTTCGCCGCCGTGCGGACGGAGGGCGCCGACATCTACCTCCGGGCCTCGAGCGTCGCCGACGAGCTGGGCGGCGGCAACAAGGACGAGCGCCGCAAGGCGCTCGAGGCGAGGCTCGAGGCGCTCCGGCTCATCGATCGCTACAACAAGGTGCTCGTCGGGATGGCCCGGGGAGAGGACCCGAAGCATCTCAAGAGCGGGATGAAGGCCGTCGGAAGCCGGCTGTCCGCCTACCGGCCGAGCGCGCAGACCACGTTCGCGTTCGCCTCCGCCGTTCCCTACGTCGGCGTCCTCGTTTCGGGCGCGGGCTACGTTCAAGAGGCGCTCGCCAAACGGAGGTTCGTGAAGGCCGTGCGGGAGGCGCAGAAGCCGATCGACGCGATCTTGGATCTCCTGCTCCTGGACTCCGAGCCTCTCGAGACCGTCCTCGTCACGCAAGTCGAGCGGGAGCAGGACGCGCCCCGGGCCGCGGTCGACTCCCTGGGCAGCCGCTTCTACCGGAAGCTCCAGGAGCTGAAGGCGACGCCCGAGCTCGGGGAGCTCCTCGGCGCTCACAACTCGCTGCGCGAGGCCGCGAGCCTTGGGCCCATCCCGTACGCCCCGAAGCCCGCCGCGGAGATGCCGACGACGGCCGACCTCGACCACCTCGCCGTGCTCAAGGACGAGGCGGAGGTGAACCTGCGGGAGTACCGTGATTTCCAAGTGCGCATCGGGGCGGAGAAGGCCCTCTTCGAGCGCTACCGGGAAGCGCTGAGGGCGGCGAAGGCCGCCCTGGCGGCGCTCAACAAGGAGTCCGAGGCGGAACGGGCGGCGGCGACGGGAGCGTTCAACGCGCAGGCGTTGGGCGTGCGGCAAGAGGCGTTGAGGCTTCGGGAGGCGAACAAATGAGCGAGAAGGCGAGCGACCTGTACAAAGCCGCGATCCAGCAGCTTCAGGCGGTCAGCGCCGATTTCGGCGTGGGCGACGCGGCGCGCGCGGCGGCCAACGCCGAGATCGCGACGCTGCGCAAGCGGGTCCAAGAGGCCGCTCTCGACGACATCGCGGCCCGGACGGCCAATCTTCAGGCCCTGTCCACCAGGCTCTCCGGCCTCCTGCAGAAGGCGCAGGGGGGGAACGTCTCCGGGCTTCAGGCGCTGGCCAAACGCGTCAAGACCGCGATCGGCGTCTAGCCTTCGTGATGCGGTAGCCGAGAGCGAGGATCGTCTTGATCGTGCCCAAGGCGGTGACGCGATCGTACTCCTTTTCTTCCTCGGTGAGCTTGGCGTAGGGCACGAGGTCGGGGTGCCGCCTCCGCCGGTCGTCGCGCCGGGGGCCCCAGACCCAACCGTCGGCGAGCTTCTGCGTCGACCACAGCTCGTGCACCTGCTCCGCGAGCTTCTCCGTGAGCGCGCGGACGCTCTTCGGAAGCTCGACGTGCGACGTCTCGATCGGCTTGGGCTTATACGTCATGACGCGCATGCTACCATACGACGCATAGGTCTTGACAGGAGCCGTATCGGAGCTAAACTCCGCTAGATAGGAGGTGCGACCGCCATGCGTACCGTCAGGATCAAACGCCAAGAGTGCTCCGAGCACGGGACGTTCGGAGTGCTGACCGCCGATACAGGGTTCTCCTGCGTCACCGGGGAGCTGCCGGACAAGAACAACCAGCAGTCGATCTCGTGCATCCCGAAAGGGACGTACACCGTGAAGTGGGGCGTCTCGCCCAAGTACGGGCCCTGCTATCACGTGCAGAACGTGCCCGGACGCTCCCACGTGCTGATCCATCCGGCGAATCTGATGGGGGACAAGCAGAAAGGTTACGTGGCCCAACTCGAGGGCTGCATCGCGCTCGGCAAGTCCAAGGAGACGTTCTCCCCGGGCTCGATCCCGACTCTGCCGATGAAGCAGCCTCAAAAGGGCGTCTCGGCCAGCAAGCAGACGGTCGAGAACTTCGTGAAACTCCTCGGCCAGCAAGACTTCCAGCTGATCATCGAATAGCGCAAAAAAGTAAACCCTGGGGACAGTCCCCAGGGTTTACTTTTTTTAGGCGGCGACTTTTTCGGCGACGCCGGACCGGGCTTCCAGGATGTCGCGACGCAAGCGGGAGGAGCCGAGGTAGGCCTTCCGCTCCTCCTCCGAGCGGATGTGGCTCGCCTCTCGCAGCAGGCTCTCGTGAGCGATCCCCAGCGCCTCGTCCGCCTCCCGCTCGCGGCCCGCGGCCTTTAGGGCCTGGTACCGGTGGAAATGCACCACCTCCCAGATGTCGTCGCGCGGCGGCTTGCCCTTCAGGCTCTCCGCGGCCTTCTCGGCGAAGGCGACCGCCTCCTCCTTGCGCCCGAGCTGGGCCGTGGCGGCGGCCAGGAAAGCGATGCAGCGGGCCTCTCCAGGCCGCTTGGGAATCTGCTGGATTTCGCTGAGGGCCTCGCGGAGCCGGCTTTCCGCCGCCTCCAGCTTGCCGGCCAAGAGGCGCGCGCTCCCGATGTCGATCAGGCGCGCCGCGGCCGAGATGGGATCGCCGACGCTGCGGTAGGTCTGGAGGGCGTCGACGAAATGGCCGGCCGCCGCGTCGTACTCCCCGGCCTCGCGCGCGAGGACTCCGAGCGCGACCGTGATCTCCGCCGCGCCCTCGATCCGGCCGATCTCCTTGAACAGCGCCAGCGCCTCCGTGAGGCAGGAGCCCGCCTCCGCGCGCCGGCCGAGCTCCATGTGCGTGGAGCCCAAGGCGCCGAGGCACGACGCGACGCCCAGCTTGGAGCCCAGCTCGCGGTAGACCGAGAGGGCCTCGGTCTGTCCCGCCAGCGCCTCGTCGAAGCAACGGCGCCGCCTCTGGCACTCGGCCACCTGCAGGACGCTGTCGGCGAGCCACCGGCGCGCGCCCAAGTCCCGGCGGAGCTTGAGCGCCTCCTGCGCGTGCTCGAGCGCGACGTCGAGGCGCCCCTCACGGAAATAGAAGTCCGCCAGGCCGTGCAGCGACGCCGCCTCGCCCTCGCGCGCGGCCGCGCCGCCCCCGTTGGCCACGAGCTCCCGGTCGATGTCCAGGGAGGCCGACAGGCTCTTGAGCGCCTCGTCCGGATGGCCGAGCTCGAGCTGGAGGCTGCCGATGTCGTCGAGCAGCTCCTGCTCCTCGGCCCGGTCGCCGGCCTGCCGGCACAGCCGGAGCGCGGCCTCGAACTCCTTCAAGGCCTCCGCGTTGCGGCCGAGGAGGTCCTCGACCATGCCGAGGCCGCGGTGGAAGCTCGAACGGATCCTCGGCTCGAGCTCCGCCGGCAGGACCGGGGCCAGCGCCTGGTAGATGGACGCGGCCCGCCTCAGGTAGCCTAGGCCCTGGAGCTCGGCGGCGGCCTCGAGCAGGAGCTCCACCGTCAGGGGAGAGGGAGCGGCGGCCATCGCCTTCACCAAGGCGCCGAGGAGCCCTTCATCGGGGGCGGCCCCTTCGGGCATCGGCCGGGTGTGCTCGACCTCGGAGAAGACCCGGCGGGCCAGGGAGCGCGCCACCTGGGGCTCGCCGTCGCGCAGCACCACGGCGACCTCGTCGGCCCGCCCTTCGCCCAGCTTGGACTCCAGCAGCGTCACGAGCACCCCGTGCAGCGGCAGGTACCCGGGCGCTTCCCGCGTGAGCTTCACGAGCGCCTCCGGGCGCATCCCGAAGCGCTCCACGAGCCGGACGAGGAGGAGGTACTCCAGCAGCCGGTCGTAGGTGAAGGCGAGGGAGCGCTGCGGGGGGAGGATGGCCGAGACGCGTTTGGTCTGCTCCTCGAGGACCTGCTCGTCTAAGAGCTGCGGAAAGCAGGAGCCGGGGGACGAGTCCAGGAGGGAGGACCGCAGGTCGCTCTCGCGGGAGAGCTGATCGAAGGAGGCCGTGGTGATGCGATGATCGTAGAGCACGTCCACCAGGCGGTTCACGAAATAGGACCGGTCGGGATGCCGGAAGATCTTCTTCGTGCAGTACTCGAAGAGGACCTCCGTCCCCAAGACCCGCTCCGGGAGCTTGCGGCCGTGGAACAGCTCCATCACGATCCGCAGGACCAGGGGCTTGCGCAAGGACAGCTTGACCTCGTCGGTGAGCTCGGCGAACGTGGAGGTCGGCGCGAGGCCGGGCTCCTTGAGGTAGGTCTGGTAGGCCGCGGCCAGCTCATGCGGGCTCAAGAGGCCGAGGTGCACCTCCATCACCTCGTCGTTGCCGCCCGAAGGCGCGCCCGGGGCGGCGTAGTAATCCCGCGTGCCCGGGATGAAGCCGGTGTTGCGCAGGTTCGCGTACGGGACCTCCGCGATCGAGACGATCACCTTGTACCACGGGATCACGTGCTCGAGGACGATGAGGTCGTCGATCTGCTTCATGAGCTCCGCGTGCTGCGGATGCTTGTCCACGCTGTCGATGACCAAGAAGAGCTGCGTGTCGGACTGGCCCCGCTGGGCCCCGAAGGCGGAGAGGAAGTCGCCGAACGAGCCCGAGACCTCCAGCCGCTCCATGATCGCCTGGCGGAGGTCGAAGTGCCCGCCGGGGAGCGTGCTCCCGCCGACGAACAGCAGGACGTCGTTGGGGCGCTTCGCGTCGGCCTGGTAGCGGCGCACCCAGTGGCACAGCGTGTTCGTCTTGCCGGTCCCCGAGGCGCCCACGATCAAGAGGCCCGTCTTCGAGCAGCGCGTCTCCGCGAACGTGTCGAGGTGCCCTTCGAGCTCGGCGCGCGAAACGTAGATCTGGGGCACGTAGACGCGCTGCCGCTCCATCTTCTCGAAGTAGTCCTCGCTCGCCCTCTGCGCTCGGGCGCGGAGCTCGGCGATCGTCCACGAGACGACCGGTTTGCCGGCGGCGGCGCCCTTCTTCCCCTGGCCGGAGTCGACCCGCGCCACGGCGGTCGCCACCTTCGCGGCGAGGTCCTCGGGGCTCACGAACATGCTGACCAGGTGGGTCTTCATCAGCCGGTCGCGCAGGTCCTCAATGCGATGCGCCCCTTCGCCGCGGTCGATGAACTTCGGCGGCCACGCGACCTCGGGGTCGAGGACGAAGATCAGCGTGGGGATCCCCTTCTCCCGAGCCGCCTGGTACTCCATCTCGGTCACGGAGAACTGCCGGCCGGCGGGGATGAAGCCGTAGCGCCACGCGAAGACTCCGATGTAGAGGTCGGACGCCTGCACGTCCGCCACGCACTTGTCGGCGGGCCACTGGTCCTCGGCGCCGTAGTCCTCCATGGCCGCCGCCTCGTGCCCCATGCGCCGGAGCGCGCCGAGCACCATGTTGCGGAACGGCTTCAGGTCGACGGAAGTGGACGACAGATAGATTCGCATAGCGCTACTCCTTGGCCAGGTCGTGAAACGTCGTGCGTCCGCGCAGCTCGGCGAACATGCGCAGCTCCCGCCCGAGCTCGTCCTCGGCGTCCGCCAGCGCGGCGTTGAGGTCCCCAAGCGTCAATGCAGCCAGAGCGAAGCGGCCGTTGTGGTCTTGGAAGCGGTCCCGAATGGCGGCGTGACTGGCCGCGGCGGCTCCGACCTTCCGCAGGGCCCGCTCGTAGGAGGCCGCCTTCGTGGGGTTGGCCCCGTTCGCGACGTAGTCCTTCGCCAGCGCGACCAGGTAGACGTCGATCACGCTCGCCAGCTCCGAGCGGGCGCGCTGCTCCGAGCCCGGCTGGGCGTGCCCGAGCCCCACGCCGCAAAACACCTGCGCCCCGCCCTCCTCGAACGCTCCGGACCCGCGGTTCACCCACGGGGGGATCTCGCCCGCGGCCCGGGGCGCCGATGGACCGTTCACGAGCTCAAGCGCCTGGGCGGCCGTCTGGAGCGCTGGCGTGGGGTCCTGCGCGCTCGCGGGAGGCGCTCCGCCCTGGAACCGCTCGGCCAGCTCCAGCCCGCGGACGGCGGCCGCGGGCAGCGCCGAGAAGACCTGCTCGCGCTTGCGCTCCCTCATGCGCATGGCGGCGACCATGCCGATCACGGCCACGAGCCCGGCGGCGGCGAGCAGCTTCAGCGGCGAGCCCGACGCCGGGGGCGCCGCCGCCGGACGCGGCGGCGCCGGGACCGGCGGGGCGGTCGCCCCGCCGAGATGCGCCCGGACGTCCGCCACGAGCCGGGAGAGCTGCTCGTCTCGGCTTCCGGACAGCGCGTCGAGCCAATGCGTGTTCGAGAGGAAGTACTCCATCGACTTCGTGGGCGTCACGTCCTCGATGCGGAAAGGGAGGAGCGCGACCTCCTTGCTGGCGGCGCGCTCGACCTCGCGGGCGACCTGCTTCGAGCGATTGGAGTGGGAGGAGAAGACGAGCACCATCACGCGGCTCGTCTCGATGGCCTCGACGATCGCCTCGCCCCAATCCTTTCCGGCGAGGATGTTCCGCGGAGCCATCCAACAGCGGGGGCCGTGGCGCTCGACCGCGGCGCATACCGCCTCGGCGACGGCCTTGTCCTCGCTGGCGTACGAGATGAAGACGTCGTGAGCCACCGGGAAACAGTCTAGCCCCTCCTTGCCGAACGCGCTAGGGGGGGCTAGACTCTACTCCGTGGCCGGCGCCGAGCCTTCCTTTAAGTACTGGGCCTTCCTCAGCTACAGCCATCGGGACAAGGCCTGGGCGGAGTGGCTGCACCGCGGTCTGGAGACGTTCGTGGTCCCGTCGCGGCTGATCGGCCGCCCCTCGCGGGACGGCAAGGTGCCGGGCCGGCTGTTCCCGGTCTTTCGCGACCAGGAGGAGCTGCCGACCTCCTCCGACCTCGGCTCCGACATCGACGCGGCGCTTCGCGCCTCGCGCTATCTGGTGGTGATCTGCTCGCCGGCGGCCGCGGCCTCCCGGTGGGTGGAGCAGGAGGTCCGGGCCTTCAAGGCGCTCGATAGGTCCGGCCGGGTTCTTTGCTTGATCGTCGATGGCGAGCCCAACGCCTCGAGCCGGACGGAGGACGCCGCGCGGGAGTGCTTCCCCCGCGCGCTGCGCTTTCGCGTCGCGCCCGACGGCAGCCTGACGGACGAGCCGGCGGAGCCGATCGCCGCCGACGCGCGGCCGGGGCAGGACGTCAAGGACATCTGTCTGCTCCGCGTCGCCGCCGGTCTGCTCGGCGTCGGCTTCGACGAGCTGCGCCAACGGGACCAGGAGCGGCGCCGCCGCCGCAACGCGCTCGCCGCCGCCGCCGCGCTCGCGCTCGGGGGGCTCCTGTTCTGGCAAGAGCACGCGAAGGTCCGCGGCCTGCGCTCCCAACTGGCCCGAGTCTACTTCGAGCGCGCGAAGGTGCTGCGCGACGGCGGGGACCCGGCGGGAGCGGCCCTGCTCTTCGCCGAGTCACATCTGCTCGAGCCTTCGGCGGCCGCCCGCCTGAACGCGCAGTACCTGCTCGACCGCTCGCCGTCGCCACGGTTGGCTCTCCGGCACTCGCAGGCCGTGACCTCCGTGGCGCTGGGCGACGGCCTGCTCGCGGCGGGAGCGCTCGACGGGAGCGTGCGCCTCTGGGACCCCGAGACGGGCGAGGCGCGCGGACCTCCGATCCGTGTCCTGGGCGCCCCGGTCCGCGCCCTCGCGGTGGACTTTCACGCCCGGCGGCTTCTCATGGGCGGAGAGGACGGCGCCGTCGCGGTTTGGGACATCGCGCGGGCGACCGTCGTGGCGGGGATCGCCCTCGGCGCCCCCGCACGCGCCGTCGCCTTCTCCCCCGACGGAGCCTGGGCGACCGCCGACGACGGAGGGGACATCCGCGTCTGGTCGGCCGACGGACAGCCGGGGGCGGGGCCGTTCCGGCACGCCGGCGGCGTCGCTGCGCTCTCGTTTTCGCCCGACGCCCGGCTGCCGCGGAGCCTCGGCGCCGACGGCGACCGGCGCTCGTGGCCGGGCGGGGGGCTCCTGCCGGGTCCGCGGCTCGGCCGGCGGACGCTGGCGTGGAGCGAGGGGTCCTCCCTGCTTGTCCTCGACGGGCTCGGCGCGGCCCGCGTTTGGGACCCCGGGACCGGCATGATCGACAGCCGCCCGATGGCCGCGCCGGGGACGATCCTCTCGGGAGCCGTCTCCGGCGAGCACATCGCGCTGGGCTCGAGCGACCGGACCGTGCGCGTGTGGGAGTGGACCGAGCCGGAGTCCCTGATCGTGCCGATCGAGCCGGCCGCGCTCCCTTTGGGAGGCTCGTTCGACGCCGACGGCACGCGCCTCGTCACCTACTCGGCCGGCGCCACCGAAGTATGGGATACGGCCAGCGCCGCCCGCCTGAAGATTCTGGGGGGCTCGTCGGGCGCGGCGGTCGGCAGGGACGGCGCGGTGGTACGCTTCGATCGCGCGGGAGCCGAGGTCGTGCTCTCCGACGGCGGTGTCCGGCGCCTCGCCTCCGACCGGAGGCTCGAGGGGGTGGCGCTCTCGCATTGCAACGAGACGGACGCGACGGCCGCGACGATCGAGGAGTGGCGAGGAGAACGGTTCGTGCGGCTCTGGCCGCTCAGGTCGGCTGCCGAACCGAGGGAGCTCGCCAACCTGGGCCGCGCGCCGCTCCTTGCCTTCGCGCTCTCCGACTGCGGCTCGATCGCCGTCGATTTCCTCGGAAGGGAGGGGAGCCAGCTACAGCTTCGCAGCGCGTACTCGGGGGGAGGAGGCCACGTCTTTCCGGAGCAGGAGGGGCCCGCGGGAGCCCTGGCCTTCGGTGGCTCCCGGCTCCTCGCGGGAGGAGAGGACGGAGTCGCCCGCGTCTGGGAGCTCGATGGCCGGCTTCCGGTGGGGCGCCCCATGAGCCATGGAGAGCCCGTCCGGCGGGCCGCGTTCAGCCGCGACGGCGCGCTGGCCGCGACCGCCGGCGAACGGCCGCCGGTCCGGCTCTGGGACGCCGGAGGCGGCGAGCCGGTCGGGGAGCCCTTCGGCGATAAGTCGGAGTCATTGCTCGCGATCGCGTTCGACGCCGGCGGCTCGCGCCTGCTCACGCTGACCGGCCGTGGGACCCTGCGCGCGTGGGATCTGTCCTGGGCCGCGGAGTCGGAGAGCCCCTACGCGCTCGTCCGGGCGGCGAGGCGGGCGGCCGGCCGGAGGCTCGACGCGCGAGGGGAGTTCGTCCCCTGGTCGGCCGACGATCCCAAGGGGGGCCCATGAACCGCTGGGTGCGCCTGGGCCGCCTCGCTCTGGCGTGCCTGGCCCTGGCCTGCGCGCTCAAGGCCGCCTGGTGGCGCTGGCAGCCGGAGGCGTTTTTAGCGCGGTCGGCGAGCCTGGACGCACGCCGCCGCCTGGAGTCGATGGGAGAGCAGGAGACGCGCCGGGTCGAGGCCGCGGTGGGTCGAGGCGCGGTCCGCGCGAACCTGCGGCCGCTCAGAAACGCCGAGGCCCTCGCGCGGCGCGCCCGCGAGCGCGGCGACGCGCTCGACCGACGCCAGAGAGGCCTTGACGCCGCCGCCCGAGCGCTCGTCGTGGCGGGTCTCGTCCTCGCGGCGCTCGCCGCGCTGTCATGCGCGCGGGAGGCGGGCGCATGGACCCTCACCCTCGCGCTTCAGGGCGCGACGGCCGCCGGGGCGGCCGCGGCGATCGCGTTCCTCCGCGCGTCCGGCGGCTGGGCGGCCCTCGCCCCGGTCTTCCTTCTCGCGGGCTGGCACGCGCAGCGCTACCGCCGCGCGGGCCCGGATCCCGCCGCGCGGCTCGCCTGGGCCCTGGCCCCGGCCTTGGCGGCGGTCTGCGTCGCGGCGGGGCTCGCGCTCGAGCGGCCCGGATTCGTCGAGGAAATCGAGGGGCGCCAGGCCGTTCCGCTGGGGCTCGCGGCCGCTTGGCTCGCCTGGTGCGCGCTGACCCTGCCCCGGCGCGCCGCCCTGCTCGACGACGAAGGCTGGCGCCCGCCCCATCCGGCCCGAACGGCGCTGCTGCGCAGGCCGTGGCACCGGGCCTGGCAAGGCTACGCGGCCCTCGCCGCCGCGATCGTCGCGGCGTGGGTGCCGGCCTCGCTCATCGCCCTCAACGCCTTGCTGCTGTGGAAGCCGCGCTGGTTCTTCGACGTCGCGGGCGCCTCGCCTTGGTGCGCGACCGCCGCTCTCGGCGCCGCCCTGGCCGCGCTCGCGGCGGGGCTCGGACGCTGGCGCGAGCGTTGCCTCGCCGCCGTCGGAGCCGTGCTCGTCGAAGAGGACGCGTTCCGCGTCCGGCTCGGCTCGCGCACGCTGGCGACGGTCCGCCTCCGCCATGCGGACGCGCCCGCCCACCCGCGCGCGCAGCGTCCGTTCTCGCTGCAACTCGCGGGGCTGGTCCTCGCGGCGGCCGTCTGCTCGCTCGCCGCGAGCCGGATCTGGAAGGCCCGCATCGCCGCCATCGAGTCCCGCCGGCTCGCCGAGGGCCTGCCGGTGTCGCTCGCGCAGCTGCACCGCGAGGTCCCGGCGGACCGGGAGGCCTACGCGATGCTCGCCGCGCTGCTCGGCAAGCGCCGCTTCGCCTTCGATCCCGAACGCAGGCCCGGGATGCGCGTCGGGCGGTGGACCCCGGAGACCGCGGCCGCGGCGCGCACCCTGGCCGCGGCCGAGGAACCGTTCCTGCGCGAGCGGCTGGTGCCGGCGCTGCGGGACCGCCCCTTCCTGCAGACCATCGACTACCGCCGCCTGGCCCGCACGCCGATCGCGGGCGAGACGGCGACCGTGAGCTACTCAGGCTTTCTGCCGGTGAGCGCGATCATCATGGAGCTCGCGGGGCTGGCCGCTTTCGAGAGCGACGACGCGAAGGCGTGGGGATGGGTCGACCTCGAGCTGCGGCTCGCCGAGCTCTTCACGCAGGACCGGCTCTTCGGCTCGCGCGTCACGGCCCTCCAATTCTCGGTCCGCGCCGCTCAGGCCGCGCTCACGGTGTTGCTGAACCGCCCGGGCGCGACGCTGCCGGCGGCCACCTCCCTCGCCCTCGCGCGCGCGGCCTCGACGCCCTACCTCGCCGAGTGCGGGGACATGGAGAGCCTCCTTTGGCTCGACCTCTACCGGGCGCCCACCTATCTCCTCGACGGCGGAGAGCGGGCCGCCTGGACGTTGCGGGCGGCCGAGAAGCTGTGGCGCGGGACGAACCTCGTCGCGGCCGGCGCCGTCGTCGGCCTCGAGGACCACGAGCCCGTGATGGTGCCGCCGTCTTGGCCCGCGCTCGCCGCGTGGAGGTCCGCCCTGCGCCGCCCGGAGGCGCTGGGCTGGCTGCGGCGGATCGCGGACACCATCATCCCGGATCCCGCCGCCCTGCCCCGTCTCCTGAGGCGGGACCACGAGGCCGCGGCCTGGGCGCGCCTGGCGCTCGCCTACTCCGCCCTGCGCGCGCACCGGCTGGAGCGAGGGCGCTATCCGGAGCGCCTCGCGGACCTCGCCCCGCGCTGGGCGCCGCTTGACTCGCTCCTTGACCCCTTCACCGACGCGCCCCTCGGCTACCGCGCGGCCGGCGGAAAGGCCGAGCTGTGGAGCGAGGGGCCCTTCAAGACGCGCACCGACTCGAAGGGGCAGGAGCTCGTGGTCCGGGAGTAGCGGCTAGGGCTTGGGCGCCGCCGGGGGAGCCGCCGCCGGCGGCGCGACCTCCTGCACGACGCGCACGCCGGTCACGAAGTACTCCGTCTCGCCGAAGCAGGTCGTGGGGACGCCGCGATGCTGCTCGTAGGAGAGCGCCACCTTCCGTCCGGCGGACCGCTCGATCTCGCGGGCGACGTCATCGTCGCGCACCGTGAACGGGAAGAGCTGCGGCATCGCCCCGGGAAGGCTCACCATCGCGAGCTCGCCCTCCCAGGTCTTGCAGAGCCAGCCCTTGCGCGAGATCTTCTGCACGTAGCCGGCCCGCTCGCCGGTGGAATACGTGATCTTCAGCGCGAGCCAGGCCCACAGCAGCATGCCGGCCGGCGGGGCGACCACGACGACGGCGAGGGAGGCCGCGAGCCAGCGCTTCCACGCGGGCGCGCCGGGGGAAGCGGCGGCCGGCGCGGGCGCGTTCGATTCCTGCATGGGGCCCATTCTCTCATAGCGCCCGAGCGATGGCAAGCATCGCGCGCGCGATGCGCTATGCGTTGCACACGTTAGGTATCTTCCAGGTTGCACACTCTTCGGCCCCGATCTCCGGAGAGGTGGGTGAGCGGCTGAGACCGCCGGTTTGCTGAGGCGGATTCTCCGCTTTCGACGGCTTCCAACTTCCCTCGAAAACCGAACTCTTTTCAGCGCCCCAACACCATCTGTCCCCGTCCGGCTGGTCGTCCGTTGCTACCCGTTGCCATGGAGGGGGAAGACGATTGAAAATCACTAGGATTGGTGTTAACGTTGCGAAGTGAAGTTCCTGCTCCTCCTAGCCGCTCTCTCCGCGACGTCCGCTCCGCGCGCTCTCGCCGGCGACTTCTCGGCGACGGAGCGCTCCATTTTGCCGGGCCACGGAGGACCGCTGACGGGCCTTGTCTTTTCGCCGGACGGACGGTTCCTGCTTTCCGCTGGAGGAGTTCAGGGCGCGGGGGACGTGCGGTTATGGGACGTCGCGGGCGGCAGACTGAGACAGCAGCTGTCCATTCCGGCGAAGCACTTCCCGATCGCATTGTCCTCCGACGGGAAGACGTTGGCGGCCTCTCCCCGCGGCTCGGGCTCCGGCATCCACATCTTGGACATGGCCTCGGGAAGCGACCAGGAGCTGGCCGTCGGAAGCCATCAAGGCGACGTGCGCGCCCAGTTCTCGCCCGATGGACGTTCGCTGGCGTGGGAGAGCGGGGACCGCGCGCTTTCCATTTGGGACCTGCGAACCCGCTCCCAAAAGGTCGTATTGACGAGCCCATTGACGCTCGCGGGTGCGATAGCATTTTCCCCCAACGGCCGCGTGATCGCGGCATCGTGCCGGGACCGGGTCATTCGCGTCTGGAACGTGGAAACCGGCGCGCTTTTTGCGCAATTTCCCGTCACCGGCGTGGGCGCGCGCGCACTGGCGTTCTCTCCGGACGGCCGGGCCTTGGCCCTTCTTCATGACGACGGGGGACGGTCGACGCTTGCCCTGCTGGACATGATCCTGGAAAAGTCGAACTGGACGCTCGACGACGGCCTGCAAGCGGCTCGAGATTTCGCCGGCGCGGTCGCTTTCTCGCCGGACGGACGGCGGCTGGCATTCACCGGCTCGGAGGGCGGCGTCGTCTTCGTGGATTCGAAATCGGGCAGACGTCTCGGAGTAATCGCCGGGCGGCTTTGGAATGGCAAGGCGATGCCCGTCAACGAACTGCTATTCGCGCCCGACGGAGGGACCCTCGCCGTCGCGGGCGCCGATGGGGAAATTCACTTATTTGCAGTCACTGCCGTCGCCGAGCCGGCCGCTGTCGCTGTCGCGTCCTCGGCCGCCGAGCCGCCGAAAACGGTCCAAAGCAAGCCGGCTGTGGACCGGCCGCTGGAGGCCGCGCCGTCGCTTCCCGGGGCCGGCGCTGCGACGGCGCCAAACGCGCCTAGCTCTCCGGCCGATCCCCCACCGCAATCAGACGCCCGCAAGGGCCTTCTCGCCGCGCTGGCCGCGCTCGCGCTCGCCGGGGCGGCATTCGCGGGCTGGAGCGGATCGAGCGAACATGCGCCATCCGCTCCACCCGAGCCGGGCTCGTCGTTGATCGGAGGCAAATACGAACTGCGGGGGCAGATCGGCTCCGGCGGGATGGGCATCGTGCTGGAGGGCTACGACCGGACCCTCTCGCGCAAGGTGGCGATCAAGAAGATGCGCCCTGAGATCAGGTCCGATCGCGGCGCGCACGAGCAGTTCATCGCGGAGGCGCGGATCATCGCCCAGGTGACTCATCCGTATATCGTCGGCATCCACGAGATCGTTGAAGACGGCGAGGACACGTACTTGGTTCTCGATTTCGTGGATGGAAAGCCGCTCTCAGCTATCCTTCTCGAGCGCCCGACGATGACGCTCAGGGAATGTTCGGCGATATTCTCCTTCGTCTGCGAAGCGCTGCGCTGCGCCCACCGAAGCCACGTTCTGCACAGGGACCTCAAACCCTCCAATATCATGATCGACAAGCAGGGCTTTGCCAAGGTCATGGATTTCGGCATCGCCCGACAGGTCAAGGAAAGCGTCTCGAGGATATCGCGCGACGTCTCCGGCACTCCGGCCTACATGGCTCCCGAGCAGCACCTAGGCCGTACCGGACAGGAATCGGACGTCTACTCCCTGGGCGTCTGCCTCTTCGAGATGCTGACGGGCGAACTCCCGTTCAAGGGGCCGGACTTCCTGGCGCAAAAGGAGCGCCGGCTGTATCCGTCTCCTCGGTCCCTGGCGCCTGCGCTGCCCGAGGGCATTGAATCGCTGATGGCCTCGGTCCTCGAACCGGAACCCGGCAAGCGCATGCAGGACGCCGCTCAACTCCTCCAGGCGCTCAAGCGCCTGTGATTAGAATCATTTGGGAAGACTGTGATGTCCCCCCGGTTTTCAGGCCGAGGCCAATTGATTCTCCGAAGCGCCTTCATTTACCCTCCCGGCACCGGCATCCGGCCGGAGACCAGGTGCGAGTCGCGCCAAACATCCGGCCATTTAAGGACGAACAGTACTGGTTCATGTCACCTCGTCGACCACCCAATGGTCAACAAACCCACTGAAAAGTCACCAATTTCTCATAAATGCTCTTGGAGGCTTGGATGTCTACGGCATTAATTTTAATCATTGGCAAGGTTTAGATGTGTAACCTGGGAGCACGCATCTAAGAGCATGGGGTGGGCTGGCTCTAGGCTTTGGAGTCCAAGGTGGTGGGCACCTGCAACCGGTGCCAGTAATAGTGGCAGTGCCTGTGTCGGTACCCGTCTCGGTGGCCGTACCGGTTGCCGCACCTGTGTTCGTTTTGGACGTCGGTCCAGGAGTCGGCCTGCCGCGTGGCGCACCCGCGAAGGCCTTGGACATGTTCTTCCTGCACACCGGGTCCGCTTGGCAGTCCCGGAACGCCCTTTGGCACGCCGCCGTCGCATTGGCCTGTTTGCAGGCGTCCGTGATGGACGCGCCGTTGGAGACGGCCTTGAGCACCTCATCGCGACGCTTCAGCCCTTCGGCATTGTTGCCCATCTTGCTGTATAGGGTGGCGGGATCGTGCGTTAGATCCAACGTGGAGCCCGCTTCGTGGAGTTTGGCGAGAGGCGTGGTTTTGAATTGCCTGCCGGTCTGGTGGAGCGTGGCGGGGGCCGTGACGTCAGGCCGCTCGCCCTCGTCGGCGACGGGAGGGGCGGGAGGGGGTTCCTCCTGCGGGAGAATATCGGCGCCCGCGCTGACCATGTCCATCGACTCCTCTGTCTCCGCCTCCACTGCATCGGGCAGGGCCGGCTGGGGCGGTCCCAGGGCGACGTCCTGGAACCCAGGATCGCTATCGAACTTCCGCACCAGCAACCTGAGGTGCGGCCTCTTCGTCAGCGCCTGCAGCAGCGTCCCAGCGTCGGCGGTCTTGCCGAACTCCATCCACGCGGAGCGCAAGAAGGGATCGGCCCAAAACGCATCGGCGAACGCCCGCGCGGAGGGGTCGTTGGACGACAGGAGCCGGGCCAGGGCGCCAAGCGTGAACTTTTCCGGCACGAGCACGCGGGAATCGTTCGCGAGCAACGCGGCCCGCGCCGCGCGGCCGGACTCGGTGAAGGGGGAAAATGTCTCCAGAGGCGCCGCGAGGTCGCCCGGCTCGCCGGGGCTGGGAGTCCGGGACAGGCGCAGAAGTTGGGGACCGAGCGTGGCGCCGGCGTAGAACATGAGCGCGAGCGCGACGAGGGCGGCCGCCAGGGCGGCTATCCTCTTCGGCGAGGCCTTTGCTTGAAGATTCATGCCCTGCTCCGGGCCTTAGAAATCGCCCTGAAGTATTGTGCTCGAAAGAGCCGCTGTCAACCTACATTCCCTCCACCTTCAGGACGAGCTCTCGCATTCTGTCAGGAGCGCGCGCGGCGCGGACCCCGCCTAACACACAGCTTTTCGCGGATTCGTTTTGCGCTCCACGCGTTACGGTGAAACTACCGAGCTATTTCCTCGCTCACACTGGTAAACTCTAACAGTGTAGCGCACCGTTGTCCTCGTCGAGAAATCGCCCACCGAGCGATGGCAAGCATCGCGCGCGCGATGCGCTATGCTACAATGGCTCTTCGGCCCCGATCTCTGGAGAGGTGGGTGAGCGGCTGAAACCGACGGTTTGCTAAACCGTTATACTGGTGAAAA
>JACQPK010000363.1 GCA_016207565.1 Elusimicrobiota bacterium
CCCCAGCCTCGTGGTCCTGGACGAGCCGACGCTCGGCCTCGATCCCGTCGCCGTCGAGGAGTTGCTCGACATCATCCTCACCGCGGCGCGCGAGGAGCGCATGACGGTGCTCCTCTCGTCGCACCAGCTCATGCAGGTCCAGCGCATCTGCGACCGCGTCGGCATCTTCTCCTCCGGGAAGCTCGTGGCGAGCGGGCCGATCGCCGAGCTCGCGCAGCAGCTCGCCGACGGGCTCATCGTGGTGGAGGTCGGGGTCGATCCGGGCGGACCTGACGTCGCGTCCGCGCTCCGGCGGGTCGGCGGCGTCCTCGACGTCGCTCCTGCGAGCGGGCTGTGGCAGGTGCGCGCGCACGGCGACGTGCGCTCGGGTCTCGCCCGCGCCGTCCTCGAGCGCGGCTGGTCGCTCACGCATCTGCGCCAGCGCGACTTCGGGCTCGAGGAAATCTACCTTCGCTACTTCCAGGGCACGAGCTGATGGCTGCCGGCCTGGCACGGCTTCGGGCCCGGCGCGCGAGGCGTTCGATCGCGCTGCGCGACCTGCTCGTGGCGCCAGGGCTCCCGGCGATGTACCGCAAGGAGGTCGCGGACCAGATCGGCGGCCGGCGCTTCGCGATCCTCTTCGTCCTCATCCTCCTCGCCGCGCTCTCGTCGGTGTACACGGCGTCCGGCGAGATCCGCGACGCGCTCGCCGACGTGGGGAGCGACGCGCCCGCGAACACGTTCCTGCTGCTCGTCACCGTCGCGCAGGACCCGCTGCCGCCCTTCTACCAGTTCCTCGCGTTCCTCGGTCCGCTCGTCGGCATCGCGCTCGCCTTCGACGCCGTCAACAGCGAGCAGGAGCGCGGCACGCTCGCGCGGCTGCTCGCGCAGCCGATCCATCGCGATTCCGTCATCAACGGGAAGTTCCTTGCCCGCCTGACCACGGTCGCGATCATGCTCGCGAGCATCACGGTGCTCGTCGGCGCGATCGGGATCTACCGCCTGGGCATCGTCCCGACCGGTGAGGAGCTGGTGCGGCTCGCCGTATTCCTCGTCGTCGCGACGCTCTTCGTCGGGTTCTGGGTCGCCCTCGCGCTCGCCCTCTCCGTGTTCTTCCGGCAGCCCGCGACCGCGGCGCTCGCCGGGATCGCGGCGTGGCTGTTCTCGACGTTCTTCCTCGGGCTCATCGTCGACACCGCCGCGAACGCGATTCTGAATGCGGGCGGCATCGCCGACATCCAGAGCTACGTGCAGCTCCAGGACACCCGCCTCATGCTCGCGCGGATCTCGCCGAATACGCTGTTCTCCGAGTCCACACTCGCCCTCCTGCTGCCGCGCGTGCGCTCGCTCGGCTTCGTCCTGCCGGAGCAGACGATCGGCATGATCCCGAATCCCCTCGAGCTCGGCGAGAGCCTAGTCCTGATCTGGCCGCACGTCGTCGGGCTCCTCGCGCTCACCACTGCCTGCTTCGCCGCCGCCTACGTCCGCTTCATGCGCGCGGAGATCCGGTCGCTGTAGGTCACGGACCCGCCCTTCAGCGCCCGGCGAACGCAGCGATAAGCGCCACGACGAGCAGGACCAGGAGCAGCCAGCCCCAGGGCGTGCCGATCATCCCGGCGACGCCGCCCATCATCCCCATGCTCATCGCGCCGCCCGCGACGACGAGATCCAGCACAAGGATCACGAGCAGCACGACGGCGGCACCCATGAGGAAGCTGTTCACGTCGAAGCCGGACATCATCGGGTCAGAGCGACGCGACGATCCCTAGTGATGCGCCGCGGGAGGGAGCGTTGTGTCTGGTGCGGCCGCCGCCGTCGAGCGATCGTCCTGCTGGCCACCGGCATGGTGGTCGTGCCCGCGGTGCATGAACAGCATCATCAGCGGGCACAGCAGGAACACCGGCACGAGTGGCAGGTAGGCGATCAACACGTCCACATCGGTCCTCCTTCGTACGTGCGCTCAGCGGCCCAGCACCGCGCCGGCCCGCTGCTCGAGACGCGCGATGCGCGCTTCGATCGGCGGATGCGTCGAGAACAGACCTGCCATCGCGCCCGGGATGAGCGGCTGCACGATGAACAGCGAGCTCACGCTGGGGGTCACCGGCAGCGGCACGCGCTTGGAGTACGTGCTCATCTTCCGCAGCGCGGAGGCCAGCGCCAGCGGGTCGCGCGACAGCTC
>JACQPK010000368.1 GCA_016207565.1 Elusimicrobiota bacterium
CCCCCGCGCCGGTCGCGCCGCCGCCACCGCCCGCGCCGGTCCCGGCCGCGCCGCGAGTCTTCGCCGAGTACCCGGTGTTCGCGGCCGACACCTTCGCGAAGTTCCTCGCGGACGCGCCCTACGGGCGCGAGGCGCACCACCTCATCGAATTGATCGCGCGGCACGCCGCGCCCGAGGACCGGCGCAGCGCGCTGGGCGTCCTGCAGCGGCACCTGCCGGCGGTGCTGCTCGACCCGGCGAAGGCCGGCACGGCGATGCGGGCGCACCGGGTCCTGCCGAAGGGCGAGCTCGGCATGGGGAAGTCGATCGTCGTGCTGCACACGGGCCCCGTGATCGCCCGCCGGAAGCGTCTCCTCCTCGGCTCGCAGGTCGCGCTCGTGCCGGACTCGAAGGACTTCTACCAGGAGCGGGCGCTGGCGGTGCCGGCGCTCGCGGCGACCGCGCTCGGCGCGGCGAGCGCCAACGAGGAGGAAGGCGACTGGGGCCGCGCCCTCGTGTTCGACGACGGCAGCCGTCGCCTCCGCCCTTCGCCCGAGCAGCTCGCCGGCACGCTGCTCGAGCAGCTGCTCCTAATCGACGCCCGCGCACGCGGGTTCGACGACGCCTATCATTCCCGCCTCCGCGCGAGGGCGGCGCAACTGCGGCTGTACCGCCGGATCTCCGGGGAGACCGGCAACGCGCCCCGGCTCGACCGCGCGCTGGCGGCCGAGTACGCCGAGTGGCTCGCGCGGCCGCTGGACTGGAACGACCACTGGGTCCACGCGCTCTCCGCGCCGTCGGAGGGAGTGATCGCGCCGTCGGTGAGCGGAGAGCTCGAGGAGCGCCTGCGCGCGCGCGGCGCGGCCGAGCTGGCCGTCCTCGAGCGCATCGGCCTTGCGCCGGAGCGCACGGCCCCGGCGCCGGCGCCGAAGGCGGACGACTACGTCGAGCGGGAGCACCAGGCCCGCATCGAGCGGGAGCTGAAGGCGCTGTCGACGGCCAGCCCCGAGGCGAAGGCGTGGGTCGCGGGGGAGCACGCGTTCCGCCAAGAGCTTTCCGCCGCCACCCATTGACCATGCGAACACGCTACGCTCCTATCCTCCTCGCGCTGCTGGCCCTCGGCTCTCCCGCGGCGGCGCAGGACGAAGACCTCGACGAGGGGGAGGCCGCGCCCGCCCGGTCGTCGAACTACAGGCCCTACACGTCGACCAAAGGGACCTTCGCTTGCGACATCCCGGTCTCCGGGTGGAATCCTTTCGAGGAGGACACGCCGTTCGGCTCCTCCGCGCACTTCCTCGGCCCCGCCGAGGAGAACGGGACGTGGCGCGCCGCGCTGCACGTCCATTTCGTGGACAAGGGCCAGCCGGGCTTCGTCCCGATCGACGACGCGGTCAAACGCGAGCGCCGCTCCGAACCGTTCTCCGAGCGCGAGGCCGCGGGCCCCGTCCGGCGCGTGCGAGTCTCCCGCGCGTCGGCCCGCCGGTTCGAGGTCAACGAGACCCGCCTCGCACCCGCCGACCGGCTGCCCGCGGCCCCCTTCGTGATTCATCACTTCTTCGCGTTCGTGCCCGCCGGGGACGGCTACTTCATCGTGAAGCTGTCGACCTCGCGCGACACCTATCTTCGGTATCGTGAACTCTTCGATCGAGTCCTCCAGACCTTCCGGATCCTCGGGTATTGAGCCGCAAGGCTCGGCCTGGGGCTGGCGACCGTTTCGGCTCTGCCCGCCGGACGAGCGGCCGCCGGCGCCGCGCGCCATCGACACACGCGAGGGCGTCGGCGACCGGCTCCGCACGGCGGCCTTCGCGGAGCTCCAGGCCCGGGAGGCTTTCGCCTGGGCGGCCGGGCGCTACGGAGACGCGCCCGAAGGGCTGCGGCGCGCGTGGGAGGGGCTCGCCGCCTCCGAGCACCGGCACCTGCTGATGATCCTCGAGCGGATGCGCGTCCTCGGCATCGCCACGGACGCACGGCCTGTCTCGGACGCGCTGTGGCGCTCGCTCACCGCGTGCCCCGACGCGGCCTCGTTCGCCCGCTGGATGCGCCGCGCCGAGGAGCGCGGCAAGACCGCCGAGGAGCGCTTCGCGGAGAGGCTCACCGGCTCCGATCCCGAGACCGCGTCGATGTTCGCGGAGATCGCTCGCGAGGAGGCGGCTCACATCGCGGTGGCCGACAGGTACTTCCCCGAACGTGGGCTCTCCGGCGGCGAGTGTCCCGCATGACGGCCGCCTCCGCGCTCGCGGCCCTCTTGGCGTTCGCTCCGGTCCAGGCCGCGGACGAGTTCGAGCGCTACTTGCAGCGCGCGAAGGAACTGAAGGAGCACCGCGACGACGATCTCGACGAGGGCCCGGTGCTCAAGGTCCTCAAGGAGCACGGCCTGCTCGCCAAAGCGGAGGACGGCTCGTTTAGGACCGGGTTCCGGCCGTTCCACGTGCGGGTCTACGGCGGGATGTGGCGCTGGCCGCTGAAGGCGGGCATCGTCAGCTCCGAGTACGGGAAGCGTTGGGGCAAGCGGCACCAGGGGATCGACATCGCGGCCGACGTCGGCGTGGCGGTGATGGCCGCCGCGCCCGGTCGGGTGCTGTTCGCGGGAGAGAGCCAAGGCGGCTACGGGAACGTCGTCATCTTGCGCCACGACGAGAAGACGACGACGCTGTACGCTCACAACGAGAAGCTCCTGGTAAGGGCGAACGACACCGTCGGCGCGGGGCAGACGATCGCGCTGCTCGGGTCGACGGGCCGCTCGACCGGCCCCCACGTGCATTTCGAGATCCGCGTGCGCGAGAAGGCGGTCAACCCGCGCAAACGTCTGGTCAAGAGCCGGTTTTGAGGAAACGATGAAAGAGTCCTTCTCCTTCGACGTGAAGAAGAGCCCGAGCGAGGTCTTCGAGTCGCTCACCGACCTCCAGCGGATCGCGGAGCTCAGCGGCGGCAAGCTCGTCATCAAGCCCGTGCCCGACCGGCCGCTCCGGGGGATCGGCTCCGCCGTCTACCTGTGCGCCGACGTGCCCGGAGCCCCCGCGGGCGCGGCGCAGGACATCCTCTGCGAGACGCTCGAGTGGTCTCCCCCCCATCTGTGCACGCGGAAGTTCGGCATCAAGGACCTGCCGACGACCGCGGTCATCCGCGTCGAGGAGCGCGACGGCGGCTCCCGCCTGACCGTCGAGGTCGAGGTCGTGCCCGAGAGCATGATGTACAAGATGATGCTCCCCATGCTCGCCGTGAAGCTCAAGGGCGACAAGGAGAAGCTCGTCGCCCAGCTCCAGCAGCAGCTCGACCGGCAGGCCTGACGCGCGCCGGCGGCCAGGGGAGCTATCCCCGAGCCTAGCGAACCGCGAAGCGGTAGCCCTGCAGGGGCACGGTCTCGATCCGGGCGCCCAAGGCGCCGAGTTTCTCCCGGAGCTGGTGCACCCACCACTTCACGTCCTGCCGGGTCGCGATCCGCTCGTCCCCCCAGACAGCCTCCGTCAGGAAGGAGTAGGTCAGGAGGCGGCCTTGCTTCTCGAGAAAGAGCCTCAGCAGCTCGAACTCCTTGGGCCGCAGGGCGAGCTTTCGTCCCCGCAACGTCACCTCGTGGGCGTCCAGGTCCATCCGGATCCCTTCCGCCTCGAGCACCTGCGCCGGGGCGCCCTGCCGCTGCACTCGCCGCAGGATCGCCTCGATGCGGGCGAGCAGCTCTTTGGCGGAGAAGGGTTTGGTGACGTAGTCGTCCGCGCCGACCTGGAGGCCCTCCACCTTGAAGGCTTCCTGGCGGCGGCTGGTCAGCATGAGGACCGGAAGCGCGACCGTCCTCGGGTCCCTCTTGAGCAGCTCGCACAGCCGCAACCCGGACATCCCCGGCAGCCCGAGGTCCAAGATCAGGATATCCGGGAGCTCCGACTGCAGCTTATGCAGGGCCTCCTCGGCGCTGGTGGCGGAGCTGACCCGGTGGCCCTCCCCCTTGAGGATGTCCTTGAGGAGCGTAGAGGAGTCGAGCTCGTCATCGACGACCATGATCCTGTAGCTCATGCCTTTTCCCTCGGCAGCGTGAAGAAGAAGGTCGTCCCCTTGCCCTCTTCGGATTCCGCCCAGATCTTTCCGCCGTGGGCTTCCACGAGGGAGCGCGAGGCCGCGAGCCCCAGGCCCGCCCCCGCGATCTTGCGATCCCGCTGCCCTTCGACGTCAAGCCGCTCGAATCTCCTGAAGAGCCTCGGCAGATCCTTCGCCGGGATGCCGTAGCCCGTGTCCTTGACGCTCACCCTGAGCCAATCGCCCTCGGGGCCGGCCCGCAGCTCGATGCGCCCGCCCTTCGGAGTGAACTTGAGCGCGTTCCCCAACAGGTTGGACACGACTCGCTCCACGGCCTGGGGATCGCCCAGGGCTCGGAAAGACGCGGGCGGCAAGTCGCGGCTCAGCTCGACCCCCTTCTCCCGAGCCGAGACCTCGAAGAGAGAGACGGATCTCGCCAGGAGCTCGTTGAGGTCGAAAGGCTTCTTCTCCACCTCCAACCGGCCGGCCTTGACCTTGGCCATGTCCAGCACGTTCTCGACCATCTCATGGAGGCGCTTGGCGCTCCCCCGCATGATCTCGAGCGCGCCCATCTGCCTCTCGTTGACGGGGCCGTACATCCCGCCCTGGAGAACGTCGGCGAAGCTCTGTATCGCCGCGAGCGGGTTCCTCAAGTCGTGCGAGACGTTCGCGATGAATTCGTCCTTGAGCTCATCGATCACCTTGAGCCGTCTCGCCATGACGTTGAACTGCCGGGCCAGATCCCCCAACTCGTTGGAGGACGTCTCCGGGACCTCGACGGAAAGGTCCCCGCCGGCGACGGCCTGCGTTCCCTGGACCAAGTCCCGGATCCTCGCGGCCATGTAGGCGGCCAATCCCACGCCCAGGACGAGGCTCAAGCCCAAGCCGAGAAGGGCGGCCGCCAGCATGGGGTTGAGGAACCTCTCCCAGGCGCGCCGCAACGCCTTCTCGTGGTGCGCCTTCGAGAAACCGATATGGACCGCGGCGATCTTGTCGGCCCCCGAGAAAACCGGCCTTTCCACATCCAGCGCCTGCGACGCCAGCCCGGCGGCGTCCCACTCGGACACGGGACGGTCGTTGAACCGGGGATCCGAGTGCCTTCGGATCGTCCCGCGGGCATCCACGACATAGGCGTAATTCACGGTATCGGGGTCGTCCCAAAGCCACCGCACATGGCTCAAGAGGTCCAAGTTCCCTTGGGCCGCGGCCAGCTCGACCACCGAGGTCCCCATCTGGGTCCGCACATTCGCCTGATTCTCGATGACCTCCGCGACGATCCCGCGCAGCACCCAGGCGAAGGCGAGCATCTCCAGAGCGAACGGCAGTAGGATCACGGCGCTCAGGGTGACGCTCAACTGAGTGCGCAGCCGCATCGCCGG
>JACQPK010000369.1 GCA_016207565.1 Elusimicrobiota bacterium
GCCTTAGACGAGCTGCGCGGGCTCTACGAGCGGCGCCTGCGCTACGTCATCCCCAAGCTCGAGGCGGCCGGGCTCAGGCCCGCCTGCCGCACCGAGGCGGGATTTTTCACGCTCTGGCGCGCGCCGAGCCGCGTCTTCGGCAAGGACCCCGCGAAGTCCTTCCCGGACGTCCCCGCCCACGAGGCGCTCAACCGCCTCATCATCTCGGAGACCGGCATCGTCGGCGTGCACTTCCTCGCGCCGCCGGTCGACGGCCGCCGGGAGCCGCTCTTGCGCTACGCCGTGTGCACGGACGTCCTGGACCCGGCGTTCCAGCGCAGATTCGAGGAGCAACTGGCGCGCCTCAAGCCCGAGTACGAGACCGTCGCCGCCTGATGAGCCGCGCGCCCCTCCACGTCCATCCCGTCGGCCTCGACCTCGCTTGGAACGACCCGGAGGCGAACCTCGCGCAGATCGACCGCGCGCTGTCCGCGGGGCTCAAGGGCGCCGCGCGGCCCGAGGAGCATCTCTTCCTCTTCCCGGAGCTGACGCTCACCGGCTTCGTGACGAAGGACCCGCCGGCCTACCGGTTGGGCGAGGGCCCGGTAGCTCGGCTCGCGGCTCTGGCCGCCAAGCATCGCACGGCGGTGGCGGCGGGCTTCCCGGAGGCGGGCGACGGCAAGCCGCTCAACGCCCTCGCGCTGTTCGGGCCGGACGGCAAGCTCCACGCGCGCTACCACAAGCTCCACCTCTTCACGTGGGGCAAGAACCCGGAGGCGGCGACGTATCGGGCCGGGGACACGGGGGTCGTCGCGAGCTACCGGGGCTGGAAGATCGGCTTCGCGATCTGCTTCGACGTCCGCTTCCCGCCGCTCTTCCACGAGTACGCGAAGGCCGGGATCGACCTGCTCTTGATCTCGTCGTGCTGGATCGACGGCCCGCACAAGACCTACCAATACAAGACGATCACCTCCGCGCACGCGATCCTGGCGCAGGCCTACGTCGCGGCGGTGAACCGGGCGGGCAAGGACCCGTTCTTCGAGTACGACGGCGCCGAGTACGTCTTCTCCCCCTTCGGCGAGGCGCGCGAGGGCCCGCTCGACCCGGCCGAGCTGGAGAACGCGCGCAAGCTGGTGGTGCGCCCCTCCGACCTTCCCTCCTACCAAGTGAAGTAAGTAAAGTGGGGACAGTCCCCACTTTACTTGCTCCACTTCTACGGACCGCGGTAGAGGTCGGAGATCGTCTCGAGGGAGGGCCGGATGAAGACCTTGGGGCCCACGGCGACCACCGGAAGGCCGACGCCGCCGCTGTGGCCGATGCTCGTCAGCTTGGCGCGCATCTCGACTCGTCCCGGCTCCGCGTCGATCACGGCGTACCGGTAGGGGATTCCGGCCTGGTCCAACTGTCCCCGCAGGCGGCTCGTGAGGCCGCAGGCGTCCCGTCCGTACACCACGACCTCGTTGGAGCCGGCGGGCGCGACCGGAGCCTCTCGCCGCGCGGCGTCGCTCGCCGCGGCCGTCGCCGCGTCGGTTTCGCAGTCCTTTCCCGCCGCTCCCCCCGAAGGCGGCGCCGCCCTTTTTGCCTTGCCCACCATACGGACCGGCGCCCCGACCTTAGACTCCGCGCGCGCCGGGTCCTTGGCCGGGAAAGACGGGAGCTCGCAGGTGTTCGGCTCCCAGAAGGCGCGCCAGGCCGCCGTGGTCTTGGCGGGAAAGGCGCGGTGCAGCCCGTAGGCGGCCGCGCCGGTGAGCGCCGCGTTGACGATCAGCACCTTCAGCATCCAGCGCGCGAAGCGGCCCGGGATCGATCCCCCCTTCCGCCCGTAGGTCTCCATGGACGCCCTCCGGCCCTTAGTATACACGGCGCGCCGGTTCGCGCCAGCGCCGAGGCCGGGCTCAGACCGGCTTCAGATCTTGGTGCCGACGCCGTGGAGGCGGTTGTAGCCGTTGAGGGCCGCGACGCGGTAGGCCTCGGCCATCGTGGGGTAGTTGAAGGTGGTGTTGATGAAGTAGAGGAGGTTGTTGGCGTCCCCCGCCTGCGACATGACCGCCTGGCCGATGTGGACGATCTCGGCCGCCTGGTCGCCGAAGCAATGCACGCCCAGGATCTCGAGCGTGTCGCGGTGGAACAGCAGCTTCAGCATGCCGACGGTGCGGCCCTGGATCTGCGCGCGCGCGATGCTGCGAAACAGGGCGTGGCCGACCTCGTAGGGGACCTTCGCCTGAGTGAGCTCGGCCTCCGTGCGGCCGAGGGAGCTGATCTCCGGGCTCGTGTAGATGCCGGTCGGGATGAGGTGCAGCTGGTACGGGCATTTCCCTTCGAGCAGGTGCGTCGCGGCGAACCGGCCTTGGTCGTAGGCCGCGCTCGCGAGGCTCGGGAAGCCGACCACGTCGCCCACCGCGTAGACGTGCGGGACGGCGGTACGGTAGTTCTCGTCGACCGGTATGTTGCCGCGCCGGTCGGGCGCGAGCTTCAGCGCCTCGAGCCCCAGCCCGTCGGAGTTCCCCGTCCGCCCATTGGCCCACAGCAGCGCGTCGGTGATCAGCTTCTTGCCGCTCTTGAGATGGAGGACGACGTGCTCTTCGGTCGCCTCGACGCGGGTGTACTCCTCGTTGTGCCGGATCAGGACCCCTTGGTCGCGGAGGTGGTAGCTCAGGGCGTCGATGATCTCGTCGTCGAGGAACGCCAGCAGCTTGTCCCGCGTGTTGACCAGGTTCACCTTCACGTCGAGGTTGCGGAAGATCGAGGCGTACTCGCAGCCGCCGACGCCGGCGCCGTAGATCGTGACGCTCCGGGGCGTGCGGTCGAGCCGGAGGACCTTGTCGCTGTCGAGAACGCGCGGGTGGGAGAAGTCGACGTCCGGCGGCCGGTACGGCC
>JACQPK010000370.1 GCA_016207565.1 Elusimicrobiota bacterium
CGTGCCTTTTCGTAATTTCCTTTGCGTACCTCTGCGTCACTCCGTTGAATTAACTTAGGTGCCATGGGGCTAAGCTATCCCCATGAAACGCGTCCTGCCGGCGGTTCTGATCGCCGCATCGGCCTGCGCCGTGGGGCCCCGCCTGTCATTCTCCCCGGCGCCCAAGATGGATCGCGCCTGCCCGGGTCTTGCGTCCGCTACCGCCGAATCGATCAAGACCGTCGCCGTCTTGGATTTCGCCGACAGCGTCAACCGGAGGACGGACGTGTACCACCCGCCTTCCGGGGCGGGGCTGCCCCCCAGGCCGATCTACGTCTACCTCCCGAGAGACGGCGCATTGGCGGCGGACGCGCTGGAGACCGCGGTGGTCGCCGCGGGGCGCCTCGGGGTCGTCGACCGCCGGACGCTTGCCAAGACGCTGGAGGAGCAGAAGCTGCAACTGACGGGGCTGGTGGATCCGCGGCAGGCGGTGCGCATCGGGAGGCTCTTGGGGGCGGACGCGGTGCTGACGGGCGCCGTCGACGAGGCGTACGCCGGCTACGAGAACCACACGATCGGCGGCGACTGGATCGGGACCTATTTGGGCCATGTCGGCATCAGCCTGCGGCTCACGCAGGTGGAGTCGGGGCAGCTCATCTGGTCCTGCCAGCTCGCGCGCAACACGCTGAACTACCTCTCGCAGCCCCTGACGCTGACCCCCGCCAAGCCCTGAAAAACCGCTACGTGTACGATGCCGAACTCATGGGCGCGACGCCGGAGGACAGGTTGCGCAACGTCATCCACGCCGCGGCGCGAGACGCGGTCGCGCGCCTGTCCCACGGGCGCTAGGCTCCTAATCGCCGGCGGTCGCCTCGGGCTCGGTGGAGGCGCGTCGGCCGCCGGAGGCCGGGTCGAAGCCCCACTCGATCGGCTTGCCCTCGGCCGTCGAGAGCAGTTTCGCCGCCGCGACGACGTCGCGCGGGCTGTGGGCGGATCGGCTGAAGCTGGGGTAGGGGTGCTTCGTATCGACGTCGAGGATGTAGTTGCTCGACAGCTTCCCGGAGTCGGAGTCCTTTCTTTGGTCCCGGGTCAGGCGTATCGCCGTGACGGAGCCCCGGGGGATGCGGACCGCCTTGGGCCAGGGGAAGCTGAACATGATCTCCTCGGGACCGACGGTGATCCGGGCCTCCCGGTGATAGTGGAGAGCGAGGCAGCCGGCGATGAGGAGGGGCGCCACGCCGGCGCTCACGGGGGCGGGGACGTCGTGGTCGGCGCTGAGCAGCTTCCAGCGGCCGAGCATCCAGAGGAGCGCGCAGGCGCTCAGGGCCGTTCCAACCAGGGTTAAGATGATCGTCTGCTCGCCCGCACCGGTGAGGACGACCGATTCGCCCTCGAGGGCTTCCAGCGCGCCGAAGCCCGAGAGCCAGCACCAGAGGGCGCCGATCACGAGGTTCCAGAGGATGAGCCTCCGCCAGGCGCCGTCGTCGCGCCAGCGACGGAGCCAAGCGTTCCCGGCCGGCCCGTCCGATCGGCCCTGGCTCGCGCGGGCGGCGCGGCGGCTCGCCCCGGCGACCGCGCCCGCCAGCGCCTCCAGCGCCTCATGGAACTTGCGGTCGCGCACCACCGCCGCTCGCGAGGCGTCGAGGGTGAACGCGTCGCAGCGCAGCTCCGCATCGGCGACCACTCCGGCGAACTCCCACTCGGTCGTCCCGACGAGCACGCCGTGTTTATAGAGAGACACGTGGCTCGGCCCAGGTTCGGGTCGGGGAGCGTCGAACGCGCCGCGGATCCGCCCCCGATCGTCGGAGAAGGTCTTGCGTCCGCGCGCGCGCGCCGCCGTCCCGTCGACCACCAGCCTCGCCGTGGACAACCCGAAGGAGGCCCCCGCCCGTTCAATGAACTCCCCGACGTCCGGCCCGACGAGGCGTCGCCAGGAGACGCGCACGACGGTCTGCGTGCCGGGCGCCGGATCGGGAGCGCCGGTTCCCGCCGAGGCGCCCATCCGCAGCGCGCAGCGATCGGCTCCCCGTCCTGAGCTGACGACGAGGTCCGTCGGTCCGAGTTGCAGCGCCGACAGGAGTCCGGAGGCGAAGGAGCGCGCCCTGCCGTCCGCCCCCGGGCCGGGGGAGTCGAACAGGCAACCATAGGGGTCTTGGAGCTGCTCGCGGTCCAGCGGCTTCCCGTCGAAGCGTAGCTCCAGTCCGAAGAACGTGCGGTCCAGCTCGATGCGCGTCGCTCCGGAGGCCACCGCGCAGCGGAGCCACTCGCGCACGAACAGCCCCGGGTCGGCGGTCTGGAAGCGCGCGAGCTTTTCGAGCGCCCGGTCGCGGTCGATCCGAAGGGAGCCTTGCGACACGAGCGTCGGGCGCGCCGCCGGAAGGCTCTCGCGCGTGGGCGAGCGCTCCCCCGTAGTCCCGAGCGGGCTGTGGCGGAAGTCCCGGAGAGTCCCGGGGCGGTACAGATGGCGGCGCAGAGGAGGCAGGAGTGCCATGCGCCAGACCGTCCACAGAGCCGCTCCGAGGGGTAGCCACACCGCCGCCCGCGTCGCGATCGGGAGCTCCGGGCCGTCGATCGCGTAGACGGCGAGCGCTCCGCCGGGGACCGCCGCGCACGCGAACTGCATCCAGCACGCGGCGCTTCCATCCGCCGAATCGGAGGCCCGGCAGAGGAGGTCTCCGCTGGCGGTCAGACAGGCGACGGCGGCGAGAGTGGCGTAGTAGCCGAGCGGGGTTGGACCGCAAGCCGCCGCGGCGGCGGAGAGCCCGAGGCCCGCGGCGAGGAGGGGAACGCTCAGGGCGACGCGGATCACGGCTCCAGTGTAGCCTCCGAGCGCCGCCGTGCAAGCCCCTGTCGCGCGGGGGCCTTACGAGCGGGCGAGCCTGGCGAGCTCGGAGCAGACGGACGCGATCTCGTCGTCGGTCAAGGTCGGAAACGACGGGAGGCTGATGACGTTCAATCCCACCGTCTCGGAGACCGGAAGGCGCGGCGCCCGGTAGACGGGCATCACGCTGAAGGGGAAGAAGCCCGGCCGCGTCTCGATGCCGGCCTTTTCCAGTTGGTCGATGACGGCGTCGCGGCCCTGCGGGTACGCCTTCGGGTCGAGCTTCACCCCGACCGCCCAGACGTTGATGTCGACTTCCTTCTCGACGTGCTGGGGCGTCGCGCCGGGCACGCGCTTGAGCTCGCGGGCGTAGCCCTCGGCCATGTGCCGGCGCTGCGCGAGGAACTCGTCGACGCGCTCGAGCTGGGCGCAGCCCACCGCGGCCTGGAGGTTCGTCAGCCGGAAGTTGAACCCCGCCACCTCGTGCCAGTAGCGCTTCGACGGGCTCATGCCGTGGTTGCGAAATAGGCGCAGCCGCTCGGCGAGCGCCGCGTCGTCGGTGACGACGAAGCCGCCCTCGCCGGTCGTGATCGTCTTCGTGGCCTGGAAGCTGTAGCAGCCGATCTCCCCGAGCGTGCCCGCGAGCCGTCCGCGGTACTTCGAGAAGAGCCCCTCTGCCGTGTCCTCGACGACCGCGACGCCGCGGGAGCGGCACACCTCGAGGATGCGGTCCATCGCGCAGACGTTGCCGTAGATGTGGACGGGGACGACCGCCTTCGTCTTGTTCGTGATCTTTTGCTCGACCTCCTTCGGGTCGAGGAGCCAGGTCCGCGGGTCGACGTCGGCGTAGACCGGGACGGCCCCCATCGCGAGCGCGATGTTGGCCGGCGCGGCGAACGTGAAGCCGGGGACGATCACCTCGTCGCCGGGCCGGATCCCCAAGGCGAGGTAGGCGGCGTGGAGGGCGGTCGTTCCGTTGGAGCAGCTCACGCCGTGCTTCTTACCGTGCCGGGCGAGGAACTCCTTCTCGAGGCGGTCGACGAAGGCCCCGCCCGAGATCCACGTCGAGCGGAGCGCTTCCTGGACCAGCTCGGACTCCCGCTCGCCCACGTCGGCGCGGGCCCACGGGATCCGGATCGCCGCGCGTGCCATCACGGACAAATAACACAAAACTTCATATAAATCCAGCCGTGCGACGCGAGGCGGGTGCCATCGGGCTGGCGGCGGCCCTGCTGGGCTTCTGGGGCCTGGGGTGGGGGCTGCCCAGCGA
>JACQPK010000360.1 GCA_016207565.1 Elusimicrobiota bacterium
ACAGCGCCACGCCCTTCGAGTGGAAGTTCACGCGCCGCGATCTCACGCGGTTGCTGCAGCGGCTCGAGCGCACGAGCGCGCTGTCGCCGGCGGCCTGAATGACCTCGACAATACGTCGTCGAACTTATGGTCCAGAGCACTTAGCGAACGCGCTTTCGATCGCCGGCGTGACCTAGCGGCGCTGCTCGACCTCGTTGCTGTCGCCCGGGCATCGGATGCGCGCGCGTTCCTTCATCCCGGTGGCCTGCAGTGGCTCCTGAGGCGGCTCGGCCACGGCGCGTTCGCCGTACGCCAATGGTTCGATGAAGACGCGCTCGCCGGCATCGTGATCGAGGACTCGGGCTATGTCATCGTTCAGGCCGTCGGCGGCCGCGGATGAGCGTGCCGGGCGCGCGGCGAGCCTCGCTCATCCCGGCAGGAACACGAGCTGCAGCACCATCACGAGCACGAGGCCGGCGCCGGCGGCGAGCGCGGCCGACTGCTCGTAGTGGCGGGCCTCGCCCTCGGGGATCAGCTTGGTGATGGTGAGGTACATGAAGCCGCCCGCTCCGAATGCGAGCAGGCCCCCGATCACGACGTCCGGCACGTCGCGCAGGAACAGGAACCCGGCCACGGTCGAGACCGCCATCGCGACGCCCATCGCACCCGTCCAGGGCAGGGCGCGCCTCCACGCCTTGCCGCTGCCACCTTCCTCGCGGATGAGCTCGACGATGCTTGCGCCCTCTCCGAAGCTGTCGAGCGCGATCGCCAGCGCGACGATCCCGGCGAGCGCGGGGTCGAGTGCCGCGCCCACCCCGATCGTCATGCCCTCGATGACCTCCTCGATGAGCGTGCCGCCCGTGAGCACCGTCGTTTCGGTGGCGACCGGCCGGTGCCACCGGCGGTAGGCCGAGACATGCTGCCGCTGCTCGGCGTGCTCCCCCGCCGTCTGGCCGCGATGGAGCAGAAGGTCGAACGAGTAGAGCGCGAGGTATCCGCTGACGAACGCCCCGATGACGACGGCCGCGGGCGCGAGCTCGATCGCCCGCGGGATCATCTCAAAGACCGCCGTGCCGATGAGCGCGCCCGCGGCGAAGCCGAGCACGATCGACATGAGGAGCGTCGAGGGCCGGTGCACGAGGCCGAGCCCGGTGCCGAGGAGCGGCGCCGCGCCCGCGGCGACCGCGATCGCCGTCACGAGCAGGAGCTGATCGGGCACGCCGGCGGGACACGGTACGCCGCTTGCGATCCGCTCGCTCGCGTGATGCCGATCGCCGCGCTCGCGGCTGGCTCGCTCGCGGTCATCGCGTGCCAGGGCGATGCCTCGACCCTCGACCCGGCGGGGCCTCGCGCCGCGACGATCGCCCGGCTGACCTGGGTCATGACGGCCGCCGGGATCCTCGTGTTCGTGGTCGTCATGGCCGCGCTCTTCGTCGCCATCCGCCGCTCGAGCTCGGGCGCACCGCTCGTCGCGGCGCCCTCGGACGCGAGGATCATCGTCGCCGGCGGCATCGTCCTTCCCGCGATCGTCATCCCGCTCCTGTGGGCCATGACGCTGGCCGACATCGCGTCGATGGCCACACCTCCGTCGCGAGCGGTCCTGACGGTCGAGATCACCGGCCACCAGTGGTGGTACGAGGTGCGCTACCCCGACCTGGGGATATCGCTCGTGAACGAGATGCGCATACCGGCGGGACGGCCGGTCAGCCTGAGGATCAGGTCGGCCGACGTCATCCACAGCTTCTGGGTCCCGCGGCTCACCGGAAAGATCGACATGATCCCCGGCCGCGTCAACGAGCACTGGGTCCAGGCGGACGAGCCGGGGCGGTACCCGGTGGTCTGCGCGGAGTTCTGCGGGCTGTGGCACGCGCGCATGCGCATGGAGGTCGTCGCCGAGCGGCCGGAGGACTTCGAGCGCTGGCTCGCCGAGCGGAGGTCCGGCTTCGCTCCGACCCTGGGCTCGCTCCACTCGCGCGGGGGCCCATGATCCTCTTCCCCTGGCTCGTCCTCCTCGTCGCGCTCGTCATCGGCACGATCCTCGTGCTCGAGGCGAGCGACGCCGGCCGCTCGTGGGTCCGCGAGCACCGCTTCCACGCGCACCGCCCGCGGATGCGCACGGTCGCGATCCTCACGGCGATCGAGGTCGTGGTCATCCTCGTCTGGGCTCTTGTCCTGCTCGGTCGCGAGGGATGAGGCCGGTCACCGAGCGCGAGCTCACCGAAGTCTGGGCGGTCCCGAGCGGGGTCCTCGGGAAGCTCCGTGCGGTGAACAACAACTTCACCGGCGTCGTCTTCCTGGCGGCGACGTTCTTCTTCTTCGCGCTGAGCGGCCTCGACTCCGTCGCCCTCCGGACGCAGCTCATCCTCCCCGAGGCCGAGATCGTCAGGCCCGAGAAGTTCAACCAGCTCTTCACGACGCACGGGACGGCGATGATGTTCCTCTTCGCGGTGCCCATGCTCGAGGCGCTCGCGATCTACACGCTGCCGCTCATGCTCGGTGCGCGAGACATGCCGTTCCCGCGGATGAGCGCCTTCACCATCTGGACCTTCATCTTCGGCGGCCTGCTCTTCTACGCCAGCACGATCCCGGACGTCGTCAACCTCATCCTCCCCGGGACGCCCTGGCCCGACCTCGTGCCCGACGTGGGGTGGTTCGCGTACCCGCCGCTCTCATCGCGCGAGTACTCGCCCGGCCTGAACGTGGACTTCTACCTGCTCGGCCTGGGCTTCGCGGAGTTCGCCGGCATCGCGGCCGCCATCGAGATCATCCTGAGCGTCCTCAAGTGCCGCGCGCCCGGCATGTCGCTCGATCGCCTGCCCCTGTTCGCATGGAGCGTGCTGGTGATGGCCTTCGCCATCCTCTTCGCGTTCCCGGCGGTGATCGTGGGCACGACCTTCCTCGAGCTCGAGCGCAAGTTCGACATGCCGTTCTTCGACCCGACGCGCGGGGGCGATCCGCTCCTCTGGCAGCACCTGTTCTGGTTCTTCGGGCACCCCGAGGTCTACATCATGCTCATCCCCGCCACCGG
>JACQPK010000361.1 GCA_016207565.1 Elusimicrobiota bacterium
CCGAGGGCGCGGGCGCGGTGTAGGCCCCGAACGCGGGGACTGAAAACGCGGTGAGCGCGGCGAGGATGGGTGCGCTGCGAAGGGTTCGGCCGAGCGATTCGCCGATCATGGCGATCTCCTGCCGGGCCCGGACAGGATACCCGTCTCGCCGCGCGCGCGGGAGTGCCACAAGGGACGCGGATGAGGAGACTTTCGGCCCAACCGCGATTAGGCCCCAACGGGCGTAACAACCGCTTAACAGCCGCGCAATAGCCGGGCAACAGGCCTCTGGTATCACGGTGGCGTAGGTCGGAGGAGCGCCGAGATGCCGAGCAAAACGCCGATGGTCCTCGTCCTTGCCGCGACCCTGTCCTTCCTCTCCTTGCCCGCCGTAGCCCAAGACGCCGTCAACGAGTCGACTCCCGAGACCCGAAACCCCTTGCTCGAGGCCGTCCGGCATACCGGCTACCGTGTCTCCTGCTCCGCCCGCCGCGTCCTGGGGCTCTGCGGAGCCTCCCGGCAGGGCGTCCGGTCGATGTATCGGGCCGAGCCGGCCAGGGAACACCACCAATATAACGCCTTCCAGAGGCTCGCCGGGATGATCGCCGACCGCCTGGAGGCGGGTGCCGTCGGCAACGTGAAGCTGAAGTTCAAGATTATCCTGGAATAGACTAAGGAAGTAAGGGTACCCGGAACGGGGTTATCCACAGCTTTCTCCACTTGTACCGACGCTGACTTTCCTGACAACCCAAAGGGCTATTCCGGTTCTGGGCCGATAGGCCCAGATTCGGAGCGTTTCCGTGCCGCAATCGTCTTGACCTGCTCCCTTGGCCTGTGCTAGCATCCCCGTACTTCCGCACCTACGGCACCCGGGCTCGCGTTCCGGGGGTTCTGAGTAGGACGGGCCCCAAAAGGCCCCCTGGCGGGGGTGATACGCCGCAAAACCTACGCGGCACGCGGAGAGCGAATGGCGTCAAAAGTAGCGGTCCTTGGGGGCCTGGGCCTGATGGCCGAGGCGGCCCTGCACGATCTCGCCCGCTCGACACGTGTCTCCCAGATCATCGCGGCCGACCGCGAGATCGGCCGCAAGGATGCCGTTCTCTCCAAGATTCCCAATCGCCGCAAGATCAAGGTCCTTCCTCTTGATATCACGAACACCGATGCCGCCCTCCGTGCCCTCAAGGGCACGGGTTGCGTCATCAATGCGGCCTGGTACGAGCTGAATCTGAAGGCGATGGACCTGGCCCTCGCGCTCGGGGCCCACTACGTCGACCTCGGCGGCCTCTACCACATGACGCTCAAGCAGCTCGCCCGCCGGCGGGAGTTCGAGCGCGCCGGACTCTGGGCCGTCCTCGGCTGCGGCTCCACCCCGGGCATCACCAACATGATGGTCGCGCGGGTCGCCCGCGAGTTCGATCGCATCGACACCGTCGGCATCTACGACGCGAGCTACGACCCCACCCAAACGGAAGACAGCTTTCTGCCGCCGTTCTCGATCCGCACGATGCTCGACGAGTTCGTCTTCCCCGCGCCCGTCTGGAAGGGGGGGCGGCTGGCCTCGGTGAAGGCGCACAGCGACCCCGACACCCTCGATTTCCCCGAGCCGATCGGCCGCTGCCAGGCCGGGACGGTGATCCACTCCGAGGTCGCCACCCTCCCGGGCTACCTCAGGTCGAAGGGCGTGCGAAACCTCGCGTTCAAGATCGTCTACCCTCCCGCCGTGAAGGCCCAGCTCGCCATGCTCGTCGCGATGGGCCTCGACCGGGACCAGCCCATGCAGGTCAACGGCCATGCCGTGAGCCCGCGGCGGTTTTTGACCGCGCTCGCCCAAAAGAGCGCGCTCGGGCTCGGGGACGAGCCCGCCGACTTCGAGGTCCTGCGCGTGCGCGTGACGGGAACCGCGGGGGGCTCGGCGCTCACCCGCGAGCTCGACTGCGAGATGAAGGCCGCGGGACCGGTCTCCGCCGGCGCCGCGGGCGTGGGCTACACGGCCTCGATCGTCGGACAGATGCTCCTGGCGAAGGCGACGCTCCGGCGCTCGGGCGTCGACGCGCCGGAGAGCGCCCTGAAGGAAGACCGCTTTTTTGAAGAGCTGGCCGCCCGCCGCGTCTTCCGGCTGGTGGAACGGATGGAAAGGAGCCCCCTATGAAAGGCGCAGCCGCCGACATCTTGAAGGAGTCCCAGCGCGTCCTCGACGTGCTCGCGAAAGACGAGCTCAGCGCGGAAGACAAGGACTGGATCCACAAGTCCACGCTCTCGGGCTACGAGAACCACATCAACCCGGGCATCCTCGAGTACCGCAAGGCGGTCTCGACCGACTACACGTCCATCGAGTGGTCCGACAACGCCAACGGGTTCACCGACATCAACGGGAAGAAGTACATCGACTTCCTCGGCGGGTTCGGCATCTACAACGTCGGCCACCGGCACCCGAAGGTCATGCAGGCGGTGCAGAACCAGATGAAGCGCCAGGCGCTCCACTCGCAGGAGCTGCTCGAGCCCTTCCGCGCGCTCCTGGCGAAGCTCATCGCGGAGATCACCCCGGGGGACCTGCAGTACTCCTTCTTCGGAAACTCCGGCACGGAGGCCGTCGAGGGCGCGATGAAGCTCGCGATGCTCCACACCGGCCGCAAGTCGTTCATCGCGACCGTCGGCGCCTTCCACGGGAAGACGCTCGGCGCGTTGTCGGCCACCGCCCGCGCGAAGTTCCGGCAGCCCTTCCTCCCGATCCTTCCGGACTGCTACCACGTGCCCTACGGCGACGCCGACTTCATCGAGTCCGCGCTCAAGAGCGCCGACACCGTCGGCAACGACATCGCCGCCGTCATCCTCGAGCCGATCCAAGGCGAGGGAGGGATCAACGTCCCGCCGGACGACTACCTGCCGCGCGTCCGCGATCTCTGCGACCGCTACGGCGCGCTCCTGATCTGCGACGAGGTCCAAACCGGCATGGGCCGCACCGGCAAGATGTTCGCCGTCGACCACTGGAACGTCGTGCCGGACATCATGTGCCTCGGCAAGGCGCTCGGCGGAGGCGTGATGCCGATCGGCGCCTTCGTGTCCAACAAGACGATCTGGGAGCACCTCTTCCCGGAGCCGTGGCTCCACTCGCCGACGTGCGGCGGCAACCCGCTCGCGTGCGTCGCGGCGATCGCCGGCATCCACGGGCTCCTCGAGGAGACGCTCCCGGAGCGCGCCGAGCGCATGGGC
>JACQPK010000377.1 GCA_016207565.1 Elusimicrobiota bacterium
GATAGGTCCTGGCCTCCGCGCGCTTCCCTTCGGCGTTCTGGCGGCGCAGGCGGGCGTCCAGCGCCGCGCGCCACACCTCCGCGCTCGGTGAATGCACGCGTGCGCGCAGATCGCGCCTGACCTCCGCCGCGATCTGGAGGAGGGCGGCGTAGTCGTCGGCGAAGTACGCTTCCAATTCCTCTCGGATCGCCCGGGCCAGCGCCGGGCTCGCGCCGCCGGTCGTCACCGCGACGACGAGGTCACCCCGCCGCAGGATCGACGGGAGGATGAAATCACAGTGGGCGGGATCGTCGGCGGTGTTGATCCAGACGCCACGGACCCGCGCCTCCCGGGCCACGGCCGCGTTCACCTCGCGGTCCCCGGTCGCGACGAAGGCCAGCTCGTAGCCGAGGAGATCTCCGTCCCGATACGCCCGCGCGACGTGGCGAACGCGGCCGCCGCGCGCCCAGGACTCGAGGCGCGCAGTGACGACAGGACTCAGGACGGTGACCCGTGCGCCGACGTCGAGCAGTTGTTGCACCTTGCGCTCGGCTACGGTCCCCCCGCCCACCACGACCACCGGGCGTCCGGCCATCTCGAGCACGATCGGGTAGTAGCCCATCAGCGCGCTTCGTCCGGCGTCTCGATCGCCCACAGCACGCCGTTGCCGGCTTCGAGCTCGAGTGCGACGTCGGCAACGAAGAGGGCGCTCCCGAAGACGCCGATGTCCACGGCCCACGCTCCGTGCCGGAGGGCGTCGGCGTAGACCTGGCCTGCGAGGCGGTCGATCAACGTCGCCCATGACATCACCCCGGCACGCCCGAGCATCGCGATCGCGTACCGCTCGACCGCCGTGACTGGCGGTCGCGGCGCCGGCTCGAGGAGCCGGACCCGCCGAGACGACCGTGGCGTCGACATGCGCCGTGCGGACGAGCGGACCCCCGGGGAGAGCGCCCGGGGCACGGTCAGCCACCCCTGGCCCAGCCGGCGAGTACGTCGGCGACCTCCGGCCGGGTGAACTCGGGCGGCAACGGGTCGCCGCGGCGCAACAGCTCCCGCACCCGTGTGCCTGACAGCACGACCCGCTCTGCCTCCTCGTGCGGGCACGTCTTGACCGAGACCACCGCTTCGCAGCGGCGGCAGAAGAACGTCTCCATGAAGAACAACGGCTCGATGCCCAGATCGTCGCGGCCGAACGAGCGGAGCAGCTCGTGCGCCGCGTAGGGCGCGTAGTAGCTGCCGACCCCCGCCGCGTCCCGGCCGACGATGAAGTGCGTGCAGCCGTAATTCTTGCGCACGAGCGCGTGAAAGACGGCTTCGCGCGGACCCGCGTACCGCATGGCCCCCGGGAACAGCGCCAGGATCACGCGCTGGGGCGGAAAGTAGGACCGGATGAGCGCCTGGTAGCAACGGAAGCGGATTTCGGACGGGACGTCGTCCAGCTTGGTCTGGCCGACCAGGGGATGGATCAAGAGCCCGTCCGTGAGCTCGAGCGCGCACTTCTGGATGTACTCGTGGGACCGATGGATCGGGTTCCGGGTCTGGAACCCCGCGACCGTTCGCCAACCGCGTTCACGGAAGAGGCGTCGCGTGCGCGCAGGATCGAGCCGGGCGGCCTCGAACCCCGGCCCCGGCGGTTGGTTGATCAGATCTATCCGGCCGCCCAGCAGCACGTCGCCGCTCTGCATGAGATAGGCGACGCCGGGGTGGGCACGGTCCTCGGTCCCGTAGACGAGGTGGGCTTCCTCGCGCGGGTCGCAGGCGAATTTCTCCTCGAGGTGTAGGATGCCCACCACCTCGCCCCAGGGCGCGACGAGTGCTACGGCCGACCCTTCCTTCACGCCGTCGGCCGTGTCGCGATGCGCGGCAAGGGTGATGGGGAGTGGCCACGCCAGCCCGCTCCCGAGCCGCATCTCGTGGACCACGCGCTGGTAGTCGTCCTGGCGCATGAAGCCATCGAGCGGGCTCAGCGCCCCGACGGCCAGCAGCTCGAGGTCCGACAGGGCCCGCGCATCGAGCGCGATCGTGGGCAGCTCGGCGGCGCGGGCCAGAGCGTCTTCGCGCTCCGCGCCGAGGAGAACCCGGTTGACCACCTGACCGCCGTGCGGCGGGATCAGGTCCGGGTCAGTGAGGTCACCGTTGTTCGTCACCGTGGCGACTCCTCTAGCCGACAGAGCCCGGGCTGGCGTTGGTTGCCTGTGTCGTCGCGATCGCCGGCGTGACGCCGCCCGGGGCGCGGCGTTGCTCGAAGAACGCATAGAGCAGGTAAGCGTCGACGCACACGACCACCCCCCAGACCCCGTAGGCGGCGGGGCTCGCGATGACCTCGAGGTCCGCGAGCACCCGCGAGAGACCGAACCCGACGATCCAGGCATCGAAGCTCATGCAGACGCGACGGAATGTCTCCGGGTCGATCCGCCTGACCAGAGCCGCACCGAGCGGGATCCCGACGACGACACTCGGCATGATCCGACCCAGAAGCTCGGCGCTTGGCACGGTGTAGAGCCCCAGGGCGCCGTACGCCGCCGCCGTGAGGGTGGACTCGCCGAGCCGGATCAGGCCGAGGGCGGCCCGGAACTCCTGCGTGCGGAGTCCCTGGTTGTTCAACATGAGCGCCAGCGGAGGACCAGAGATGGTGGTGAGCGAGTAGAGGACCCCGACGCCCGTCCCGAACGGGACGCCGACGGTCTGTTCGGCGCGAATCGGCCGCCGCACCCCCGCGGCCTGGAGCAGGATCAATGGCAGCAGGACGGCGAACACGAACAACTTGAGCCAGGTCGGATCGACCGACGCCAGCCCATAGCTTCCGACGAGGACGCCGGGGATCAGACCGCCGAGGATCGGGAGCACCCGCCCCCACGCGGTCGCTACGTACGCGCGGTTGATGATCACGACATGGCTGTTGATGACCACTTCCGCGAGGACCACCGCCGGGTTCAGGATCCGATTCGTGTAGAACAGCAAGGCGACGGGCACCGTGATGGAGGAGAAGCCATGGCCGAGCGCACCGTTGACGACGGCGGCGACCAGGGTGACGGGAAGGAGGGCGATCAGGGCGTCGCTCATCCCTTCTCCACGTGGAGACCGCACTCCTTGGTCTCGGGGGTCTCCCACCACCAGCGTCCGGATCGCAGGTCCTGTCCCGGCGTGACGGCCCGCGTGCAGGGCGCGCAGCCGATGCTCGGGTAGCCCTGATCGTGGAGCGCGTTGTAGGGGACGTCGCGGGCCCGGATATAGGCCCAGACCTGATCCCAGGTCCAGTCCGCGAGCGGGTTGATCTTGATGATCCCGGCGTGTGCCCGGTCGACCTCCACCTTCCGCAGGTCCGTCCGGGTGACGGCTTGCTCTCGCCGGAGCCCGGTGATCCAGGCCTCCAGCCCGACGAGGCCACGCTCGAGGGGATCCACCTTCCGGACGGCACAGCACCGCTTCCGGTTCTCGATGCTCCGATAAAACAGGTTGACCCCGTGCTCGCGCACCATCGTCTCGACGGCCTCGGCGCGGGGGAAATACACGTCGATCGCGAGCCCGTAGCGCTCGCGAATCGCCTCCATGAGGCCGTAGGTCTCGGCGGGCAGCCGACCCGTGTCGAGCGTGAAGACGCGGGCTTTCGGCTCGAGGCGCATGAGCATGTCGATCACGACCACGTCTTCCGCCCCGAAGCTCGAGGCCAGAGCGATCCTGGGATGAAACCGGCCGAGCGCCCAGCCCAGGACCTCGTGAGCCGTCTGTGATTCCAGTTCGTCGCCGCGCAGCTGAATGCCCCCAGCATGTTCATGCCTGATCATGGGTTGTCCTCGTCCTCGAGCGCTCGCGCGCCTTGCTAGCCATCCACGCCATGAGGCGGCCGTCCCGGCACCGGATCGCGAGCGACCGCGACAAGCGGCCCGCCGGCGAGGAGATTCCGTAGCTCGTCGTCGGTGTGCCGCGCGCAGAACTGGCGGAAGTTCTCGTCGTCGCTCCGGTCGCGCAGGTATGTTCGGAGGAGCCGCTCGATGGCCTCGGGGACCTCGGTGGCGGCGATGCGATAGCCGATCGGGCGGGCCGTGCGCTGGTGGAGGCCGAGCGCGCCTCCGACACAGAAGTAGTACGCGTCCACCATCCGGCCCCCGACCTTCACCTTCTTCCCCTCGATGCCGATGTCCGCGATCCAATGCTGGCCGCAGGAGTTCGGGCAGCCGGTGATGTGGAGCTTCACGTGCTGGTCGAAGCCCGGTAGTCTCGTCTCCAGCTCCTCGACCAACCACCGCGCGAAGCCTTTCGTCTCGGTCAGCGCAAGCTTGCAGAACTCACTGCCCGTGCAGGCGACGGTGCCGCGCCAGAACGGTGAGGCGCGGGGCAGGAGGCCGACGGCCTCGGCCGATGCCGCGAGCCCGGCGGCCTCCGACGGGCGGACGTTGAGGATCAGGAGGTTCTGCATGGTCGTCGTGCGGAGCTCGCCGCTGCCGTGGTGCTCGGCAAGGTCCGCCGCCGCTCGCATCTGCCCAGCGGTCAGGCGCCCGCGGAGGATGGCCAGGCCCGCGTAGGCGTAGCCCGTCTGCTTCTGCGGGTGGAGGCCGACGTGGTCGCGATAGACGTCGTCGGGCGGATCCTCGGGCACGGCCGGCTCCAGCCTGAAGCGAAGTCGCTCTTCCAGTTCGGCCTGGAATCGCTCGGCCGTCCAGGCGTGGGTCAGGAACAGGAACTTGAGCCGCGCCTTCTCCCGGTTCTGGCGGAGGACGTCACTGTCACGGAAGATCTCCGAGACCGCTCGGACGACCGGCAGCACCTGGCTCCAGCGGAGGAAGGCGTTGAGGCGGACCGCGAGGTGCGGATCGGTCGAGAGCCCTCCGCCGACCCGGACCGAGAAGCCGACTTCACGTCTCTCCGGATGGCGTACCGCGGTGAGCCCGACGTCGTTGATCTCGGGATACGAGCACCAGACGCGGCAGCCGGTGATGGAGATCTTGTAC
>JACQPK010000378.1 GCA_016207565.1 Elusimicrobiota bacterium
GGATCGACGGGCTGTGGATCGGCTATGAGGGCACGCGCTCCGGCTACGCGAAGCAGCAGGGGCGGCCCGTGGAGGAGGTCTTCCGCGAGTTGCGCGACAACGGCATCACGATCCTGGCGTCGATGATCGTGGGCTTCGACTACCAGGACCCGGAGATCGTCGCGGACGAGCTCGACGGGCTGCTCCAGCTCGAGCCCTGCCTGTCGCAGTTCTTGATCTACGGCCCGACGCCGGGGACTCCGTTCTACGACCGCATCGCTCGCGAAGGGCGCCTGCGCGAGGACCTGGCGGCCGACACGGACCGCTACGCGCGCTCCTGCGACGGCTTCACCGCGATGGTGCGCCACCCGAAGCTCGCCGGCTCGGAGATCGAGCGGCTGCAGCGCTGGTGTTTCCGCACGGACTTCGAGCGGCTCGGCCCGAGCATCTACCGGGTCGTCGACCGGTGGCTGCGCGGCTACCGCAAACTGAAGGACTCGCCCGACCCGTTCTTGCGGGCGAAGGCGGAGCGGTTCGCGGCGGACGTGCGCAACGCGTATCCGTCGTTTATGGCCGGCATGCTGTTCGGCCCGTCGGCCGAGGCGCGCCGCCGCGCCTCCCGAATCGCCTGCGAGGCCTACCGCGAGCTCGGCGCGCCGACCTTGGCCGAGCGGTGCATGTCCGTCGCCGCCCTCGGCGCCGCGCTCTGGACCGGGCTGTGCCTCCGCATGGACTGGTTCCAGCACCCTCGGACCCAGCGCACGGCGTACCGGCTCGAGGAGGGCTGGGCGGCGCTGTGGAAGGGCCTGCCGGACCGCCTGCGCGCGCCCGGGCTGTCGTTTAAGGTCGACGTGCAGCCGGCCGAGCGCGCGGTGCTGCTCCGCCTCGAGGGGGCGCTCGCCGCGGGCCACGCGCACGAGGTGTTCGAGCGGATCCGCGAGACCCTGCTCCAGCGGCGCGAGCGGCTGGTGCTGGACCTGGCGAGGCTGAAGGACCCGGACGCCGACGTCTGGAAGAGCCTCCGCGAGCGGCTCGCCGCCCACCGCCGCCAGGTGTCGCTCATCCTGCCGAAGCTCCAGCACGCGCATCCCGAGCTGCTGCTGTTGGCGAGAATATTTCACCAGTGAGCCGGACCTGCGCGGCGCTGTGGAGCGCCGCGCAGGTTAGGCGGCCTTAAGTCCCGGGTCTGGGAAGGCACAAGGACCCCTGCGTCGGGCCGCGAGCCGGCCCATCCTGGAGGCGTGACCCTGGCACTGGCCGCGCTCCTTTTCGTCTCGGGGGCCGCCGCCCAGACGTCGCCGCCTCCCCCCGCGCCGGCCGCGAAACCGAAGCCCCACTGCCCCTGCGAGCACGCGTACTGGAAGCCGCTGACCGAAAAGGGCAAAGCCGCCGAGGAGTACTGGCGCGCGCGCCGGCGGTTCAAGAGCACGCGGGTGGTCTCGAGCACCTTTTTCCTATTCGCCTACGCCTTGCGCGACCTCAACACGATCAACGAGGCCGAGAACTCCTACGCGGCCGCCCAATCGGAGCTCGCGTCGGCGCGCGCGCGCGCGGAGTCCCTAGGGGCGGTGAAGGTCACCGACGACCTCGAGGGCCCGATCGAGTTCAAGCTCGTCGAGGGCGTCGACTACACGGTCACGCCGCCCCGCTAGTCTCCTCTGGTGCGACGCACCAGAGGAGACTCTAGCGGCGGCCGGACCACTCGTCGGTGGTGTTGTTGAGGCCCATCAGGTCGCCCAGGTGATCGAGCACGAACGTCGGCGCGGCCGCGCGCAGCGCCGGCAGCCAGCGGACGATCCAAGGCTCCCGGACGTAGAGCTCGTCGTTCTCGATGCCGCGGGCGATGCGGTCGGCGAGCTGCGCCGGCGTGAGCCACGGCAGGAGCATCGGGGGCTTCACGCCTTCGAACATCGCGGTGCGCACGAAACCCGGGCAGATGATGCTCATCTTCACGCCGAGCTTCCCCCTCCGGCGCAGCTCCAGCCGCAGCGACTCGGCGAGGCCGATCACCGCGTGCTTGGTCGCCGTGTAGACCGCGAGCCCCGGCACGCCGACGAACGACGACGCGGAGGCCATGAACACCACGTGGCCCCGGCCGCGGCGTTCCATCGGCGGGATGAACGTGCGCAGGCACCAGATGAGGGACTCGAGGTTCACGCGCACGGTCGACCGGAGCCGGCCTTCGTCCATCTCGAGCAGGTCGCCCGGGTAGGCGACGCCGGCGTTGACGTCGAGCAGGTCGATCTCCCAGCCGTCGGCGCCCAGGCGCTTGCCTTCGTCGCTGATCGCGGCGGGGTCGGTGACGTCGAGGGCGGCGTAGCGGACGGGCCCGAGGGACTTCAGCTCCCCCGCGGCGTCCTCCAGCGCGGGCACGTCGCGGTCCCACAGCACGACGCGGGAGCCCGCGGTCAAGAACCGGCGGGCCACGGCGCGGCCGATGCCGCCCGCGCCGCCGGTGATGAGCGCCGTCGCTCCGCGTAGCCTCATTGCGTTTCCATCGGGTGCGTGCTTGGTCTCACGTTACGCCGGTCGATCGAGACCTGGCACGCTACCGCAATTATAGGTCAGCGCGGCCTGCTTCCGGAAGGGCGCTCGAAATGCTCGCACGCCTCCCGCCAGGCGACGGGGCCGTCGATGCGGCTCTGGGAGACCCGGCACCAGTACGAGCTGCCCCCCTCGATGGCGACCCGGACGGACAGCCACGAGCACTCCATGCACCAGCCTCGCTTCGCCTTCGGCATAGTCCCCTCCCCCGAGCCGGCCTCGCAACAGGAATGCCGCCGGTGCGGCCTGTTCGTTGCAAGGCATTCAAAGGCCATGCCCCATCCCGCCGGCCACCCGGGCGCCGTCGATTTCGACCAGGCGCCGTTTCTCGTCATCTGGGAGACCACCCGCTCCTGCGGGCTCTCCTGCCGGCACTGCCGCGCCGACGCGATCTTGGGCCGCGACCCCGGCGAGCTGTCGACGGCCGAAGGCATCGCGCTGATGCGGGATGTGGCGTCCATGGGCACGCCGATCTTCATCCTCTCGGGCGGCGATCCCCTGAACCGGCCCGATCTCGAGGAGCTCATCCGCGGCGGCAAGGCCGCCGGGCTCCGGGTCGGCACGATCCCGGCCGCCACCGAGAACCTCACGCGGGAGCGGATCCTCGCGCTCAAAGAGGCGGGGATCGACCAGCTCGCGTTCAGCCTCGACGGCCCGAACGCGGCGCTCCACGACGGGTTCCGCCGCGTGCCCGGCTCGTTCGAGCGGACGCTCGAGGGCGTGAGCTTCGTGCACGAGGCCGGCGTGCCGCTCCAGATCAACACGGTGCTCGCCGCGTGGAACTTCCGCTACCTCGAGGACATGGTCAAGCTGGTCACCAAGCTCAAGGCCGTGTTCTGGGAGGTCTTCTTCCTGATCCCGATCGGGCGAGGCGCGGAGCTGACGTCGATCACGCCGGACCAGTTCGAGGACGCCTTCGAGCGCCTCCACCGGCTGAACGCGGAGACCGACTGCGTGATCAAGCTGACGGAGGCCCCGCATTACCGCCGCTTCGTCGTGCAGAAGGAGGCGAAAGGCAAGGACGCGGCCGAGCGCATCCGCCACATCCTCGCGCGGCCGCGCGGCGTCGGCGGGGCGATGGGGCTCTCCCCCCAGGCGGTGAACGCGGGCAAGGGCTTCGCCTTCGTCGACCATCTCGGCAACGTCTGCCCTTCGGGTTTCCTGCCCGAGCCGGCCGGCAACGTGAGGCGGACGCCGCTCTCGAAGCTCTACCGCGAGGCGCCGATCTTCGTCACGCTGCGCAACCCCGCGGCTCTGACGGGCAAGTGCGGACGCTGCGAGTTCGCGCGGATGTGCTCCGGGAGCCGGGCCCGGGCCTGGGCCGTGACCGGCGACATGCTCGCCTCGGACCCGTACTGCGTCTACGAGCCGTCCTGACCGAGCTTCTTCAGGATATCCTCCATCAGGCACCACCGGGTGAAGGAGGACTGGATCAGGTTCGCGCCCACGAACGCGGTGAACCAGAGCCACCTCGGGTCGTGCCAACGCGCGCCCGCGAGGCTGGCGAGGATGAACGTCCCGGCGATCAGCCGGATCCGGTGGTCGAGACTCATGACTGCCTCCGGCGGACGAGGTAATAGAGTACCGGCACCGCCGTCCGCGACAACAGCGTCGACGCGACCTCGCCCGCGATGAGCGAGACCGCCAGGCCCTGGAAGATCGGGTCGAACAGCATCACGCCCGCGCCGACCGAGACCGCGGCCGCCGTGAGCAGCATCGGCCTGAACCGCACCGCGCCGGCGTCGATGACGGCCTCCCGGAGCGGCATGCCTTCCTTCAGCCGGAGCTCGATGAAGTCGACCAGGATGATCGAGTTGCGCACGACGATCCCGGCGCCGGCGATGAAGCCGATCATCGAGGTCGCCGTGAAAAACGCGCCGAGCGCCCAGTGGGCCGGCAAGATGCCGACGAGCGTCAGCGGGATGGGCGCCATGATCACGAGCGGGATCGAGAAGGACTCGAACCAAGCCACGACCAAGACGAAGATCAGGACCAGCACGAGCGCGAAGGCGAGCCCCAGGTCCCGGAACACCTCGTAGGTGATGTGCCACTCGCCGTCCCACTTGAGCGCCGTCTCGAGGGAGCTCTCCGGCTGGCGGGTGAAGTACTGCGTCAGGACCGTGCCCCGGCGCCGCACGAGCTCGTCGATCCTCGGCCCCAGCGCCAGCATCGCGTATACCGGGCTCTCGCGCGCCCCGGCAACGTCGGCGATCACGTAGGAGACCGGCCGGAGGTTCTTGTGGTGGACGGGAAGGTCTTGCGCGAGGCGCTCCGTCCGGGTGAGCTCGCCCAGGGAGATCGGGGAGCCGTTCCGGGAGAGCAACCGGAGCGAGCGGGCCGGCGCCGTGGTCCGCCGGAGCGCCTCGGGCAGGCGGAGGCGGATCTCCACCGGCTCGAGCTCGCCCGCCACGTGGGCGAGATCGGCCGTCGCGCCGTCGATCGCGACCGCCACGTTCGCCGCCACGAGCTCGGGCGCGATGCCGTTGAGGGTGGCGCGCTCCCGGTCCACGATCAAGCGCTCCAGCGGCTCGGGGTCCGGCGTATAGGTCGCCACATCCACGATGCCGTCCGAGGACTCGAGCAGCGCCCTCACGTCGGCGGCGAGCGACTCCCGCGTCGCCGCATCCGGCGCGTACAGCTCGAACACCAAGGTCGAGAGCACCGGGGGCCCCGGCGGAACCTCCGCGACCTGCAGGCGCGCGCCGAAGCGACGCGCGATCGGCGCGAGCCCCGGGCGGACCTCCTTGGCGATGTCGTGGCTCCGGCGGCGGCGGGAGTGGCGGGGCGCCAGCGTCGCCACGAGCTGGGCCTGGTGCGAGCTCCGGCGGAGGAAGTAGTGCCGCACCAGGCCGTTGAAGTTGTACGGGGCCGCGGTCCCCACGTAGGCGGTGACGCGCTCGACCTCGGGAACCTGCCGCAGCGCCGAAGCGAGCTCGACGGCCGCCGCCTGCGTGCGCTCGAGCGCGCTCGACTCCGGCATGTCCAAAATGAGCTCGAACTCGTCTTTGTCGTCGAAGGGCAGCATCTTCACGACGACCGCCCCGGCGCCGAGCAACCCGAGGGCCCCCGCCAAGAGCGCCGCCATCCCCGCAAAATACAGGGTGCGGGCCCGCCCGGGCTCGAGCAGGCGGCCCATCGCCGAGCGGTAGAGGCGGTCGAGGCGCGACTCGCGCTCGACGGGGCACTCGCGCGTCGGCCAGCGCTCCAAGAGGCGCGCGAACGCCCACGGGCTCACGATGAAGGCGACGGCCAGCGAGAACAGCATCGCCCAGGACGCGCCGACCGGGATCGGCCGCATGTACGGGCCCATCAGCCCGCCGACGAAGGCCATCGGAAGGATCGCGGCGATCACCGTCCACGTCGCGAGCACCGTCGGGTTCCCGACCTCCGCCACCGCGGCGAGGGCGACGTCCCACACGGTCCCCCCCTTGCGTCCGGAGAAGTGCCGGTGGATGTTCTCGACCACGACGATCGCGTCGTCGACGAGGATGCCGATCGAGAAGATGAGCGCGAACAGGGTGATCCGATTGAGGGTGTAGCCCAGCGCGTAGTAGACGCCGAGCGTCAGCGCGAGCGTCACGGGGATCGCGATCAGGACGACCGCGGCCTCGCGCCAACCCAACGCCAAGGCGATGAGCGCCGTGACCGAGAGCGTCGCCAGGAGCATATGGTAGAGCAGCTCGTCGGACTTCTCCTTGGCCGTGCGCCCGTAGTCGCGCGTCAAGGCTACCCGGAGCGCGGGCTCGAGGGAGGGCCTCAGCCGCTCGACGCGCTCGAGCGCCTCCCGCGCAACAAGCGTGGCGTTGGCGCCCCGGCGCTTCGAGACGGCGAGCGTCGCCGCGGGCCGCCGCTCCCAGTCCGCGTCGCGCGCGGCCGTCCAGACGTCCAGCTCGTCGTCGTCCGGGCCGTCCGAGACCCTCGCCACGTCGGAGAGCCGGATCGGCTCCCCCGCCGAGACGCCCACGACGACGGAGCCGAGCTCGGCCGCGGTGCGGATGAAGGCGTCCGTCTCGACTAAGGTCTTCGTCCCGCCCGCGGCGACGTGCCCCGCCCCGAGCCGGCGGTTCGCCGCGCGGACGATGCCCAGGACCTCCATGGGGCTCAGGCGCCGCGCGGAGAGCCTCGCCGGGTCGAGCTCGACCGAGAAGCGGCGCCGCCGGCCGCCGATCAGCTCGGTGTCGGACACGTCCGGGATGGAGGCGATCTCCTCTCGGAGCCTCGCGGCGGCCCTCCGCAAGGCGAGGGGCTCCAGGCCGGACAGCGTCAACGCCAGGATGGGGACGTCGTCGATCGACCGCGGCTTGACGAGCGGCTGCCCCACGCCCGGCGGCAGGAGGTCCTGGTTGGCGAAGGTCTTGGTGTAGACGCGCGTCATCGCCAGCGCGGGGTCGGTGCCCACCTCGAAGCGCACGATAAATAGCGCGCCTCCGGGTGAGGCGGTCGAGTAGATGTACTCGACGCCGGGGATCTCCCAGAGCTTCCGCTCGCCGACCCGGACGACGCGCTCCTCCACCTCGCGGGAGCCGGCCCCGGGGAACGGCACGAACACGTCGAACATCGGCACGTCGATCTGCGGCTCCTCCTCGCGCGGCAGCCGCCAGGCGGCGAGGGCTCCGACGAGGAGCGAAGCGGCCGCCAGCAGCGGCGTGAGCTTGGAGCGGAGGAACATTCCGGCAAGCCGGCCCGCGATGCCGTGGCCCGGCGCGCTCATCGCGCCTCCAAACGCCGTCCGATCTCGGAGACCGCCGCGGCGTCGAGGCGCCCCGCCGCGCGCAGCGCGCGGGCACGCGCCGCGTGAAGCCCGGCCCGGGCGGCCGCCCACGCCTCATCCGCCCCGGCGGCCGCGTCCTCGGCGCGCAGGAGCTCGAGCACGCTCAGGCGGCCCTCCCTATAAAGGGGGTGCGCCAGCGCGAGCGCCTCAAC
>JACQPK010000365.1 GCA_016207565.1 Elusimicrobiota bacterium
CTGGACATCGGCGCGCTCGCACCGGACGAGCCCGACGTCGTGGATCTCGCCGCTCTCGCGCCCGACGACCCAGACGTGATGGACGTCGCCGCCCTGGCGCCGGCCGCCGTCGCCGCGGATGAGATCGTCTCGATGGACGCGCTGGCGCCGGATGCGGCGCCCGTCGCGGAGGAGCCGATCGTCGACTTGGCGGCGCTGGCCCCGGAGCCCGCTGCGGTGGGCGACGAGCCGGTCGTCGACCTGGCCGCTCTCGCGCCCGACGTTGTGATGGACGTCGCGGCGCTCGCCCCGGCCGCCGCCGCGGATGAGATCGTCTCGATCGACGCGCTCGCGCCCGAGCCCCCGCCCGCCGCCGAGGAGACGGTCGTCGAGATGCCCGCGCTCGCGCCCGGGGAGGTGTCGCCGTTCAGCGAGCCCGTCTTCGACGTGGCCGCGCTCGCCCCCGAGCGCCCGGCGAAGAAGGCCGAGCCCGAAGTCGCGCCGGAGGTGCCGGTGTTCGAGGAGCCGGTCTTCGACCTCGACGCGCTGGCGCCGCGGGGAGGGGCCGAGGAGGTGGTCGCTCGCGCGGCGCCCGCCCCGAAGGCCGAAGCGGAGGAGGCGGTCGACATCGAGTTCCTCTCTCCGGGCGATCCCGACGAGATCGTGATCGACTTGGACGCCCTGCGGCCGGACGGCTCTCGGGGCCCGATGCCCGCAGCCGCTGCTCCCGAGCGGAACGGCGCACCCGCGTCGGACGCGCCCGCGCCTGCCCCCCCGGAGCAGCCCGCGTCCGACCCCGGCGCCCTCGAGGACGCCACCCCGCCGCAGGACGCTCAGGGCGAGCCGGTCTACACCCGGACGCTCGCCGAGCTGTACGCGTCCCAAGGCGCGGTAGGGAAGGCGCTCGCCGTGCTCCGCCGGCTGCTAGAGGAGGACCCGGCCGACGCCGACCTCGCCGCGCGCATTGCGGAGCTGGAAGCCGGAGGAGGCCAGCCGGAGGAGGAGGTCGAGACGCTCGCGCGCGACCTGGCGGAGAGCGGGGCCGCGCGGCACGAGGTCGACTCGCCGTTCTCCTGGGCGGAGAAAGAGCCGGAGCGCGCCCCCGGAGCCGGCGGTCCCACGATCAAGGAGTACTTCGACGGGCTCCTGTCGTGGGAGCCGCCCGAGCGATGATCAGGATCGGGGTCATCCACGGTCCGAACCTCCGGCTCCTCGGCACGCGCGAGCCCGAGGTGTACGGCAAGGACACGCTCGAGGACGTGAACCGGCGCCTCGGCGAGGCGGCGTCCGAGCTCGGGGTCGAGATCGAGACGTTCCAGTCGAACCACGAGGGGGAGATCCTCGACTTCATCGAGAAGGCGGCGCCGCGCGTGAGCGGCTTCCTCATCAACCCGGGGGCCCTCACGCACACCTCGATCGCCCTCCTGGACGCGCTGCTGGGCGTGAGCCGGCCGTTCGTCGAGGTCCACCTGTCGAACACGGCCAGGAGAGAGCGCTTCCGGCACCACTCCTACCTCGCAGGCGCGGCCGCCGGCGTGGTTCATGGCTTCGGAGCCCACAGCTATCTTCTAGGCCTCCAGGGCCTCGTGGCCCGGCTCGGCAAGGGCTAGCCGGGCGGACGGCGGCGCCCCCCCCCAAGAACGCGGGATCCCATGGCCGGCACGGCCGACTTTCACAACGGAATGGTCCTGGAGATCGACGGCGAGCTCTGGACGATCGCCTACTTCCAGCACGTCAAGCCCGGGAAGGGCGGCGCCTTCGTCCGCACCAAGCTGAAGAACGTCCTCACGGGCGCGGTCGTGGAGCGCACGTATCGCGCGGGCGAGAAGGTCACCGAAGTCCGCTTCAGCCGCCGGCCGATCACGTACAGCTACACCGATGGGCACCTCTACTACTTCATGGATGACCACACGTTCGACCTGATACCGCTCTCGGGCGAGGTCGTGGGCGAGCACCAGCTCCGCTATCTCAAGGAGAACATGGCGTGCGAGGGCCTCGTGCACGGCGACACGATCATCAGCGTCGATCTGCCCCAGTTCGTGGAGCTTGCCGTGAAGCAGACCGATCCCGGCATCCGGGGTGACACCGCTTCCGGTGCTTCCAAGCCCGCGGTCCTCGAGACGGGAGCCGTGGTCCAGGTGCCGCTCTTCGTCGAGGAGGGCGACGTCCTCAAGATCGACCGGACCGAGGACAAGTACCTCTCGCGGGTGAGCGCATGATCGACCTCGACTTCATCGAGCGTCTCATTCGGGACTTCGATGACAGCGGGGTGGACACTCTCGAGGTCGAGCGCGGCGGCACGCGCATCAAGCTCTCCAAGTCACCGCCTTTCGCGCCTACTCCGTTCGTGATTCCGTTGCCGGCCCCGGGCACGGCGGCCGCGCCGCTCGCGCCGGCCGAGGAAGGTGGGGCGCCCGAGCGTGCACCCCCGCCCCCGGGGCGCGACCTGATCGAGGTCACGTCCCCCATGGTGGGCACGTTCTACCGCGCGCCCGCGCCGGACGCGCCGCCCTACGTCGAGCCCGGCAAGCACGTATCCCCCGGGGATACGCTCTGCATCATCGAGGCCATGAAGCTCATGAACGAGATCAAATCTGAAGTCGCGGGGCGCGTCATCGAAGTGCTCATTGAGAACGGTTCCCCTGTCGAGTTCAATCAACCGCTCTTCGTCGTTGAACCGCACTAGTACTAGAATACCGAGCCGCCCCGCGGCAGAGCGAGATGCGGGCATGTTTTCAAAGATCCTGATTGCCAATCGAGGAGAGATTGCTGTCCGGGTCATCCGCGCCTGTAAGGAGATGGGCATCCGGACGGTGGCGATCTATTCAGAAGCCGATCGGCAGAGCCTGCACGTCCGCCTCGCCGACGAAGCGATCTGCGTGGGAGGGGCCAAGGCGGAGCAGAGCTACCTCAACATCCCCGCCATTGTCAGCGCCGCTGAAATCGCCGATGTGGAGGGGATCCATCCGGGCTACGGGTTTCTTTCACAGAACGCCCATTTTGCGGAAATCTGCGAGTCCTGCAACATCACCTTCATCGGGCCGTCGGCCCAGTCGATTCGCCTCATGGGGGACAAGCTGGCTGCCAAGGATCTGATGCGCAAGTCCGGGATCCCCATCATCCCGGGGAGCATGACGGCGGTCAAGACCAAGGAGGACGCGCTCAAAACCGCGCGGCGCATCCAGTACCCGGTGATCGTCAA
>JACQPK010000366.1 GCA_016207565.1 Elusimicrobiota bacterium
CTAGCCTGGATTCTTCAGCTACTCGTTAAGCAACGTCTGAAGAATCCAGGACAATATTCTTCATCAAAGGAACTTCCTTTCATAAACGAATCACGACATATTTCCCCGGATTCTCCAGATGGCCACAAATACGACCAACTGGAGAATCCGGGCGAGCTGACTTAAGCCGGATTTCAGCCCCCCTTCAACGCCGCGACAGCCCGCGCGGCTATGCTCCGAGAGACGATCGCGGAGGCGGCCATGAGCGGACTGTGGGAGAAGGCGGGTTGGGCGGCGGTGCTGGTCCTGGCGGCGGGCAACGTCGCCGCCGAGCCCTTCCGGACGATGGCCAAAGAGCTCTCCCGGGCGGCGGAGCGGGCCGGCATCGCCCGCGTGGCGGTCGTCCCGTTCACGTCGGCGGAGGCCGCCGGCGAGCGCGAGGGCTGGACGATCGCGGAGAAGCTCACCACCCAGCTCGTGCGCGTCGGGCGGGTCCGGACGATCGAGCGGTCCTTGCTGGGGAAGGTAATGGAAGAGCTCAAGCTGGGCCGCACCGGCCTGCTCCGGAGCTCCGGGCTCAAACGGGCCGGAGAGGTCCTGGCCGTCGACGCGATCGTGACCGGGACGTTCGTCCCGCTCGGCAATCAGGCGACCGTGGCGGCGCGCCTCATCGAGGTGGAGACCGGCGCGATCATCGCGGCGGTGGAGCGCCGCGCCGACCGCGAGTGGCACGACCCGCTCGGGCTCTCGGGAAAGCTCGCCGCGATGCCCCTGGACCCCTACGCGTTCGGCGGCCCCGACGGCGAGCCCCCGCTCCTGCCGCCGGCGGTCCCGCTCTCGCCGGCGGAGCTGTTCCCCCCCGAGGACGCGCGAGACTCGCTGTCGGGCGACCGCTGCCGCGACGCGGCGGAGCGCGTCGACCGGATGGAGGCGAGCATCCTGGACCTCAAGGCGCGGTACTGGGCCTCGGAGCTCAAGGCGGGGCTGAAGGTCGCCTCGCTCAAGTTCAATCCCGGGTCGACCATCACCGACCCGCTGCTCAAGCGGCGCTTCTACGAGCAGATGAAGGACTGGTACGCGCGCCCGTCGATCCCGCCGATGAACCCGCACGAGGTCAAACGCTTCACCGAGATCGACTCGATGGCGTTCTCGCTCTACCGGGAGTGCGGGCTATGACGAATCCCGGCCCCGATCCCCTCGACGGGCTGCGGCAGGCGATCGCCTCCCGGGTCCACCACGAGCTCCGCACGCCGCTCACGGTCGCGACGATGGCCTGCGAGCTCCTCCGGGAGAACGGCGCCGGCTCGGAGCGCTGCGTCGAGCTGATCGTCCGCGCCCTTTCCCAGCTCCGGGAGCGCATGAGCCGGCTCGACCTCCTCGAGGCGCCGGAGCCCTGCCCCCCCGCCGTGAGCACGCTGGAGCTGGAGCCCGTCGTGGTCCGGGCCCTCGAGGAGCTCCGCCCGCTCGCCGAGGACCGCGGGGTGAGCCTCCTCCTGACCTCGCCCGGGCGGCCGATCCGGCTGCGGGGAGACGAGCCGCTCGTGGGCCTGGCCGTGCGGGAGCTGGCGGACAACGCCGTCCGCTTCAACCGGCGGGGCGGCCGCGTGCGGATCTCGCTGGCCTGCCGCGCCGGGACGGTCCGGCTGCGGCTCGCCGACGACGGCGTGGGGCTCCGCCCCTCCGACGTCGCGTTGGCGCTGCGCGGGTTCCACCAGGCGGAGCCGTTTCTCACGCGGCGGGAGCCGGGAATGGGCATCGGCCTGGCGGTCGCCCGACGGATCGTCGAGGCGCACGGCGGCCGCCTGCGCGCGCTGAGCCGGGCGGGCCGGGGGACGTGCATGACCGCGCTGCTCCCGGAGGCGGCGCCATGAGCGAGCGCGTGCTGGTCGTCGAGGACGACCCCCTGGTGGCCCAGGTGGTCGAACGGACGCTCGCCGGCCGGGGGCTCGAGGTGCAGCGGGCGGCCACCGGCGAGGAGGGGCTCGCGGCGGCGCGACGGCGGCCCCCGGACGCCGTGGTCTTAGACATCAACCTGCCCGGCCAGGACGGGCTGTCGGTACTCCGGGACCTGCGCGCCGACTTCCGGACCGGCCTGGTCCCCGTCGTGCTCGTGACCGGCGGCGACTCCGAGGACGTCGCCGGCGGCTTGGCGCGGGGGGCCGACGATTTCCTCTCCAAGCCGTTCGATCCCCGCGAGCTGGCGGCCCGGGTCCAGAGCGCGATGCGGCGCAGCCGGCGCGACCGGGGCAGCAGCCCGCTCACGGGCCTGGCCGGGGCGCCGACGATCGAGGCGGAGGTCGAGCGCCGGCGCGCGGGCGGCGGACGCTGGGCGCTCCTCTACGCCGACATCGACCGGTTCAAGGCATTCAACGACGCCCGCGGCGTCGCGGCGGGCGACGCGGTCATCCGCTCCACCGCGGACCTGCTGCGCGAGGCGGCGGCGCGGGTGCCGGACGCGTTCCTCGGCCACGTCGGGGGCGACGATTTCGTGCTCTTGTGCCCGTGCGAATGGGCGGTCCCCGCGGCCGAGGCGCTCGCCTCGGCCTTCGACCGCGGCCGGCTGGGCCGGCTGGCCCCCCAGGTCACCCTGTCGATCGCCGTGCTCGCGGTGGACGGGGCGGGGCCAGGAGGCTACGAGACGCTCGCCGCCCGGGCGGCCGAGGTCAAACGCCGGCTGAAGAAGCGGACCGCCTGGTGCCGGAGCGCGGTCCTCAGCTCTTGTACTTGACCGAGCAGCCGTAGGGCCGCGTCACCTTCTTCGCGACCGCCTTGCCGCCCAGGAGCGCGTCCAGCGCGGAGGCGACGTAGTTCGTGGCGTCCTTGATGGCGGCGGGGTCCGACGAGGAATTGCTGTCGATCGCGCCGTTATAGACCAGCTTCCCCTTGGCGTTGATCACGAACATGTGCGGCGTCGTCTTCGCGCCGTAGCGCTTCCCGACCGTCCCTTCGGGGTCGAGCAGGATGTGCGTCGGGGCGGCCTCGGCCTTGGCCATGTCCGCCTCGGCCTCGGGCCCCGACACGAAACCCTGCTTGCCTTCGGCCGAGGAGATGATCGTGAGCCAGACGACTCCCTTCTTCGTGTAATCGGCCTGGAGCGTCTGCATGTTGTAGCTGCCGTAGTGCTTCTTCACGTACGGGCAGTCCTTGTTGTGCCACTCCAGGACCACGAGCTTGCCTTTGAAGTCGGCGAGCTTCCGCTCGACGCCTTTCACGTCCTTGGCGGCGAAGTCCGGGGCGGGCTTGTCGACCTTCGCTTGGGCGAAGGCCGGACCGGCGAGCAGCAGTAGGGTCGCGGAGGCGAGGAGAGCGTTCATGCAGCCAATCTACTTTTTCGAAGAGACCGCCTCAACCACCGCCGCGGGGGTGAGGACCGTCGGCAGCAGCACGGGAGGCCGCCCCGAGGAGTAGAACGCGTAGACGGGCACGCCGTCGCGGCCGAGCCGCTCGAGCGCCTCGGTGATCGCGGCGTCGCGCGAGGTCCAGTCGGCCTTCAGGAGTGCCAAGCCCGGACGCTCGAGGGCGCGCCGCGCCTCGCCGCGCTCGAGCACGAAGCGCTCGTTGACCTGGCAGGTCACGCACCACGCGGCGGTGAAGTCGACGAAGACGTCCGAGCCGCGCTCGAGGTGGCGCTCGAGCGCCGCCTCGCTGTAGGGCTCCCAGGGCAGCGCCGAGGCGGCCTTCGAGCCCCCGAGCTGAAGGCCCAAGACCCACAGGAGCCACGCGCTCGTGGCCAACAGCGGAAGCGCCAGCCACCGCTTGAGCGTCGTCATCCAAGGGCCCGGCCGCGGCAGGAGGCGCAGGCCCGCCGGGAAGGCGGCGAAGGCGGCGTACGGCAGGCTCATGCCCGCGCCGAGAGCGGTGAAGATCAAGAACGCCGCGGCCGGCGGCAAGGCGAGGGCCGCTCCGAGCGCCGCCCCCATGAAGGGCGCCGTGCACGGCGTGGCGACGACGACCGCGAGCGCCCCGGAGGCGAAAGAGCCCCGGAGTCCGCCCGCGCCGGACACGAGCCCCCCGAGCCGCGTGAGCCGCCCGCCGAGCTCGAAGAAGCCCAGGAGGTTGAGCGCGAGCGCGGCGAAGAGCGCGGCGAGCGCCCCCGATACCGCGGGCGACTGGAGCTGAAACCCCCACCCGATCTTCTGGCCCTGCGCGCGCAGCAGGAGCAGGACCCCGGCGATCAGCCAGAACGAGACGAGGACCCCGGCCGAGTAGGCGAGCCCGCGGGCTTTCGCGCCGCGCCCGCCCTCCTCGAGGAAGCCGAGCACCTTGATCGACAAGACGGGGAGGACGCACGGCATCAGGTTCAAGAGCAGCCCACCCAAGAACGCGAGCCCAAGCGCGCCGGCGAGCCCCGCGCCGCCGATGCCTACGGGAACGTCGACGGAGTAGCCGGGCCCGCCCTCCAGCGCGAGCACCCCGCGCAGCCGCTGAGGCGCGCCGGCCGCCTCCGGCGCCGCGGGCAGCGCGAGCTCGAAGCCGCCGGGCTTGGCCGTGAAGCGCTGCTCGGCGGCGTGGTCGACCACCAGCGGCTCCTCGGAAAAGAAGTACGCCGACGGCGGCACGGCCTCCCCCGGAGGCAGCGCGACCGAGAGCCGGTGCCCGGCGGCCGAGCCCTCCGCCCGCGCGCGCAGGCCTTCGGACCTCCGCGGGAAACGGCCGGCGGCAAGCGACTCGACGGCGGCCCACGACGGCTCGGGCTTGGCCTGCCCGACGGCCACGCGCGCGGACAACCGTCCGCGCGCCGGGACGCACTCGACCTTGCAGACCAGCCACTCGGCGTCGAGCTCGCCCCTAGCCTCGCCGCGCGCCTCCGGAGAGACCCTCGCGGGCAGGAGCAGCGGCGTCTCCCCGGCGTAGCCGTAGTTCATGAGCGGCCCGACCGGCAGACGGCTCGGCACGGGATAGACGGGCGGACCGACCTCGAGCCCGCGCGAGCGCCAGTTCAAGATCGGCGCCTCGCCCGAGTCTCCCGCGTTCTTCCAGTAGACGTGCCAGCCCGGATCCGGCTTGAGGACGAGCGCCAGCCGCAGCTCCGAGCCCGCCTCCGAGGCGACGCGCTCGGCGACGAGCCGGGCTTCGCTGTGGGCCGCCCTCACGTGAAGCTACGAGCCTTCCGAGAGCTTCATCTTGAGGAACGCTACATCCTGGTGGTCTTTCGGGCGGATGGTGTCTTTCGTCGCGATCAGGGTGGCAAGGTCCGGATAAGGGATCGAGACGCCGTCTATGGTCCGGTACAGAACGTGCCCTAGGGCCTCGTCGACGTCGACGCCGCAAGCTTTCGCCAGGAGGTCCACGACGACCTCGTCGGCGACTCGGACCACGGAGTGCGTCCGGACGTCCTCCTCCTCCACATTCGCGGCGGCGTTATCGGGGAGCACCGAGAGGGCGGATTTCACCTTGCGCACGTTCTCCGGGGAAGGGTCGATGAGCAGATCGATGTCCATCGTGCCGCGGGTGTAGCCATGGAGGTTGACGGCAAACCCACCGACGAGGATGTAACGCGCAGAGACGGCGTTCAAAGCGCGGCAGATGTCGACGAGGTCCTCTATCTCCGGGGGCCTTGGCTGCGGACCATCATCTTGAGCGCCCACGCGTCGGCCTCCTCGAAGGAATGAAATCGCCAGACGCCTTTCGGGCAGAGGGGAGCCTTGCTGAGGCGTCTGAACGTCCTCATCAGGATGACGGCATCCTTAACGGGGTCGCCCCGCCCGATCCGGCGGCCGACCGACTTGCCGATCTTCTCGTCGAACATCCCCACGCGGCTATTGTAGCCCCCGCCCGGAGGCGCCGCAAGAGGCAGTCTTTTCCAATACGGGATGAGCCCCAAATGGTCCGTCATTCCAATGCAAGATGAGCCCGAAATGAGGGTGTCTCGGCGTGCCGTCATAATCGGAGGTTATGACGCTGACCATGGAC
>JACQPK010000371.1 GCA_016207565.1 Elusimicrobiota bacterium
CGGGGCCGCCGGGCCCCGGGGCGGGGCCGCCGGGGCGGGCGGCGGCTCCTGCGCCGGCCTCGCGCTCTTGAAGCTCTCCTGGCAGAGATTGCAGAAGAGGGCGTCGGCCGCGTTCTCGTAGCCGCACTTCGGGCAGGCGGGCACGCCATAGTATTCCCCGTCCGCTTTCGCGCCGCAAGGGACGTATAGGACTTTCGGGCAATTTTGGCCGGGCCCTTGGACACTCCAAAGCGAGGCTCCCGAGGGCCATCCTAACGGCGGGTCGTCCCGGAGGACTCATGAACGCTCGGTTCCACCTGTTCGCCGCCCTCGCCTTCACCCTCGCCGCCGCGCCTGCCGCCGCCCAAGAGGCCTTCGACGCCGGCGCCGCGCTGCGGGGCGCGAAGGACGCCGCGGGAGCCGCGCCGGCCGTGGGCCCCGCGGTGGCCGCCGGCCAGTCCAGCCCCAAAGGCAAGGCCTCGGTCACCTACGGCGTCATCTTGAACGGGGACACGGAGCGCCGCCACCAGCTCAACGCGACGATGCTCAAGGAGCACATGATCCGCTACTACGGCGCCGACGCGAAAAACATCACGATCCTCTCGACCGATCAGGGGCTCGCGCCGACCCGACAAAACCTCGTGAAGACGGCCGCGGACCTCAAGCAGAAGGCCGGTCCCGACGACCGCGTCATCGTCTACACCACCGGCCACGGCTTTCTCGCTCAGGACAAGAAGGGGACCGTCTACACGCTCGCCGCGCTGCCGAACGACGACGCCGTCACCGACGTGGCCATGGCGGGAGCCTTCCTCGACAATAAGGCGGGGAGCTACGTCTATCTGGGCGATCAGTGCTACTCGGGCGGGTTCGCCAAGAAGTTCACGGCCAACGCCGCCAAGAGCGTGATCGCGATCTCGTCGACCGACGACCAGAACAGCACGGTCTGCGGGTTCTTCATCATCCCCTTCGTCGAGGCCTCGAAGGACCTCAAGAACGACACCGACAAGGACGGGCGCGTCAGCGAGCGCGAGGCCTACGCGGCGGCTAAGGGCGTCTCCGAGACGGAGCACGACAAGCACGGCTTCCCGAAGGGCGCCTCGAACGCCTTGTACCTCACGAGCGGCGCCGCGGCGAAGGGACGGGGCGCCGGCAAGTAGGGGCTAGGGTTCCGCTCGCTTGCGCGAGCGCTTCATTTCCGCGATCGCTTCCTTGACGTAAGGCGCGCAGTGCTCGTTGCACCGCCCGCACGCGACGCCGCGCAGCTCCCTGACCACGTGACGCTGCTTCTTGTAGGAGAAGGCGCAGGTGCAAGCGCATTCTTCCTGAGTGACCGCCCGCTGCTCCCACGACTGGGGACGCTCGTTGGCGATGAAGCAGGCCGCGCGCAGCTCCTTCGCGAATTGCTCCCGCGCCACGGCATCGAGGGGCCCTCGACGGTATATCTCGGTTGGAGCCGACCCTCGGACCTCTTTCACGTCAACGACCGTGTCCTTGAAGGAGGCCGAATCGACCAGTTTGCCGGATAAGTCCGCCCGGAACATCCAACGATGACGGTGCCCGCCGTCGATCCACTGGTGCATCAGGTAATATCCCCGGGGCCGCCGCCGTTGGCCCTTTGCGGTCTTCACGAGGACGGAGAACAGGAATGTCTCCCGTTCATCGCCGAACGATACCGCCTTCCCGATCGTCCCGGCGGGCATGATCTGCCCCGCGGCCCCTGTATACACGGCCTCGTTCCCGTCCGCCATCGCTCGGTCTTTGAGCAACGGGAGCGCCCGCTCGGGCGCCCGGTCGCAGTCGACGGGCGCGGCGGCGCCGAGGCTTGCCGAGCAGACGGCGAGCGTTCCTAGGAGGCACGGCGCCCAGCGAGCCATCGCGCTAGTATAGGGTGCTCCACCTCCTCCCCGCAACCTCGACGAGCGGGGCGAGGCGACAGTCCAAGAGTCCCAGGTCGGGCTGGGCCGACTGTCCGCCCGCCGCTTCCCCGTCCGGCCCGAGCCGCCCCCGCCCGCGGCATGCTACGCTGGCTGCGCTCGCCCGGCGCGAGAAGGAGTCGCCATGAGTCGCCTCTCGCCAGTCTTGTTGTCGCTCTGCCTTTCGTCGCACGTCTCGCTTGCCTGGTCCCAGGCGGCGGGCCCCGGATGCTGCGGCACCCCCGGCCCGGACGCCATCCGCGAGTCCATCCGCCGGCGCTGGGAAGACTCCTGGAACGCCCGATTGATCCATGCCTCCCCGATCGGCAGCCTGGAGGAAGTCTCCGGCGAATGGACGGGAGCATTCTCCATCGATCCGACCGAGTACCACGCGGATCCCGATAACCTCGTGACGCTCGCGCTCAGCGCGCCGGCCGGCGAGCCCGTGGGCCGGGCGGAATTGGCGGCGGGGGTCCACCGCAACGGCAGCTTCGTCTCGTACTTCGACGGCCTTTTCGGGCACGGCAAGCCGTGGATCCTCGAGGACGGCTCAGGCGTCGGCGTGGACGGCGCTGTCGAGTTCTGCTTTCGCGCCGCGCCGGGCGACACGCTGATCTTGACCCTCCGGAAAGACGGCAAGCCCATGGGTTTCGCCGCGCTGGCCCGCAAGCGAGTCAAGGCGGCGAACGAATCGGCCGCGCTGCGCGAGTTGGCCGAGGCGGCGGCTCGGACGGCCGCTACGCGCTAGCCTGGATTCTCCAGTTAGTCGTATTTGTTGCCACCTGGAGAATCCAGGTAA
>JACQPK010000376.1 GCA_016207565.1 Elusimicrobiota bacterium
GGCCGGCGACGTGTCGGCCTACATTCCGACGAACGTCATCTCGATCACCGACGGCCAGATCTACCTCGAGACGGGCCTCTTCTACTCGGGCATCCGGCCGGCCGTCAACGTCGGCCTCTCGGTGTCCCGCGTCGGCGGCTCCGCGCAGACGAAGGCGATGAAGCAGGTCGCCGGCCGCCTCCGCCTCGACCTCGCGCAGTACAACGAGCTGGCGGCGTTCGCGCAGTTCGGCTCCGAGCTCGACAAGGCCAGCCAGCAGCAGTTGGCTCGCGGCGAGCGCATGCAGGAGCTGCTCAAGCAGGACCAGTTCAAGCCCCTGCCCTTCGAGGAGCAGGTCGCGCTCATCTTCGCGGGCATCGGCGGCCACCTCGACGACGTCCCGACGAAGGCGATCAAGAAGTTCGAGATCGAGTTCACCCGGTTCCTCAAGGACAGGAAGAAGGACATCCTCCCCGAGATCGTCGAGAAGAAGCAGCTCGATGACGCCATGAAGGACAAGCTGACCGCCGCGGTGAAGGAGTTCAAGGGGACGTTTAAACCTTGATGTACTCGGTCCTCTTGGCCGGTCTCCTCGCGACCGGGGCCTCCGCCCAGCCCTCGGCGGTGCTGCCCGAGGCGGCGCCCATCCAGCAGCCGCAGATGCTGGACCTCAACCTCATGGAGGCGCTCGTCACCGTCGGGGCGCACGACCTCGCCGGCGTGTTCGGCTTCGTGCCGGCGGAGGCGGCCCCCGCCGCCCTGGCGGACTACCTGCTTCACAACCGCAAGGCGCTCAAGAAGCTCCTGAAGAAGGGCCAGCGGGACTTGAAGGAGCTCGGCGGAGTCAACGGCTGGGAGAAGATGGTGTTCATCCAGATCCTCCAGCTCCACTCGAACGGCCCGATCCCTCCGGGGGTCGAGCGCCTGTCGAAGAAGGAGGAGTACGACGTCTCCGAGATCGTGCTCGCCCGGCCCATGACGCTCCAGGAGATGACGACGCTTCGGGGGATGAAGAAATGATCGCCCTCGGCTGGGCGTTGGCCCTGGCGGGGTGGAACCCCGCCGTGCCGGCGCACGATGGGGCTATCGGGGTCGCCGGCCTCGCGTCGGCGGCGGAGCCCCGGTCCGCCGCGATGCCGGCGGTCCTCACGCCGCTCGGCGTCGCCCAGGCGGCGCCCGCGGCCGCTCCGGCGTCCGTGCGCCACCACGTCCAGCTCGCGGGCAACGGCCAGGAGCGCCTGGAGGCCGCGATCGCCCAGACCGCGGCGCGCTTCGGCGGCCGCGTCGTTCCATCGGCCGCGGGGCGCCCCGCCGGGCCGAAGTATCTGGAGATCGTATTTCCACCGTCGTCGTTGCGCGCGCAGCGCATGGTGCTCGCGCAGGCCGTAAAGGACCTCGGCGCCTCGGGCGCGGGTGTGATCAGCGGCGACCGCGAGGAGCTCCTGCCGACGATCGAGGAACGCAGGGCGCAGGTCGCGGCCGAGGCCGAGGCGCTCAAGGCGGAGCGCGCGGCCCTGGGCGAGTCCCTCGGGAAGGCGCCGCTGACCGCGAAGCTCGTCGACGAGCGGCTCGCGGCGATCACCCTTTTCGATCCCGAGCGGGAGCCTCGCGTCGCGATCCTGGTCGTCCGTCTGGCCGCCGAGGTCTCGCCGGCCACGGACGACGTCATCGTCACGCCCGGCGTGAAGGAGAAGCCGTGAGAGCGCTCGTCACCGGAGGCGCGGGCTTCATCGGCTCCAACCTAGCTCTCGAGCTCGAGGCGAAGGGGCACGCCGTGGTGGTCTTAGACGACTTCTCGAGCGGAAGCTTCGAGAACCTCAAAGGGTTCAACGGCGACGTGATCGCCGCGGACGCGGTCCGCGGCGCGGACTGGGTCTACCGAGTCGGTCCCGTCGACGCCGTCTTCCACGAGGCCGCGATCACCGACACGACCGTCACCGACCAGAAGCGGATGATGGAGGTGAACGTCGAGGCCTTCCGCAACGTGCTCGACTTCGCCGCCGAGAGCGGGGCCAAGCGCGTGGTCTACGCCTCCTCCGCGGGCGTCTACGGCGCGGGCCCGACGCCGATGAAGGAAGGACAGAAGGCCGACCCGCTCAACGTGTACGCGTTCTCCAAGCGCGTGATGGAGCGCGTCGCCGACGATTTCCAGCGCGAGAACCCGGGCATGAAGATCATCGGGCTCCGGTACTTTAACGTCTACGGGCCGCGGGAGTCGTTCAAGAAGGCCGCCGCCTCCATGATCTGGCAGCTCTCCGGGCAGATCATCGCCGGCAAGCGCCCCCGGATCTTCAAGTGGGGCGAGCAGTTCCGCGACTTCATCTACGTCAAGGATGTCGTCTCCGCCAACCTGCGCGCGCTCGAGGCCGACGTAAGCGGCGTCTTCAACGTCTGCACGGGCAAGCCGGCGACCTTCAATAAGATCATCGAGACCCTGCACCAGGTCCTCGGCACCAAGCTCGAGACCGAGTTCTTCGAGAACCCCTACGGCTTTTATCAGAACGAGACCCTCGGCGACTCTTCCGGCGCGACGAGCGTGCTCGGATTTACGGCCAAGTACGGCATCGAGGACGGCATCCGCGACTACTTGTCCGGCTACAAGCCCGGGGCCGCCCCCGACCGGACCGTGACGCTGCGTCCCGAGCAGATGCGCGAGGCGATCAAGAGCGCGACCAAGGCACCCTAATTATGGCTTCTCTCCGCGAAATCAGGCGCAAGATTAAGTCGGTCAAGTCGACCCAGCAGATCACCAAGGCGATGAAGATGGTCGCCGCGGCCCGCATGCGCCGCGCGCAGACCGCGATCCTCTCCTCCCGGCCTTTCGCCGTGAAGATGGACGCGGCCATCCGCGACCTGGCCTTGATGGAAGTCGCCGCCGATCTCAAGGCCGGCCGCGAAGTGCAGATCCACCCGTTCTTCGACCCCCGAGGCGACGAGAAGCCGGCGCTGGTCCTGATCACGGCCGACAAGGGGCTCTGCGGAGCCTTCAACGCGAACCTCATCCGCGCCTCGATCGACTGGCTGCGGCGCCACGACGGCAAGCCCGTGTCCGTGGCCGCCGTTGGAAAGAAGGGCCGCGATTTCCTGCACCGCTTCAGATCGGGCCCGCAGATCCTCACGGAGCTCGTCGGCATCTTCCCCAAGGTCGCCTATGTGCACGCGGAGCTGCTCGGCAAGACCGTGATCGACGCCTACCTGGACGGCCGCGTGTCGCGGGTCTCCGTAATCTACAACGAGTTCAAGTCGGTCGCGACCCAGAAGGTCGTCGAGACGCAGCTCCTGCCGATCCCGGTCCCCACGGGCGACCACGAGCGGGCCGGCGAGGGCTTCTCGTTCGAGCCCGGCCGCGAGAAGCTCCTCGAGGCGCTGCTCCCGCGCTACGTGAAGGCGCAGCTGTACCGGTTCCTTCTCGAGTCCCAGGCCGCCGAGCTCGCGGCCCGCATGAGCGCGATGGACGCCGCCTCGAAGAACGCGGGCGATCTGATCGAGGGGTTGACCTTGCGGCTCAACCGGCAGCGGCAGGCGATCATCACCCGGGAAATCGCCGAGCTGGTGGGCGGCGCGGAGGCATTGGCGTCATGAGTTTCTGTTTGCGACCTGCGGTCGTTTTCGTGGACATCAGCGTATGAAAGAAAGAGAGAAGCGGAAGCACCCCAGGTTTCCCGTCGGCATCACGATGGACGTGCACGCCAAGGGACACACCGTCGGCAAGTGCCGCGGGACGATCTCGGACCTGTCGGTGGGCGGGATGTCCTTCAAGACGACGGCCGAGCTCGAGGAAGGCACGTCGCTGTATTTGAAGATCAACATCCCGCTCGAGATCCGCGGCGAGGTCCGCCACATGAAGAGCGGCTCGGGCGGCGGCATGCACCGCTACGGGGTCCGCTTCCACAAGCTGGGCTTCGAGACCGCGGACAGCGTGAAGGCCGGCGACTGGATCGCCGCTAGGTTCGCGAAGAAGTAGCCACGGAGAGAGAAATGAACAGTATCGGCAAGCTGGTGCAGGTTGTCGGCCCCGTCGTGGACGTCGAGTTCCCGTCCGGGCGGCTCCCTGCCATCTACAACGCGCTCAAGATCAAGCTCGATGGACAGAACGGCTCCAAGGAGCAGACGCTCACGGTCGAGGTCGCCTCGCACCTGGGCGACAACACCGTCCGCGCGATCTCGATGGGCCCGACCGACGGCCTCCGCCGCGGCACGCCCGTCGAGGACACCGGCGCCCCGATCACGGTCCCGGTCGGCAAGGCCGTGCTCGGCCGGCTCATGAACGTCCTCGGCGAGACGAAGGACCCGCTCCCGCCGATCAAGACGACCGAGACGCTGCCGATCCACCGGCAGCCGCCGGCCCTCGTGGACCAGGAGACCAAGCCCCATATCTTCGAGACCGGCATCAA
>JACQPK010000381.1 GCA_016207565.1 Elusimicrobiota bacterium
CGAGCTCGCGGCGGATGCGGGTCTCGTGCTTGCCGCCGAAGACTCCTTCCACCTCGAGCCTGTCCGCGCCCGCGCGCAGCCAGTCGACGCTCGCGCGCGCGCCGAGGAGGAAACCGAGGGCCTCGATGAGGATCGACTTCCCCGCGCCCGTCTCGCCGGTGAGCGCGTTGAGGCCCGCGCCCGGCTCGAGCGCGAGCGCGTCGATGACCGCGAAGTTCTTGACCGAGAGGCGCTTGAGCACTAGCGCTCTCCCCACTTCATCTTGCGGCGGAGCGTCTCGAAATACGACCGCTTCGGGTTGAGGAGGAGCCTAAACGGCTTCTCGTAGCGGCGGATGCGGACCTCCTCGCCGAGCCTCAGCGAGCAGCCGACCTGGCCGTCCAAAGACATCAGCGCCTCGGGGGACTGCTCGTGCGCGTGGCGCTGGGCGAGCTTCACCGCGAGCGGGTGCTCGGCCGGGATGATCAGCGGCCGCTGCGTGAGCGTGTGCGGGCAGATCGGCGCGATGAGGAACGCGTTGAGCCGCGGGTCCACGACCGGCCCGCCGGCGGCCAGCGCGTAGGCGGTGGAGCCGGTCGGCGTCGACACGATGAGGCCGTCGCCGAAGTAGTTCGCCAAGAACAGCTCGCCGGAGCAGGCCCGGAGCGTGATCGCGCGCGCGGTGTCTCCGCAGCGGATCACGCAGTCGTTGAGGGCGATGTTCGGCCCGAAGGTGCGGCGCTCGCCGCGGAAGACCTCGACGGAGACCATCCAGCGCTCCTCCATCTCGAAGCCGCCCGCGAGGACCAAGGAGAGGTTGCGCCGGAGCTCGGACTGGTCGGTCCCGCTGAGGAACCCGAGCCCGCCCGAGTTGACGCCGAACAGCGGCACCGCGTGCGGGGCGAGGACGCGCGCGACGCGCAGCATCGTGCCGTCGCCGCCCAAGGCGATCGCGATGTCGGCGACGGCCAGCTTGCGCTGGCCCTCGGCCGTATGCCCCATCCAGACCTTGATGCGCTTGGCGCGCAGCATCTGGAGCACCGGCTTGAACGTCTTGACGGCCTCCGGCTTCTGCTCGTTATAGAAGAGGACGACCGAGCGGACGCCGTGCCGTTGTTGATGAGATTTCGTAGCGTTCACCATCGGTAATGATCCAAACGGCTCCTTCGTAGCCCACGCCCCTGATTCCGGCGGGAAAGCACTCCGCGGGCGCGACGGCGGCGGGGTGGCGCAGTATACAAAATTCGATCCCCCCTCCGCGGCGGACGGTCGCCAGGCCGTCCGCCGCGCCAAATTCCAATAAAAACCTGCCGAATTCGAGACCGAACGGTCCGAAAACTCGCTCCACACGCTTTACCGGCCACCGCCGGGTCACCGCCATTCCGCGGGTCCTTCTGGGGTCGCCGCCGGTCAAGACCAGCCGGTCGACCGGCCCGCCCAGCTCCTTGAGCGCGGCGGCAAGCCGGGCCGGCGCGAGCCCCGCATCGACCAGCAGGGTCTCGCCTCCGGGGAGCCGCGCCCACGTCGCGTAGCCCCGGCGGTCGCCGACGAAGCACGCCTCGAGCCGAGGGCCGGCGGCCCACGCCGCGGCCGCGCGCCACGCGAGGATGGCGGCCGCCAGCCCCGAGAGAGCCAGCGCGGGCCTCCACCGCGGGAGCAGGAAGGCGGCGACGCAGCCGGCGTACCACGCGAGCACCTGCAGACGGTCCATCGGCGCGAGGTCGATCGCCGCGTACGGAACCGCGGCGCAAAGGCCGCAGAACGCCTTGAACGCCCCCAGCGCGCAGGTCAAGACGGCCGCCGCCGGCTGGGCGAGCGGCGGCCACGGCGAGACCAACCAGAGCGCCAGGCCTCCCGCGATGTAGGCTCCGGACGTCGGCACGAGGACGACGTTGGACGCGAGCCCCACGAGCGAGCCGCGGCCGAAGACGTTGGCGAAACACGGCCAGAGCGCGAGCTGCACCGCCAAAGTCGCCGAGACGATGGCGACGCAGGCGCGGGCCCAGCGGGGCCCCGCGGAGAGCCTCCAACGCGGCCGCGCGAGCCACAGCGCGAGCGCCGCGGCGTAGGTCATCTGGAAGCTCGGCGAAAACAGCGCCGTCGGGTCGACGGCCAGCAACAGCAGGCCCGACCAGGCGATCGCCTGCAGCGCTCCCGCGTCCCTCGCCGGCCACAAGAACGCCGCCAGGCCGGAGCACGTCGCCGCGTAGGCCCGCAAGGACGGCGCGCCGGCCCCCGCCATGAGGCAGTAGAAGGCGCCCGCGAGCGCCGCCGGCGCCAGCGCCGCCGGGCGGGAGAGCCCCGCGCGCACGAGGAGCGCGAACGCCCCCCACATCAGGAACGCGACGTTCGTTCCGGAGGCGACGAGCAGGTGCATCGCGCCGGCGTCCCGAATCCGGCGAGCGAGTTCCGGGTCGAGGCCGCTCTTGTCCCCGAAGAGCAGCCCGCCCAGGAGCCGCGCGTCGTCGGGGGCCAGCCACCGCCGGAAGGCGGCGGAGGCGGAGCGGCGCGCCCGCTCGGCCCACGCCGCGAAGAGCCACCGGGGCGACCGCGCCCCGGGGAGTGCCTCGAGGCGCCGCGCGTGCAGGATGAAGCGGGCGCCGCGCGCCTCGAGCAGCCCGGCCTCGTCGAAATCGCCGGGCATGAGCGCCCGGCGCGGCGGGCGAATGCTGCCGATGGCGGCGACCCGGTCCCCCGGGAGCGCCGCGTCGCGGCCGCAGGACCCGCGCGGCAAGAAGGTCTGCACCCGCTCGCCCGCGGCGCGGCCCGTGTCCGCCGCCAAGAGCACGGCGTCGCCGAGCCGGCTCTCGAGGCACGGCGAGACGACCCGCGCCTCGAGCCGCTCCCCTACGCCGCGGCGCGAGCGCCCCGCCTCGCGTTCGGGCTCGAACGCGCCCCAGCACTTGAGCAGCGTGAGCCCCAGCGCGTAGGAGACCGCCAGGAGCACCAAGGGCCGGCGCGCGTGGGAGAGCGGCATGCCCATGTATACGGGAAACCCCCGAAAAAGTTCCCTCGGCCGCCGGCCGATCGCGAGGTCAGTCTCATCTGGTGCGACGCACCCGATGAGACGGGTGCCCCCTAGCCGAACTTTAACCGAGCTTCAGCCGGGGCCTATCCGTGCCCGGTTACGCTGAGGGCATGGAAGCCACGATCGCCAGACCCGAAGCCAGGCCGGAGCCGCTCCTCGATGAACCGCGCGAGCGCCGTCCGCGCGCCCACGTCTCCCGCCGCCAGGCCTGCGCGGCCGCCGCGGCCGTCGCCGCCATCGGAGGCTCTTGGTTCCTCTCCAAGGGCACGGCGACGGCGCCGGAGACGCCGCAGGCGCTCCCGGTCCCGCGCGCCGAGTCCGCGCGCCCGGCGCCCGACGTGCTCGTGCCGCTGCCGGCGGGCGACCGCGCCCCGTCCGCCGCCGAGGACGGGCTCGTCGCGATGCTGCTCGCCCAGAGCCAGCCGGCAGTCCCCGAGGCGCCGCTCGCCTCCCCCGCGCCGTCGGTCATGTCTTTGGTCGAGTCGCGCCTGGCCGACAAGAGGGTCCCGGAGCCGCTGGCCAAGCGTCTCCTCAAGCTGATCAGCTTCTCCGTCATCGTCGAGCGCGGCGAGGACCTCGGGTTCCAAACGCTGTCTCTCGCGGGCACCAAGCGCCCCGTCGCGAGCTTCGCCCAGGCGAGGACGGAGTTCCTCGCGGGCAAGGAGGAGGTCGTCGCCGGCTTCGACCCGAAGTGGATGGGCAAGGCGGAGTCTACGGGGAAGGCGATGACGCGCCAGTGCGTCGCCCAGAGCCTCGCCAGCACCGCGCGCGCCGCCGGAAGGAAGCGGTCCGCCGCGCTGGCCGAGATGTCGGAGGACCAAGACCTCCTCTTCTCCGAGGAGATCCTCGCGAAGAACCCGGGTAAGCCGATCTGCCGCCTAGGGGGCTCGATCTGCCGGATGCCCGACGGGACCTTCTTCGCGCTAACCTCCGTCGCGCAATTCAACGCGCTCGAGGCCCAGGGCCTCGTCGTGTTCCCTTCGCCGCTCGTCTTCGATCTCGACGGCGACGGCGTGCGGACGGCGCAGCGGAAGGTCCGCTTCGACATCAACGGCGACGGCGTCCGCGACTACTTCACGGACCTCTCGTCGAGGGACGGCGTGCTCGTCTTCGACGGCAACCGCAGCGGCCTCGCCGGCGACAACGCCCGCGAGCTCTTCGGCACGGAGACCGACCTCGACGGCAACGGCTTCGGCGATGACTTCTCCGACGGCTTCGCCGCGCTGAAGGCGTTCGTCGCGAAGGCGCGCAAGGAGGGCGTCCTGGCGCAGTCGCCGCGCGAGGACGGGCGGCTGAACGCCGAGGAGCTCGCCGCGCTCGAGCGCCGCTACGGGCTCGGGATGAGGATCGGGAGCCTGGCCGGCCGGACGGTCTCGCTGAAGGAGGCCGGAATCGCCGAGATCCGGCTCTCCGACGCCAAGCCCCGCCGCATCCGCGACTTCGACGGGCAGAAAAACGACCTCATGCGCCAGACCGGCGCGCTCTTCACGCGGACCGACGGGACGGAAGGCGTCTACGAGGACGTCTGGTTCCGCGCGCGCACCAAGGGAATCCCGGCCTTCGCGCTCGCGCGGAAGTAATCAGCCGACCGCGCGCGCCAGGCGCGGCAGCGCCCATTCCAGCGCGTCCGACCAGTAAGGCCACGCGTGCTGGCCGCGGTAGACGAAGGTCTCGACGCGGCCCCCGGCCTGCCTCAGTCGGGCGAGAACGCGGCGGGTCATCACCGCGTGCGGCCACTCCCACAAGCCAAGGGCCAACGACGACCGGGCCCAGTAGGCACCGCCCACGATCCCGGTGCCCCAGCTCAAGAGCACCGGCATGCCCGCCAACCGCGGCGCCAGATCGGAAGGGCTGTGCTCGCGCCAGCGCCCGCGGTCGCGCCGCTGGTCGCCCCAGACACGATGGGGCTCGCCCACGAGCCGGCGCGGCAGCCGCTTGTACGCCCAGCCGGAGAAGGGCGCCAGCCACGTCAGATCGGCCGCGGCGGAGAAGGCCGCCACCGCGCCGTAGACGTCGGGATGGCGCGCGGCGTACTTCAGCGCGCCGAAGCCTCCCATCGAAAGCCCCGCGACCGCGCGGCGCCGCCCGCCGAGGGTCCGGAACCGCCCGTCGATGAACTCGACGAGCGTGCGCGTGTGGTACGTCTCCCACTGGCGGCTGCCGTCGGCCCAGTCGGAGTAGTAGCCCAGCTCCCCGCGGCCGCCGCCGTCAGGCATCACCACGATGAGATCGAGGCCGCGCGTCAGGCGCTCGAGATCGACGTTCTCCGACCACGAGCGGAAATCGTTGGAGCCGCCGTGCAGGAGATAGAGCGTGGGATACGCCCGGCCGCCCGAGCCGTAGCCTTCGGGGAGCAGCACGCGCGCGCGGTTGTCGTCGACGCGGACGCCGGAGGGCAACGGCACTTCGACGTCGAGGAAACGGCGGGAGGTCACGGCGGCGGCGCGCTACTTGAAGTCGTCTTTGCCCTTGAGGCGCCGATGGGCGAGATAGGCGGAGAGCCCGCCGAAGAAGACGAGGGCCGCGGCCCAGCCGATCGGGCCGGTCGTCGCCGCGAGCACCGCGTAGCCGAAGAGCCCGAGGCCCGCTACCGCCGCGCCGTCGCCGCCGCCGCGGATGCGCTTGAGGGTCTTCGTCTCCTTCTCGGAGGCGGCAGGGACGGGCGGCGCGTCAGGAGTCCCGGGCTTCGCGAGCCCGCCGTTGGCGAGGCGCGGCGCCGAGGGTTTTCCCGACGTGGGCGCGTTCACCACGCCCATCCCTTGGTTTCCGGAGAACGGGGAGGAGGCGTTCGACGACTGCATCTCCAAGGTCGCGCCCAAAGGCGCGGCCGCCGCGTTGTGCAGAGAGTTCAGGATCGGCCCTTCGGCGAATGCCGGGGCCGCGGCCAGGAGTACCGCCGCCGAGAGAACGGATCTCATCTAGAGGTTGATGGTCCCGAGGTTGATCGTGCCCTTCATGCCTCCAGTGTATCCCTCATCCCGACGGCGCCCCAGGGGCTTTCGGTCCCAGCCCCCGGGCCAAAGTGCCCACGGGCGGCTAGGACCCCACCGTCCTGGACGCGTCGGTGACCATCCGCATCACGTCGTTGAAGACGTTGCTGATCTGAGGCTTGAACATCCGCCCGATCACCAAGATCACGCCGACGATGACGGCGAGCATCATGAGGTACTCGACCGTGTTCTGACCGCGAGAGGAACGGTGGCGCTTCATGGGAGCCTCCTGTCCCCCTTTAGACAGGAAAGCGCCCTATTTGGTTCGCGGCGACGCAACGCCTTGGGCGGCCCCGGAGACCATGCCCATGATCTGATTGAAGACGTTCGAGACGTGAGGCTTAAACAGCCTGCCGAGCACCAGCATCGCCAAAACGAAAAAGCCCAGGCACAGCACATAGTCCCGCAGGGACGCCCGCGCCCGATGGATGCGGGACTTTACGGTTCCGACCGGCACGCCCTCGATCGACGCGATCTCGCGGTAGGACTTCTCCTCGAGCTCGCGCAGCTCCAGCGCCCGCCGCTCGTCGGGGGGCACCGAGGCGATCGCGCGGTCGAGAGCGCGGGCGCGCTCCGCGCGCTCCAGCTCGAGGGCGGGCGAGGAGTCCCCGCCTCGGTCCGGGGCTCCGTCGAGGGGAGCGCAGGCGCGCCGCCAGCGCTCGGGAGCCGAGGCGACACGGTTCTTCCACGTGTTGACCGCGATCCGGTAGAGCCACGTCCCGGGATCGGCCTCTCCGCGGAAGCCGGGCAACGCGGCGAGAGCGCGAAGCCAGACGTCTTGGGCGAGATCGGAGGCATCCGGAGGATTCCCCGCGAGCCGGAGGCAGACGGCGTAGACGCGGTCCTGGTAGCGGGTCATCAACTCTTCGGGCGCCATACCTATAAGGTAAAGGGCGCCGGTTAAGGGCCGGAAAACTGTTAACAAAAAAGACTTGAAAATTACGACCTCCCCCGCCATCCTTTGCCCCGGATGCCGGAAGAAGCCCCTAAAGATACCGAGCGAATCCTCGACAGCCTGACAAGCCTAGACACCGCGCGGATGACGGTGCGTTGGGCGCTCGAGCGCATCCGCTTTCTCGAGCAGGCCAACAACGAGATGCTCGAGCTGCTCCGGGGCGCGCGCGAGGCCAAAGACAAGCTAGGGCGCGAGCTGGAGGAGGCTCGAGTCTCCGCCGACAAGCGGCTCTCCTCCATCGCTCAGAAGGAGCGCTTCGTCGGCGAGATGCAGGGGATGCTCAACAGCCTCTTCAAGGGCCAGATCGACCTCAAGGACGTCCTCGAGGCGAAGGCCCAGCTCGAGGAGCACAAGGCGCAGGTGCAGGCCGAGGCGCAGACGCGCGTCCACGAGGCCGAGGCGAAGGCGCGAAAGCAGGAGGAGGACTTCCAGCGCCGGCTCGTGGAGCTCGAGGCGAATTACGCCCGCGCGCTGGCCGACGCCGAGCGCCGCTACCAGGAGCAGCTCCAGGATTTCCAGCGCCAGCGGCACGAGGAGGCGCTGGAAGTGGGCGCCCGCGAGGCGCGCTTCAAGGAGAAGCTCCTCGAGGAGGTCCAGAAGCAGGCGGACCAGTACCATCAGAAGCTCTCGCTCATGCAGCTCGACTACTCCGCCAAGCGCGAGGGGCTGCAGAAGGAGTTCGAGGAGCTGAAGGAGAAGGTCTTCTCGGAGGCCCGCCACCTGGAGCTGCGTCAGGCCGACTCGTTCCGCCTGTCCAAAGAGCACTGGGAGGCCGAGCGCAAGCGCCTCACCGATCTGGTCGCCCAGCGCGACGCGGCGCTCGCCGAAGGCCACGAGCAGCTCAAGGTCACCGGCGAGCGGCTCAAGCTCGAGGCGGCCGAGTCCGTCGCCCGGCGCGAGGACGAGCTCCGCGCGATGGAGGCGCGCCTGCGGCAGGAGCTCGCCGACGAGCAGGCGCGCCGCGAGGCGGAGCTCCACGCCTTCGAGGAGCGGGTGCGTCTCGAATCGGAGGAGGCGCGAGAGCGCGAGGAGCGCCGGGTCGAGGACGTGACCCGCCGCATGGAGGAGGAGCGCAAGCGCCACCAGGGCGAGATGGCGTCGCTGCAGGCGAGCTTCGACGCGCGCCTCGCCCTCGCCGTGCAGGAGCAACTGCGCGTCCGCGAGGACGAGCTGACCAAGCGCCTCGACTCCAACGAGCGCCACGAGACCGATTTCCAGGACCGGCTGCTCCGAGCCACGCAGCAGTTGCAGGACCGCATGGCGCAGATCGAGGCGAGGGCCGCCGCGGAGGTGGAGGCGGCGCGCGCCGAGGGCCGCCGGCTGGTCGACGAGCTCGAGGCCAGGCACCTCAAGGAGCTCGAGACCGCCCGCCAGCAGGGTCGCGGCCTCGAGCTGCAGCTCGAGGAGGCCCTCAAGCACGAGCGCGAGCGCGCCTTGAAGACGGTCGAGGAGCAGGTCCGAAAGGACCGCGAGACGTTCGAGGCGATCGAGCTGGAGCTGCGCCGCGAGCTCACGGCCGCCCAGGCCGAGATCCAGCGGCTCACCCAGGCGCACGCCCAAGAGCTCGCGCTCGCCCTCGAGGCGAGGCAGAAGCTGCGCGAGGCGTTCGAGCGGCAGCTCGGAGAGGAGTTCGCCTCCCACGAGGAGCGGACCAAGGCGCTGGAGCAGCACCTCGCCCTGCGCGAGGCGGAGTGGCGCGCCGAGCACGAGAAGCGCGCGGCGGCGCGCGACCACGAGGTGTCCGAGCGAGCCCGCCGGGCGGAGGCCGCCTTCCAAGACCGGCTCAAGGGCCTCGAGGAGGAGAACCGCCGGATGGGCGCCCTCCGGCAGCAGGAGGCGGCCGACTCCGCGGCCCGGCTCAAGCAGATCCAGGACCGGTTCGACGAGAAGCTCGCCGCCGAGGTCAAGGCGCGCGCCGAGCTCATGCAGAAGCAGTGGGAGGCCGAGAAGGCCGGCCTCGAGCAGCGCTTCGCGGGCGAGCGCGGGGACCTCGAGCGCCGCCTGCTCTCCGAGAAGCAGGCCTGGGAGCAGAAGGCCGCCGAGGGCCTAGCGGCCTCCGACGCCCGCTGGCGCGAGCAGTACGCCGCGGCGCAGGCGAAGCTCGAGTCGCTGGCCAAGCAGTCCGAGGAGCTCACGACCCGCGCCGACGCGGCCGAGAAGAAAGCGGCCGAGCCGAAGCCGTTTCCGTGGCGGAAGGCGGCCGTCGGCGCCGCGGCGTCGGCGCTGCTTGCGGCCGCGGGGCTCGGCGGCTGGCACGCGACGCAGCGCACGACCGACGTCGCCGTCCCGTTCGCCCACGCCTCGGGGCTCGCGTGGGAAGGCGACACGCTCTGGGCGTCCGACTGGTTCGACCAGGCCGTCTACCGGCTGTCCTTCGGCAAAGACGGCGCCCAGGTGGCGAAGAAGCACGCGCTGCCGGGCGTCGCGCCCGTCGGGCTCGCGCTCGGCGCGGGGCATCTCTTCCTGATCGACGGCTCCTCGGCGCAGATACAGAAGCGGAGGATCGACGCGGACCTGACGCTGGTCGCGACGATCGCGAGCCCCGGGCCGCAGCCCACGGCGCTCCACTTCGACGGCCGCAACCTGTGGTCCGCCGACCGCAAGACCGGGCTCCTGTACAAGCACGCCGACGACGAGACGCTCAGCGTCCTCGAGTCGTTCCCGCTCGGCGCCGACGCGGCCGCCCTGCAGTTCGAGGGCGCGTCGGTGTGGTGGGTCGGCAGCTCCCATCGCGTGTTCAGCCGCCATGGGCTC
>JACQPK010000379.1 GCA_016207565.1 Elusimicrobiota bacterium
AGCGCATCGCAGAGGCACGCAGAGGAAAGTAACGAAAAGGGACGCAGAGGAGGGATAACGACATTGTCACCAGGCAGGTGAAAAGTGTACCGACGAGGCTCCCGACGTGACTGAGGATTTGGGCGCTAGAGCGGCTGGTGCGCTTGCAGGGACGTCCGCCTCGGGTTGCGCCGGCGGGCCCGTTTGTTCGCGTTCCGCTTCCCGTGCTTCTCCGAGTCGCCGCTGGTCTCGTAGATGCCGCCCGGGCCGCCGGCCAAGGAAATCTCGAGCATCCGCTCCAGGCCTTCCGTCTGCAATCCGCCGCCTCCCTGTCTTCGACTGGCCATACCCCCAGGATAGCGCGCGGAAACGGCTATTTCTTGACCTTCGGATAGTCCTTGGCGAGGTCCAGCGGCTCGGCGTAGGAGGAGGACCAGAGCTGCGCGTGGACGTCGAGCGCGCGTTTCGCGAGAGCCTCGTCTTGGACGACCGCCTCGACGTTGCGCGAGTCGTCCAGGTAGCCGCCGGCCCAGTTGCTCGTCCCGAGCCAGAGCGTCTTGCCGTCGACGACGAGGTACTTCGAGTGGATGACGCGCGAGTAGGGGATGTAGCCGTCCTTCGAGAGCGGCAGGGTCGCGACGCGGATCTCGACGTTGGGGATGAGCGCGAGGCTTCGCAGGTGCTGCAGGTGCGGCGGGTCGGTGTTCCAGTGAGAGACGAGGAGCTTCACCTTGACGCCTCGCGTCGCGGCGAGCCGGATCGCGTTGTCGATCGGCGCGTAGAAGCGGTGCTTGCCGAAGGTCAGCGGCGCGTAGTCGAGCAGCTGGACCCTGGCCTCCTCCTGCGCCGAGCCGAGGAGCCGGGCGAGCTCCGTCTCGGAGTCGCCGACGCCCTCGGGGAGCCAGCGCCAGGGGCTCGCGACGAGATAGGCGCGGCCCTCGATCGCGGCGGCCGGACGCGCGGTCCGAAGCGCCGCGACGCTCTCGCCGCGCTCCACCTTCGCCTGCGCCTCCCAGTCGTGGTCGAAGATCGCCTGCAGACCCCGCACGATGGCGCCCTCGCCGGTGCGCAGGCCGAGCTCATGGATGTGCTTGAGCGAGCGCCAGTCGAAATTCTGCGAGCCGAGGTAGGCGGCCGTCGAGTCGATCACGAAGTACTTCGCGTGCGTGATCCCGCCGCCGATCTTCGAGAAGTCGATGACGCGCAGCTCCAGGCTCGGGATCGCCTTGAGCGCCGCGAAGCCCTCCTCGGAGGCCTTGGCCATCTTCTTTTCCGCGATGAAGCGGATGCGCACGCCGCGCTCCCCCGCGCGGCGCACCGCCGACAGCGTCGCGTCGAGCGGCTGCCCCGGCTGGATCGCGACGTAGAACTGGGAGATGTCGAGCGTCTTCTGCGCCTTGTCGATCATCTCGGGCCAGACGACGGCCGCTTCGCGCAGGTCCTTCTGCTCGAGCGTGGTCTCGACGGGCGCGGTGTAGACGAGCTCGAAGCCGGGGACTTCAAAGGAGAACGCGAGCGCGGCGAGGAGGCGCAGGAGCATGGCGACGACTATAGCATGATTCGCCGTAAGGCCGGCACTGCAGAGGCGTTCCGCTCGGGGTGCCGCAGAGGCACCCGGGGCCGCACGACGGTGTCGCCCCGGGAAGGATGAACTCCTCGCGAGCGCGACCGGTCCTGGCGCTAAAGGACCCGCACCGGGACTGGGTCGGAAGGCTCAGGGCGCCCTTCCTCGAAAACGCCTACCCTAGACGGAGATGGGTGGATTGCGGGTCGAGGCGGGCCGGATCGGCGTCTATCCGGTGGGCGCGCTGTCGCTCTCCTTTTATGAGAGCTTGGCGGCGGACGCGGTCATCGGCCGCGCCCGCAGCAAGACCACGGAGTGGGTCCTGGAGCGCGGGACGGTCACGCTCGACGGGCGGCGGGCCGACATCCGGGAGAAGTTCGGGGCCGGGCTCGCGCGCGCCGGACTGCCCGAGCTCGTGATCGTCAGCCCGTGGGCCGACCAGCTCCCGGACTTCCTCGACGAGCTCTTCGACTATTTCTCGCTCCTGGACGCGGCGCTCGGGCGGGGGCTCGCGCAGGTCCCGTACCTCCTGCTCGCGAGCAGCGGCGTCTACTTCGAGGAGCTCCGCCAGGAGGCCCTGCGGCGGATCGAGGCCGCGGCGCTCCGGGACAAGGCGTTCTTCCGCGCGGCGGTCGAGCGCCGGCTGTTCCGCGCCGTGGCGTATCAGGCCGGGCTGCGCATCGGACGCGGGAAGGACGCCGAGTACCGCAGCGTCCGCGGCACGGGCTATCTGATCCTCTCCTTGAGCGGGGCGTCGGAGGACCGCGAGCGTATCGTCGCCCTGGCGCGCTCGCGCGGCTACGAGATCCGCGTCGAGCCGCGCTTCTTAGAGGCCGAGTACGACAAGGCGATCGTGAACGCCACCATCAGCGCGTTCTCCCAGGCCTATGCCGCGTCCGGCGGGCGGCTGGTCGATATCCGCTGCGGCGACCTGCTCGCCGGCGACGGCGGGCTGCCGAGCGGGTTCGCTCCGCGCGAGCTCGCCGAGAGTGCCGACCGGGTGGCTTCCAGGCTGTCCGCCGTCGGCGAGGCCGTCGTATCCCTCGGCAAGCGTAAGGGCGTCTATCCGGAGCACGCGAGCTTTCGCGAGAAGTTCGACGCCGCGCGCGAGCAGTTCCTGCTCAAGATCTCGGAGCATCTCCCGTCCAGCGTGCAGCTCCTCGTCGAGCGCCTCGGGGACCCGGCCGAGCCGTGGCCCGCGCGGCTGCTGCCGACCGAGGCGCAGATCGTCGGCCCGATGCTGCGCGCCGCCCGCGAGGTCGGCGACGCCGACAGCGCGGCGGTTTTCCTCGACCTCGAGGAGCGGCTGCTCGGCTCCTACCGCGAGATGCTGCGCATCCGCGAGAGCTTCACGCCGGTGCTGGACCGCCTGGCGGCGGGCGAGCCGCTCGGCGCTCTGGAGGACGCCGTGCTCGAGTACTGGACCCGGCGCGGGGTCGGGGTCTACGGCGAAGCGTTCGGCGTCGCCAAAACGGCGGAGCAGCTGGCGAGGCTGCGCGAGGCCTTCCCCGCCTGCCGCCGCCGCGTGGACTCGGCGGTCTCCTCGGCCGATCTGTGGCGCCACTATCTGCCCCTCGCGCTGCGCCTGCGCGCGTTGAAGGGCGGACGGCCCGGGTGCTTCATGGTCGGCATCAACGGGCTGCCGGGCGTGGGCAAATCGACCACCGCGCGCGCCGTCTCCGACTGCCTGGCCGCGCTCGAGCCCCAAGCGCGCGTTGCGACGCTCTCGATCGACGACTTCTACTATCGCGGGCACGAGCGGAAGGCGCGCGGCATCCACTGGTGGGCGATCGGCGCGCACGACATGGAGCTCGCCGGCCGGCTCGGCGCGCTCAAGGCCGCGCGGCCCGGAGTGGCGGTCGAGCTGCCCCGCTTCGACAAGCGCCTGCGCGAGCGCGCGGGGGAGGACGAGCGCGTCCAGGGGCCCGTCGACTGGATCGTATTCGAGGGCTTCGGCGTCGGGCTGCGTACGCGCGGCTACGACGCGTTCTCGCGGCACGTCGACTTCCTCGTATCGCTCACGACGGACCTGGCCTTCTCGCGCGAGTGGCGCTGCAGCGCCGGTTGGGCGCAGCGCCGCGAGGCCTGCGGCGGCGACCGCGCCGCGTGGGAGCGGGAGTTCCACGGACTGTGGGAAGGCGTGAAGGACCAGTTCGAGTGGGTCATCCCTGAGGTCGACGCCCGCGCGGACCTCCTGATCGAGATCGGCCGCGACCACCGGCCGCAGCGGTACCGGCGGCGCGGATGAACGGCGTCGCCCTCGTCGCCGCCAGCGCCGTCGGACTCGCGGCGGCGCATCTCATGATCAAGGCGCTGGGTGCCGAGTTGCCCTACTACTGGGTCGCTTTCGTCCGCAACGCGGCGCCGCTGCCGCTCCTGGCGCTGGCGATGAGCGGCGGCGGCGTGCCCTTCGGCAGCCCCAACCGGACGGGTCTCCTGCTGCGCGGCGTGTGGGGGGCGCTCGCGATCGGCTGCCTGTGCTGGGCCCTGCCCCGCATGCCGCTCGCCGACGCGATCTTACTCGCGCACGCTTCGCCGCTGTGGGCGGCGCTCTGGGGCGTGTGCTTTCTGGGGGAGCGGCTCGAGCGCGCCGCGGTCGCCTGCCTGGCGGTCGCGTTCCTGGGCGTGTTCGTGACCCTGCGGCCCGCGCTGGCCTTCGACTCGTGGCCGTACGCCGTCGCGTTGGCCTCGGGGCTCTTCTCGTCGTTCGCGCACGTCGCGGTGAAGTCGCTGACCCGGACCGAGCACGTGCTGCGGATCGTGTTCTACGCGGCGCTCGCCGGCTCGGCGTGGTTCCTGCCGCAGGTCCTGGCCTCTCCGGTTCGGCCGAGCGCGGGGCAGTGGAGCGCGATGGCGGCGATCGGCGTCGTGGTGACGGTGTCGCAGCTGCTCCTGACGGAAGGGATCTCGCGCTCGCCGGTGTCGCGCGCGAGCGCCGCGATCCTGCTGACGATCGTCTTCAACCTCGCGGGCGGCCGCCTGCTTTGGGGGGAGTCCCCCGACGCCTGGGGCTGGGTAGGCTGCGCGCTGATCTCGGGAGGGATCTTCGCGCTCGGCGCTCAGTCCAAGTACTCGGAGCAGTCGTCGACCGCGAAGAAGGACTCGGGCTTGGCCAAGAGCGCGTGCCGCAGCGACAGCGCCCTGGCGGACATGGCGGGCCCGACGGAGCTCGCCTCGACGCGCCGGATCTCGGCCGGGTAAGACGCGGCATCCATCGACGATGGATAGGTCCGCGAGAGACGCCGCTGGTAGCGCTCGGGTTCGTTGAGCGCGCACCACGCCGCCGGGTCGATCACCCGCCGCCCCAGCTCGGCATCCAGCGTCCAGCCGACGAGCTGGGCGAAGAATTCGTCGTCGAAAAAGACGTACGCCTCGCGCACGCCCGCCGGCCCGGCCTCGAGCCAGCCGAGGGAATGCCCGAGCGCCTCGTGCGCGAGATGGCGCGTGCAGAGCTCCAACGCGTACTCGGGGTCGACCTTGAAGCAGGCGCGGTTCAGCGAGATCCTGGCGCGCTCGGCGCTCCGGGTGACGTGCGCCGAGACCTTCCCCTCGAAGGAGAGCCGCCCCTCGCGGCGCTCATAGACGGAGGTCCCCGGGAAGTCGGCGAAGTCGGTCTCGACGGGGCCCGGCTGCGCGGCGAAGCGCGCCGCGAGCTCCGCGAGGGTCGGGCTCTGGAGCAGTTGAGAGACGAGGGCCTCGAAGAGGCGCCGCTCCTCGGGGCCGCCTTGGAAGTTCAGCTTGGCGGCCACGGCTGCCGCCGCCGGGTCGTCCGCCGGGCGCGGCGGACCGACCGCGGGCACCTCCGCGAAGACGACGGCCGCCAGGAGCGCCGGGAGCACCACGGCGCCTACGGTACCACGAGACGGGAGCTAAGTTCCCCGGCCTTTGGGCCTACGGCACGAGTCTCATCTGGTGCGACG
>JACQPK010000380.1 GCA_016207565.1 Elusimicrobiota bacterium
AGTAAACCCTGGGGACAGTCCCCAGGGTTTACTTTTTTAACGGAGGCTGGCCAGGTAGCGGGTCAGGTCCTCGATCTGGGAGTCGGTCAGCTGGTCGGCAAAGCCGGGCATTGACGAGGAGGGGTTGAGCTTCGACGGGTCGACGACGTAGCGCCGGAGGTAGATCTTGTCGCGGGCCGAGCCGATCAGCGTGAGGTCCGGACCCGAGTCGCCGCCCTTGCCTTTGACGGCGTGGCAGGCGGCGCAGTGCTCGGCGAAGAGCTTCGGCGCCTCGGCCGAGTAGGGCCCGCCGCCGAGGGCCCCGAGGTAGGCCACCAGCGCCCGGATTTCGTCGTCGAGGAGGTTCAGCTTCGGCATCGGGGAGCCCGGGCTCAAGGCCTGCGGGTCCCGGAAGTGCTTGGTCAGCCAGGCCTCATCGTGCAGCCCTAACACGGCGTCCAGGTTCGGGCCGAGCTTGCCGCCGCGTCCGCCGAGCGTATGGCAGTAGTTGCAGTTGAGCTTCCGGTACAGGCGCTCCCCCTCCAGCGCGACGGGGTCCCGCTCCACGATGGGGTTGGTCATGGGGCTCGTATAGCCGGCCCACGTGAGGGCCGCGAAACCCGCGATCGCGCCGAGCCCCGCCAACGTCGTCCATGGGCGGTCCGCGGGATGGCGCGCCGGCCCCCGGTCGAGGAAGGGAAGAAGGGCGAGCGCCGCCAGGAAGAGCCCCGGAAGGAGGATCGCGGCGACGGCCTCGAGTTGCCCCGGGAAGAACTTGAGCGCCTGAAAGAGGAACAGGAAGTACCACTCGGGGCGCGGGTTATAGGTGGTGTCGGTCGGGTCGGCGAGCTCCTCGAGCCCCGCGCCGTAGCGCCAGGCGAGCCACGAGAGCGCCGCGAGCAGCGCGGCGGCGACGAGCGCGTCCTTGAAGACGACGTGCGGGAAAAACGGCTTCCCGGTCTCCTTCAGCTTCTTGTAGCGCTCGCGATAGGCGGCGTGCCAGTCGGTCACGGTTCCTCCAGGCGCCGCGGGGGCTCGGAAATCCCGTGCCACACGACGAGGTAGAGGTGCGCCAGGAGCGCCCCGCCGGTCAGCGCCGGCAGCACGAGCACGTGCAGCGCGTAGAATCGCGTCAGCGTCGCCGCCCCCATCTCGGTGCCGCCGATGAGCACCTTGGCCACGGTCTCCCCGACGACGGGCGTCTGCCCCGCGATGCTCGCGCCGACCATCGTCGCCCAGTACGCCTTCTGATCCCAGGGGAGGAGGTAGCCCGTGAAGCTGAAGCCCAAGACGAGCAAGAGGAGCGCGATGCCGACGAGCCAGGTCGACTCCCGCGGGTACTTATACGCCGCCATGAAATAGACCCGGAGCATGTGCAGGCCGGTCAAGACGACCATGAAGCTCGAGCCCCAGTGGTGCAGGCCGCGGATGAAGCGTCCGAAATGCACGTCGGTCCCGATGAACCGCACCGAGTCGTGCGCGTGATCGGGCGACGGCACGTAGTTCATCGCGAGGAGCGTTCCGGTGACCGCCTGGGCCGCGAAGACGAACAGCGTGGCGCTGCCGAGCGCGTACAGCCACGCGACCGGCCCCCGCGCCTCGGGGATGCGCCGGGCGAAGAGGGCCTCCCAGACCCGGTCGGCCCCGGTCCGCTCGCAGACCCAGGCCCACGCGACCCGGGTCATGACTTGGCCTCCCCGCCCCCCGGCACGGGGCGAATGAGCAGGCGGCCTCCCACGACCTTCGTCGTATAGCGGTCGAGCGGCCTCGGGGGCGGCCCGCTGACGACGCGGCCGTCGACGTCGAAGACCGCCGTGTGGCAGGGGCAGAGGAACTTCTTCGTCGCGTCGTCCCACCGGTACGGGCAGCCGAGGTGCGTGCAGCGGGGATCGAAGGCGATGAAGTCCCGGCCGTTCGGCGTGAGGACCCAGGCCGAGGCCCGCTTCTCGACGACCGCCCAGGCGTCGCGGGCGCGCGACACGAAGTCGATTTTGTGGGGCTTCTCAGCCGAAAAATCCTTCACCGCCCCGAGGTCGACCCAGTCCTCGTCGCGCTTCGCGAACGCGGGCGAAAGGAAGTAGCCGAGCCCCGTTCCGCCGAGCACCGTGGCGATGAACGCGCCGAGCCCGGCGATCGCCCAGGCGAGGAACCCGCGCCGCGTGACGTCAGGGGCCGCTTCGGTCGCCATGTTGCCGCTCTTTCAGCTCGAGCTCGCGGGCGGCCGTGTTCGCCTGCTTGGCGGCCGCCTGCGAGGCCTTGAGCACCGCGTCCATGCGGAAGGTGTGCCACTCGACGAGCGCGTCGTACTGGAGCGCCTTGGCCTTCGCGTACGCCTCCTCCTGGGCGCGGGCGTCGATCCCGCTCCCGCGGGTCCGCTCGAGGGCGGCCTCGAGGCCCTTGAGGGCCTTCCCGGAGGTCCCCAGCGAGAGGAGCGTCGCCGCCGCGTTCGTCGGCCGGCGATGGCAGAGCGTGCACGCCTGCTCGAGCTCACGGGGCGCGAGGATATGGTTCGCCATCGAGCCGTGGCAGGTCACGCAGTTCGGACCGCGGCCGGTGCGCTTGAGCTCTCCACCGTGGCGGCTCTTCCCGAACGCGTCGCGCTCGGCGGCATGGCAGGCGCCGCAGGTCTCCGGAACGCGGGTGAAGTACACGAGGCTCAGGCGGTCGGTCGAACGCAGCATGCCGGCGTGCGCGCCGGCCTTGTCCAACTGGGCGGGCTGCCCCCCATGGCAAGCCTCGCAGCCGACCCCGGCCCCGGCGTGAGGAGAGCGCTTCCAGTCCTCGAAGTTGTGCTCGAGGTAGGAGACCGCCCCGGCGGACTCGTGGCAGGTAACGCAACTCGAGGCGGCCTGCGCGAGCCCGCCTTGCCAGATACCGAGGATCAGTGCGAGGAGCGGCATGCTACGCCGCTTTCTTGCAACGTTTCAGCCGCCGCTGAGCCGCTCGAGCGGCGCAACCGTCCCGTGAGGACGGGGATGGCGACCTTCAGGAGCAGCGTGTAGAGCAGGATCCCGAAGGCCCAGATGCCCCAGGTGATGAACCACTCGGTCCTCGTCGGCGAATACTCGACGATCTCGCCTAGCTGCGTCGGGATGAAGGCGGGGATCACGAGGCCCATCCCCTTCTCGATCCAGATGCCGGCGATCGCGAGCAGGCACGCGAGGTCGAGATACTTCAGGCTGCGCGAGAGCGGCAGCATCAGGAGGACGAGCGCGGCGGCGTCGAGCCCCATCGCGGTCCAGATCCACGGCACGAGCCCGTGATGGCCGTGCAGGCCGAAGAACAGGTACTTCGCGGAGGCGACGTGCGCCGAGTCGGTGTAGAACTCCTTGAAGAGCTCGCAGAAGAGCAGGAAGACGTTGATGACCATCGAGACCTGCACGATGCTGCGCAGCATGAACAGCGCCTTGTCCGAGATTTTGTACGGCGAGACCCTCCGGATGATCTGCAACGACAGGATCAAGAACCCCGGCCCGGCCGTGAACGCCGAGGCGAGGAACCTGGGCGCGACGATGGCCGAGTTCCAGAACGGCCGGCCGCCCAGACCGACGTAGAGGAACGCGGTGACCGTGTGGATGCTGATCGCCCAAAAGATCGCGAGGAACACGGCCGGGAGGTACCACAGCTTCTTCGGCTTCTGGCCGAGGTACGCCATGTAGATGAGGTAGCCGCAGATGTAGGCGTTGAGCGCCAGGTAGCCGTTGAGCACGATGACGTCCCAGCTCAGCATCGAGATCGGCCAGTTGAACTTGCCGATCCCCGGGATCATGTGCCAGAAGCGGTCCGGACGGCCGAGGTCGACCGTGACGAAGAGCAGGCACATGACGATGACGGCGACCGCGAGCAGCTCGCCGAGGATCACGACGTCGTGCAGGACCTCGTCCTCGTAGACGTAGACCGGGATCACGAGCATCACGGCCGCGGCCGCCATGCCGACGAGGAACGTGAAGTTCGCGATGTAGAGTCCCCACGAGACCTGATCGGTCATCCCGGTCACCGTGAGGCCGTGTACGAGCTGCCGGCAGTACGCGTTCAGCCCGACGAGGGAGACCGCGAAGAGAAACGACAGCCAGAGGACGTAGCGCCAGTCCCCGTCCAGCAGCTCGGCGGCGCTCCGCCGGACGAACCCGATGAGGTCGCTCATACGTTGAAGTAGTAGTAGAACCGCGGGAGCGTGCCGACCTCCTCCTTCAGCACGTACACCCGCTTCGTCTTGATGATCTGCGCGATCTCCGAGTTCGGATCGAGGAGGTTGCCGAACTTCCGCGAGCCCGTCGGGCAGGCCTCGACGCAGGCCGGGTACTGTCCCTTGCGGGTCCGGTGCAGGCACCAGTGGCACTTCTCGACGACGCCCTTGGGGCGCGGGCGGTTGGACAAGAGGCCCATCTCCGGGTTGAGCTCCTCCTTCGGGATCTGCGGCTTCTCGAAGTTGAAGCGCCGGGCGAAGTACGGGCAGGCCGCCATGCAGTAGCGGCACCCGATGCACCAGTTGTAGTCGACGACGACGATCCCGTCGGGCTCCTGCCAGGTGGCCTTCACCGGGCACGCCTTCACGCACGGCGCCTTCCGGCATTGGTGGCAGGCGACCGGCATGTAGTAGAAGCCGTCCTTCGGGACCTCCCCCTCGTAGTTGTGATCGGAGGTCTCGACGTCGATCGAGCCCTTCTTCATCTGGAGCACGCGGATGTACTGCATCTGCGGGTCGCGCGAGTGGTTGTTCTCCTTCATGCACGCGTACACGCACTTGCGGCAGCCGATGCAGCGGCCGATGTTGAGCGCGTAGGCGAACTCGACGCCGGGGATCGGGGGCGGGTCCGTCACGTTGGGGCGGACGCCGTACTCCTTCTCGACCTGGTTCTTGATCCTCTCGAGCAGCCGCTCCTTGTCCGCGGGCGTGAGCTCGTGGTAGTGCTGCCTCAGGAACTCCTCGAGCGTGGGGAGGTCGTCGATGTCTTTGAGCGGCGCGAGCGCGGCGGCGGTGGCCGCCACGGCGCTGACCGCCATGGCGCCGAGGAAGCCGCGGCGCGTGGCGCTCATCTGCTCCGGGCAGGTCGGGCCCGTGTCGGGCTTGTCTTCGTCGGCCATCAGTGGTGCCCTCCCTGTTCCCCGCCGTGCGGGTTCACCTGGGGAGGCGGGGCGGCTTGGAGGGGTTTGAAGACGGGCCAGTGGGGCTCGTGGCACGCGATGCAGACCGTGTTCTTGCTCGCCTTGGCGGAGTCCCACGAGCCCGTCCGCCGCCCGTGCGAGCCCTGCTGCCAGTCGCGGTAGGTGGTGCCGTGGCAGCGCGCGCACAGGAGCTGCACGTCCGCGAGCTTGATCGGAGCCCCGTCGAAGTTCGAGAAGTCCGCCGGCTGCAGCCGGTGGTGGCAGTTGAAGCAGTGCTGGTTGCGGCCGTGCTGGAGCTTGATCGCCTCGTGGAAGATGCCCTTCTCGCGGGGATCCCCCTGCAGGGCCTCCTTGCCTTCGTGGCAGGACTGGCACGGAGCGCCGTCGAAGGTCATCGACTTGCGGACCTTGCGCACCGTGTCCGTGCTGTAGGACTTGGGATCGAGCGGAGCGGCGTCGCGCTTCTCCGCCGGGCCTCCGAGCGCCCCCGTCCACAGGCCCACGGCGAGGAGCGCGAGGCCCACGACGACGGCCGGCCGCGCCCAGCCGGGCTCGTCCGTCACGGCTTCTCCTCCTCCGGCCGGTGCTTGCGCTCGTCTTGGGCGTGGGTGTAGAGCGCCTTGAGCTCGCGCAGGAGCTCCTCCGCGCGCGGCCCGAGCCGCTTGAAGTCGAACTCGTGCCAGGAGTGGACGATGTCCTGATAGGCGGCGTCCACCTTTTTCATCGCCTCCGGCCTGCCGATGGACTTGTAGTAGAACTTCAGCCCCTTCCGGTAGCCGTCGGCGTGGTTCAGCTTCGCGAGGATCTCGCGGGCGCGCGCCGCGACCTCCGGATGGTTCCTCGACTTCGCGTTATGGCACTTCAAGCACGAGCGGTCGACGACCGTCTGCGCGTAGATCTTGGCGTCGAGCGAGCCGTGGCACGTGACGCAGTTCGGACCCCCCGCCTTCGCCTTCAGCTTCTCGAAGTGGCGGCTCTTCTCGAAGCGCGCGAGCACCTCGGGATGGCACCCGCCGCAGGTCGCCGGGATGTTCTTGAAGTGGAGCGGGCTCGCCGCGTTCGACGTGGGGACGATGCCGCGATGGGCCTCGTCCTTGTCCGCCTTGGCGGCGTCGCCGCCGTGGCAGGCCGTGCAGGAGAGACCGGCCCGGTCGTGCGGGGAGTCCTTCCACTCCTGGAAGTAGTCGTAGATCTTCTTGTTCTCGACCCGGAAGCCTTCCTGCTCGTGGCAGGTCCGGCAGC
>JACQPK010000047.1 GCA_016207565.1 Elusimicrobiota bacterium
CAGACGACGCGAGAACCCCGGGCGTCATCGCCGACTGCGCGGGCGACAACGCGGGCGACTCGGTCGGCCCTACCGCCGACGGCTTCGAGACCTACGGCGTCACCGGCGTGGCCCTGATCAGCTTCATCGCGCTGGCGGCCGGGATGAGCATGGGGCCCGACGGCAAGCTCTCCCTCATGCAGGGCGGCGAGATCATCCAGGCCAAGCTGGTGGTCTGGATCTTCGTCATGCGCGTGCTGATGATCATCACCTCGATCGGCTCCTACTGGGTCAACGGCGCGATCTCCCGCGCGCGGTTCGCCGACGCCGACCACTTCGACTTCGAGACCCCGCTGACGTCGCTCGTCTGGGTCACCTCGGTCCTGTCGATGATCGTCACCTACGCCGTCAGCTACGCGCTGCTCGGCGACATGCCGGGCGGGTTCTGGTGGAAGCTGGCTTCGATCATCTCCTTCGGCACGCTCTCGGCGGCCCTGATCCCCGAGTTCACGAAGATCTTCACCTCGACGAACTCGGGACACGTCCGCGAGATCGTCTCCTCCGCCCGCGAGGGCGGCGCGTCGCTCGCGGTCCTCTCGGGCCTGGTGGCGGGCAACTTCAGCGCGTTCTGGACCGGCCTCGTCATGGCCGGCCTCATGGCGGGCGCGGCGATCGTCTCGACGATGGGCCTCGACGCCTACATGGCCTACCCGTCGGTGTTCGCGCTCGGCCTCGTGGCCTTCGGCATGCTCGGCATGGGCCCGGTCACGATCGCCGTCGACTCCTACGGCCCGGTCACCGACAACGCGCAGTCCGTCTTCGAGCTCTCGCAGATCGAGACGATGAAGGGCGCGGCGCAGGAGATCGAGAAGGAGCACGGCCTCAAGGTGGACTTCTCCAGGGGCAAGCACCGCCTCGAGGAGAACGACGGCGCCGGCAACACGTTCAAGGCGACGGCCAAGCCCGTGCTCATCGGCACGGCCGTCATCGGCGCCACGACGATGATCTTTTCGATCATCCTGCTCCTAAACCTCAAGCTCGACCTGCTCGCGCCCGAGGTCATGCTCGGCCTCATCGCGGGCGGCGCGGTGATCTACTGGTTCACCGGAGCGTCCATGCAGGCGGTCACCGCCGGCGCCTACAAGGCCGTCGAGTACATCAAGGCGAACATCAAGCTGGACGGCACCGAGAAGGCGTCCGTCGAGTCCTCCCGAGAGGTCGTGACGATCTGCACGCAGTACGCGCAGAACGGCATGATGAACATCTTCGGCGTGATCTTCTCGTTCACGCTGGCGTTCGCGTGCTTTGACCCGACGTTCTTCGCGAGCTATCTCATCTCGATCGCGGTCTTCGGTCTCTTCCAGGCGATGTTCATGGCCAACGCCGGCGGCGCGTGGGACAACGCGAAGAAGCTCGTCGAGGTCGACCTGAAGGAGAAGGGCACCCCGCTCCACGCGGCGACCGTCGTCGGCGACACCGTCGGCGACCCGTTCAAGGACACGTCGTCGGTCGCGCTGAACCCGATCATCAAGTTCACCACGCTCTTCGGCCTCCTGGCCGTCGAGATCGCGGTCTCGGCGCCGGGCAAGGCGCTGGCGATCGGGATCGTCCTGTTCGTGGTCGGCCTGTACTTCGTCTGGCGCTCGTTCTATTCCATGCGGATCAGCTCGCTGAACGCCTCCGTCAACAACGGCGGCGGCAAGGGCTCTTCGCACAAGCACAAGAAGGCGCCGGTCGCGGCCTAAGCGGCCGTCACGGGTCCGTCAAAAAGACGTACACTTCGGGACGATGGTGTGCCCCAAGTGCGGGGAGAAGGCGGCATACGAGGCGCAGGAGGCTTGCACCTCATGCCGCCTTGTCTTTTCCACCTGGAAGCCGGGCGGCGGCGCGACGGCGACGGAAGCCCCGGTCGCGGCGAAGCCGTTGCCCGTCCCAGAGCCGTCGGCCCCCTGGGTCGACTGGCGGCTGGTGGCCGGGCTGGTCGCCGTGCTGGCGGCCGCGTTCGCGCTGCGCGGCTTGGGCGCGGCCAAGCTCTTCGTGTATCTTTCCCCCGGGGCTCCCGGCGGACGGGTCAAGAACCCGTGCAACATCGAAGGCGAGGTCGTCGATATCTACCGTCTGACGCCCGTCGAAGGCGCGCGGATCGTCTTCGATCCCAAGTTCGCCTCCGTGACGGACGCGGACGGGCGCTTCTCCGTCCGGGTCAAGGCGGAGCAGGCCTACGTCCCCATCTTCACCCACAGCGCCTATCACGAAGCGCACATCGACGGCTTCTCCCGGGACTGGCGGGAGGCGACCGAAGGGCAGCGCGTGCACGCGGTACGCGCGGCCGAGGCGCGGGCCGCCGAGACCGATCCCCGGGTCCCCCGCGCCGCGCAGTATAAGTGCCGCCGCAGCGAGTCGCGGGTCTATAACTTCGCCCTCATCCCCCGCGAGCTCACCGACGAAGAGCGCGCCCGCTTCGCCGCCATCCCCTGACGTCACGCGACGTATACGCCGGCGTCAAAACATTGTTGCGAGACAGGCATACCGGCCACGGATAACATTGTCGCAACGACCCGATGTTTAGGCCGAATGACACCTAAGCAACCGCGCCGGACCGCTCACGAGCTGGTGTCCGTCTACAAGGCGATCAACGCCACGACGCGGGAGATCTACGTCGGGCTGACCCGGATCTCGCTCGACCGGCTGGCCCGCGAGCACGGAGAATCACGACCGTACCCGATCGCCCATTGGAAGTGCCGGCACGGCGTCAGCTACCACTACCTGGAGTACGCGATCGCCGAGAACCTGGCCCGCAACTTCATCCGCCGCCACGTGCGCTCGGCACGCAAGCCCGGCTGGACGTTCATCACGGACGAGACTTCCCGGTCAGGCTAGACCGCCGCGCTAGCGCTGTTCCGTGCCGGCCGCCGCCAAGGAGGCGTTGGCCTTCTTTCCGCCGAGGAGCGACATCACGACGATCGGCTCGTCGTCCATTGCGGCGGCGAGCACGCGGAGCTCGCTCAGGGTCTTCGGGACGTGCGGGCGGAGGTTGGTCGGCGGGTTGCGCGCCCCGAAGAAGGTGAGCCCCAGCGTGAGCAGCCCGCGCCCCATGTCGCGCGACGCCTCGTAGAGCTTCTCGGTCTCGCCGGCCTTCTTCGCCTGGTAGCCGTCGTAGAGCGCTTTGCCGATCGTGTAGCCCGCCGTGCCGGCGCTCAGCACGAGCAGGCCGTAGACGGTCACCGGCGCGATCGCGACCATGGCGACGGTCCCCGCGACGATCGCGGCGCCCTTCCACGTGAAGACGCTCCTGACGACGTCGACCGCCCCGGCGCCCATCTCCCTGGCGGCCCTCCACCACGAGACCTTCCCGTCGGGGCCGGGTGCGGCGGGAGCGGGCGGCGCGGCGTTCCCGCGCGGGTGGGCGCGCGCCGCGGCCGCCGTGAGAACGGGGCGAGCGGGCGCCGGAGAGCCCGGCCCAGGAGAGACCGCCGCGTCCCCGGAGCCCGCCGTCCGGTCGTAGAACCCGTCCTGCGCCGCCTTCGAGTGCGACGTCGGCAACCCGCGCAAGCGGTCCGCGATGGCGGCGTCCACGCCGCGGCCGAAGAGCCCGGCCGGTGCCGGCTCCGGGAGCGGCGCGGGGGCCGCCGAGGCCAACTCCTCGACGCGGATCGGGGCGCCCAGGAGGGTCTCGAAGCGGCTTAGCACCCATCGGCGGCGCTCGGGCGTCACGCCGGCGCTCCACCCCCGGGCCTCGAGCACCAGGCCCCGGCGGCGATCCAGCGTGACCCCGGAGTCGAGCATCGGGAGCACCGCCGCCTCGGCCGCCGCCAAGAGGACCGGATCGGCCGCTTGAGGCGCGACGGAGACCCTGACGGCGGCCTCAGCGGCGGGGGCCCAAAGGAGCAGCAGCCATAGTCCGGTCACCGCCTAAGGATGGGCGGGCGGCCGGGAAAGATCGCGGGTCCTAGGACCTGGGCTCCGAGGGCCCATTCGGCCTAGGGGGATCGCCGAGGGCGGGCTCGACCGGCGGCTGGGCCTTCGCCAGCCAGATCGCCAGCTCGCCGGAAATCGCCTGCTGCGCCGGTCCCGTCTCGAGGGCGTACATCGAGCCGTTGATCTGCACCCAAGGGGCGAGCCGGCCGTCGGCGGCGAGCTTGAACTTCAGCATGCCGCTCTCGTCTTGCGCGATGAACTCGATCCAGCCCGGCCGGCCGGGCACGAAGGCGCCGTCCTCGCCGACGCCGGGGAACGCGATCACGTGCGTGCGGATCAGGCCCGTCCGGTAGAACGGCCTCCCCTCGGCCACCGCGGCCTTCGCGCAGAGCATCAACGCGGCGAGCTCCTGGGGCGTCACGGCAAGCCGCGCCCGGTCCACATAGACCGGAGCCTCTTCGGCGGCCTTTACGCCCGGCTGTCCGCGCAGGCCGGCGTACGCCTTCCTCAAGACGGCCTCGACCGCGGGGAAGTCGACCTCGGCGTCCCGCATGTCGAGGGCGCAGGCGGGGACGGCCGAGAGGACGAACAGGGCTGCGGCGAAGGCGGCGGCTGGATTCATGCGTCCAGTATGGCCTTCCCCCGAGCCTTCGACGAGAGGCGCAAGGCCCGGCCGCCGCTGGTCGCTTTATCCCAGCGCCGCGAAAGCGCCCGGCACCGACGCGCGCGTTCGCATTTGCTCTAATTGACGGGATGCGGACGGACTACGACGTCGTCATCATCGGCGGCGGCCACAACGGCCTCGTCGCCGCGGCCTATCTCGCGCGGACGGGCCGATCGGTGCTCGTGCTCGAGCGCCGCTCCCGGGTCGGAGGCTGCGTGGTGACCGAGGAGCCGTGGCCCGGCTTCAAGGTCTCGACGGCGAGCTACGTGAACAGCCTATTCCGGCCGGACATCATCCGCGACCTCGACCTGAAGCGGCACGGATTCGCGATGCTGCCGCGCGACCCGTCGAGCTTCACGCCGCTCCCCGACGGCCGGTACCTCCTCATGGGGCCGGACAAGGACCTCACGCGCCGCGAGGTCTCGAAGTTCTCGGCGAAGGACGCCATGGCCTTGCCGCGCTACGAGGCGTTGCTGGAGCGGGTCGCCGCCTTCCTCGAGCCGATGCTCGACGAGACTCCGCCGAACCCGTGGAGGCTTTCCCCGGGCAGCCTGCTCAAGCTCGGCCGGATGGCGCTCTCCTTCCTGCGGCTCGGGCCCTCCGACGGACGGCGCGCCCTCGAGCTGCTGACCGGGGCGGCGAACCCGATCCTCGACCGCTGGTTCGAGTCCGAGGAGCTGAAGGCCACGATCGCCACCGACGCGATCATCGGCGCCTTCGCGACGCCGTCCATGCCGGGGACGGGCTACGTCCTCTTCCATCACGTGATGGGCGAGTGCGACGGCGTGCGGGGCGTCTGGGGCTACGTCAAGGGCGGGATGGGCGCGCTGTCGGAGGCGATCGCGTCCTCCGCCCGCGCGCGCGGCGCCGACATCCTCACCGACGCGCCCGTCGCGCGGATCCTCCTCGCGGAGGGCCGCGCCCGGGGCGTGGCGCTCGCCGACGGCCGGGAGTTCCGCGCGGGCCAGGTGGCCTCCTGCGTCGACGCGCGCACCACGTTCTTGAAGCTGCTCGAGCCCAGGTCCCTCCCCGACGACTTCCGGGAGGCGGTCGAAGGCATCGATTACTCGAGCGCGAGCTGCAAGATCAACCTCGCGCTCTCGGAGCCGCCGCGGTTCTCCTGCCTGCCCGACGCCGGCGTCGGCCCGCAGCACCGCGGCACGATCCACCTCTGCCCGAGCCGCGCGGCGATCGAGAAGGCGTTCGACCCGGCGAAGTACGGCTACCCGTCCGAGACCCCGATCATCGAGGCGACGCTGCCGAGCTCCCTCGACGACGGCCTCGCGCCGCAGGGCCGGCACGTGATGTCGATGTTCACGCAGTACTTCCCATACCGGCTCGCGCCCGACGCGGGGACCCTCGAGGAGAACAAGAAGCGCTACGCCGAGCGCTGCATCGACGTGATGACGCAGTACGCCCCGAACTTCCGCAAGTCGGTCATCGCCTACGAGGTCCTCGCCCCGGCCGATCTCGAGTCGAGGTTCGGGCTGACGGGCGGAAACATCATGCAGGGGACGATGTCGCTCTCGAGCCTCTCCTTCATGCGGCCGGTCCCCGGCTACGCGGACTATCGGAGCCCGGTCCCCGGCCTCTATCTCTGCGGCGCGGCCACCCACCCCGGCGGCGGCGTGATGGGCGCGTGCGGCCGCAACGCCGCCCGCGAGATGCTCCGCGACTAAGTAAAGTGGGGACCGTCCCCACTTTACTAACTCTACTTGAGGCGGTAGAGAGACATCGGTCCGTATTGAACGCGCGGCGCGGCGTAGAGGCGCAGCATCTCGTTCATGAGCCGCGTGATCCGCTCGTCGTAGTACTGCTCCGAAGGGGCGTACATCGCGAGCTGATCGTTGACGAGGACGTGCGTGACGCCGAGCGCGCGCAGCCGGTCTCGCAGCGCCTCGGGCGTCGCGAGGCGCGCATACGGGATCAGCCCCTGGTTCAGCGGGTCCCCCCAGAGGTAATCCAGCCCGAGGTAGTAGCTCCGGACCTCGCGGTAGAGCAGGATCCTCGACTCCGGCGGCACGTCGCGGCGGATGCGGTCGTACGGCAGATAGTGGTCGAGGCTGCGCTCGAGGTACAGCTCTCGCGGGTCGCGGTCCGGCCGCAGCTTCGAACGGACGCCCGAAGCCCCGAAGAGCTCGTTGTTCTGCGAGGCGGACACGCCCGGCCAAAGGGCGAGCCCCAGCGCGGCGAGCGCGACCCACCGGCGCGGCCCGGTCCGGTCGAGCGCGCGGCCCACCCAAACGGCCAGGAGCATCCCCATCGCGGGGTAGAGCGGGAGCAGAAAACGCCAGGCCTCCTGCTGCCGGATCACGATCGGGAGATACGTCAGGGCGGGGATGAAGCAGAACGCCGCGAACCTCGGCACGGGCCGCGCGGCGGCGCCGAGGGAGAAAGCCGCCGCGGCGAGCGACGGCAGCAGGTACTGGGGACCGTAGCGCACGAGGAGCTCCCCATCGGGAGGCCAAGGCCAGCGCGTGCTGACGAGGTACGGCGTCTCGATCACCGAGGCGCCCCACGCGCCGCCCAGCCAGCGGGAGAAGAACGGCCAGACCGGATTGCCGGCCCCAGCCGCGGTCTTCACGTACCACGGTAGGACGACGGCGAGGCTCGCAGCCGAGAAGAGGAATGCCGCCGGCCAGCGGCGCCGCCACGCCAGCCACCCCGCCCATGCCGGCACGGCCGCCACCGCGAAGAGCTTGCATGACGCCGAGGCGCCGGTGAGGAGCGCGGCGGCGAGCACCCAGCGGCGGTCGCGGCCCTCGTCGGAGCGCCAGAGCGCCCACGTCGCGCCGAGCTGCATGAGCGCGACCGCTCCGTCGGAGTGGGCGGTGCCGGCGATGCGCAGCATCGTCGGCTGGACCGCGACCACCGCGGCCGCGAGCCACGCGGTCCGGACGCCGAGCTCCGCGCGAGCGGCCCAGAACGTCCCGGCGACCAAGCCCGCGCAGCAGGCGGCGTGGATCAGAGCCGCGAGTCCGTCCTCCCCGAGCGCCAGCGGCAGGACGTAGAACGCCTCCATCAGATGCGGCCAGTGGCTGTGCAGCAGCCACGGGATCTCATGGACCCCGCCCCACGCGAGGTAGAGCTTGGGGATCGGCAGGTGATACGCGAGGATGTCCCACTCGATGGGCGGCGCGGTCGCGATCACGAGCGAGTGCCAGAGCGCGTAGCCCAGCAGGCCCCAAAGGGCCTGCTGCCACCCAGGGGCCGGCGCCGCCGCTTTCACCCACCGAAGGCGCGAGAGGGCTACGAGCTCGGTGGCGGCGACCAGAGCCGCGGCGATCGAGGTGAAGCCGAGCGCCGGGCCCGTGAGCCGGCCCGCGAGCCCGAGCGCGAAGACGGCGCCCGCCCACGCGAGCACGCCGAGGCCGAAGGCCGCGGGCGACTCGGCGGCGCCCGGCTCGCCGCGGACGATGCGCCGGAGCAGCGTCCGGCCGAGCCCGAGCGCGACCAGCGCGAAGACCACCCCGAGCCCGAGCGGCACCGCGACGTGGCGCCACAGCGCGGCCGCGGTGTCGAGCGTCACGACGCCGCGCTCCAGGAGGGCGTAGCGCCAAAAGGCCCGGTTGTTCAGCAGGCAGAGGCCGGCGAACACGAGGACCGCGCGCACGCCCTCATCCTACGAATTACTCGCGCTCCTTCGCCTCGCGTTCGTTCTCCTCGAGGATATTCCCCTCCTCTCCCTCGATCCGGCTCTCCGGCAGCCGGTCCTTGGCCCCGACGATACGCCGCTTCTTCTCGCGCTTCTTCTCCATGGCGCACCCCTCCTTATGATACCCCTTGGGGCCATCGGTCCCAGAAGGGCGTCGGCCCAAAAACCCTCTCTCCGAGGCCCATTCGACCCGGACGAACGGGGAGCTTCTGGGAGTACACTGGGCGTGCTATGAGACTCCTCCTTTGCGCCGTCTTGCTCTGGGGTTCCCTCGGCCCCGGCGCGGCCCAGGCCCTCGCCAAGTCGGTCGCCGTTCCCGCCGGCGCCTCGCTCAGCCTCGGCGCGACCCCGATCGCGGGCGCCGCGGCGTCGGCGCTCTCGGTCGCGCCTGTGATGAGCGCCCAGACAAGCTTGAAGACCGCGGCGCCTCTCGCCCATGCGTCCGTCCAACTCGGCCGCGGAGCGGAGCCCTCGCTCACGCTGAACGCGCTTTTTTCCGCCTCGCGTCGCGCCGCTCCCGCGGCGGAGCCCGTCGGCGACCCTGGGACCGGTTCCTCGGACGGGCCCGGCCTCGACCCCTGGTCCGGCGGAGGGAGCCGGGGCCACGAGCTCGCGGGCAGGGCCGTCGAGCGCCTGCGGCAGATCCCGCACGAGGTGCGGGTCGGCGTCACGATCGCGGTCGTCATCGCCGCCGTCCTCGGCGGGTTCTACAAGTACTCGAGCCAGCTCAACGAGTTCTGGGTGATGTCCAAGAGCGCGGCCCAGGTCGAGCAGATCGACGAAGCCCGCCGCGAAGGCGACGCGCCCAAGCTCCTCGAGATCGCGAAGTCGTCGCACGAACGCGGCGACCGGATGGAGACCCGGATCGCGACCGCCGAGAAGGCGGGAGCCAAGCGCGTCGAGAATCGCACGAACGACTCCGTGAGAGACGCGAAGCGCTACCTCGCGTTCGACCGCGTCGTGGAGACCCGCGCCGAGCTCAATCACAACGCCGTAACGAAGGACGAGAACACCCGCATCGGCAAGACCGCGCCCGACGCCTGGCGCGCCCGGGTGGGCGCCGAGGAGGCCGCGGCCAAGGAGTCGGGCTTCGAAGGCACGCTGGCGACGACCCTCCGCTCCATGAATGCTGAGATCGGCGCCCAGAAGGCGAAGGCCGGCGCCCTCGAGCAGCACGTCGACAACTTCGGCAAGGTCGCCCCGACGCTCTTCGGAGGAGAGCTGCGCGCCCAGCATCAGAAGGGCGCCGCCGATCTCCAGGAGTTCCGGACGCAGGAGATGGCCCCTGAGGAGAACCTCCACTCGGCCGCGAACGCCGCCATGCGGGGCCGCGTGGGCGAGCGGCTCTACTCCGAGCGCCAGGACTACCGCGACCACCGCGACCGCCGCGACCGGCTCTCCAAGGTCTACGATCAGCTCGCCAAGCCGGCCGTCGCCGTCGCCGAGCAGGTCGACGCCGAGCTCCGCGGCATGATCTCCGCGCGCAACACCGAGGCGGCCATGCTCACCCTGGCCGCGCTGCACACCAACGACGCCGAGTACTACACCGACACGGACGGCAAGCAGCAGGTGCGCTACGTCGACAACAGCGGGCCGTACCGCTTGGCGGCGAGCGTCGCGGCCTCGCAGGCCCAGGCTCACGCGCGCGACGCGAACGCCGCCCTGCAGCGCCTGCGCCCCATGGTCACCGGCCTCCACAACAACCGCACGCTCCAAGACGAGGGGCTGGTCAAGATGCTGCCGAAGGCGCAGGGGCGGGAGGTCTACGACGGCCACGGGCTGCTCACCGACTGGTTCTTGCCGCCGCTGTGGGGCATCTTCTCCGGCCTGTCGAACGCCTCGAGCGCCGAGCGCGCCCGCACCGAGTTCGCCCCGATCAAGAGCGCGCTCGAGCGGACCGGCGCGGAGCTCTCGGGCCGCCGCGACGGCGAGACCCGCTGGCTCGACCACCAGGTAGACCAAGACCTCGAGTCGCAGATCGGCCGCGCCGGCAACCGCGCCTAGCAGGGTGCTGATAAACCTAAGCCCGATCCCACGGAGTATCGCAGAGGCACGCAGAGGGAAATCACGGAAAGGCCCGCAGAGGACCGAATTGGGGAGATCCAGCCTGTCTTTTCCCCTATCTGTCCTTCGCGTCCCTTTCGGTTAATTCCCTTCGCGTACCTCTGCGTTGCTCCGTTGCGTGGGGTTTATCAGCACCCTGCTAGCGGTATTGCGCTCCCGACGGAGGCGGGCTACACTGGCCCCGATGGAACGTCCCGGGGAGAGCCCCGACGTCTGGTACCGCGAGCTGTCGATCGAGTTCAAGGACGGCTCGCGCGAGTACTTCCACATCGAGCGAAAGCCGACCGGCACGCATATCCCGCTGCTGAAGGAAAAGCCGGAGCCCTGGACCGATCTCAAGTACCAGAAGTGCCCGGGCTGCCCGCTCCCGGACATGATCCTCAGCTGCCCCGCGGCGCTGTCTTTGCAGACAACCCTCGGGAAGCTCCGGCCGCGCCACTCGATCGAACCGGTGAAGGCGACGGCGGTCGACGCCCGGGGCCGCTCGCAGACGGTGGAATGGACGATGCAGGAGGTCGGCGCGACGCTGGTCCAGCTCGCCGTGTTCGCCACCGACTGCCCGATCGGGCGGAAGCTCAAGCCGTACCTCGCGGGCCTGCGCCCGTTCGTGACGTCCCTCGAGCTGTCGAAGCACATCGGCGAGCAGATCCTGCGGAAATACGGCGGATCGCTCGAGGCGTCGCGCGACGAGCTGCTCTCGGCGCTCAAGCCGCTGCACGAGGTGTTCATGCACCTCTCCGAGCGGCTGAAGGCCGACCCGAACCAAGGCGGCGGCGAGCGGTTGAGCCGGGACGCGGTCCCCAACTCGATCTCGACGGTCGACGCGTTCGCGCAGTTGCTCGCGCTCCGGGCCGATAAGCTCTTCCAGAACTTGTCGAAAGAGGCCGGCTGGGAGACCAAGCCCGCCCAGGCGCCCGCCGACGCCCCCGCCGGCGGGCTCGTCGGAAGGATCAAGTCGTTCTTCAGCTAACGGATCACGGTCACCGTTCCGCTGACCAGCCGTCCCTGGCCGTCGACCGCGACGTACAGATACAACCCCGACGACACGCCCGTCCCGCTGTGGTCCGCCAAATCCCACGCGGCCGCCCCTCCCGACGCGGACAGGGTCCGGACGTGGCGGCCGGAGGGCGTGAAGATCCGCACGCTCCCCGCCGCGCCGAGCCGGTCGATCGTCATGCGCCGGCCCTCATGCAGGTCCGCGCGCCAAGGGTTCGGGTAGGCGCGCACGGCGGTCGACGGCGCCACCGGCGCCTGCGGCGGAGGCGGCGGCACGCCCTGCGGCGGCGCCGTGCCGGTGGCTTCCGCGACGGTCTGCACCGAGAGCGACTGCCCGTTCCTCGGCCCGAGCCAGTCCAGGAACTCCGACAGCTTCTCCGGCGTGAATCCGTAGGTTCCGCACGACCCGCAGACGTGATGGAAGGTGAGGATGAGCCAGCCGCCGGTGCGCTCGGCGTCGAGGACCAGCCGCTTCAGATGTTCGACGGCGTCCGTCTCCGCGACCGAGGCCGGGGCGGCGAGCGCGTAGGGGTCGGGCGGCGGATAGGGCGCGGCCCGAGAGGCGTTGCCGACGGCCCGGGCGGTCGCGTACCCGCAGGAGCGGACCATCGCCTGGACGCTCCCGTCGTATTCGCCGAAGGGATAGGCGAAGTTCTGGGCGGAGAGCCCCCACGCCAGGAGGCGGCTGCGGTCGACGCAGACCTCGCGGCGAAGCTCCTCCTCCGTGAGGGCGATGAGGCGAGGATGGCTCAGGCTGTGGCCGCCGATCTCGTGGCCCGCGGACTGCAGCGAGCGGAGCTGGCCGCGCGTGAGGTAGTCGTCTTGCCCGATCCGGCCCGCGTTGACGAAGAAGGTCGCCTTCAGTCCGTGGCGCGACAGCATCGGCACGGCCATGAGCTGGTCGGCGTTTCCGTCGTCGAAGGTGATGCTGATGATCGGCGCCCGGGGAGCCTGCCGCGCGATGCCCTGCAGCGACAGGAGCAAGAGCGGCAGGAGCGCCGCCTGCGCCCAGGGGTGCCACGCGTGACGGCCCCGATCCTCGTTGGCCATGGGGATGCCGTGGCCACGATTCTACCGGCGGACGCCGGTCTCAGCCTAGATCGGCCGTGTGAACGCGGCGGCTAGAGCAGGTGATGGTCGCCGTTGCCGTCGACCCACTTGCCGCGGCCGTCCGGCTGGAGGGTGAAGTCCCGGGCGTTGGAGCCCAGCCGCTGTTCGTTCTTGTAGATGTCGCCGCCGCTGTCGATCCAGACGACGTCGCCGGAGAAGGCGGCCACGGCCCAACGCTTCACGTAAGTCCCCAGCCGCTGGGCGTCCTTGTAGAGGTTGCCGCTGCTGTCCTCCCAGACCACGGTCCCCGCGTAGTCGGAGACCTGGTAGCTCTTGGAGTAGGAGCCCAAGCGGTCGTCGTTGCGGTAGACGGACCCGCTCGAGTCGCGCCACGCGACGTCTCCGGTGAAGCGCGCGATGCGGTAGCTCTCCGCATAGGTGCCCAACGACCGGTCGTTCTTGTACAGGTGGTTGCTCGAGTCCCTCCAGGCGACGTCCCCGGTCCATTCGGACTGCTGGTACGTCTCGGCGTAGGAGCCCAGGCGCTGGTCGTTCTTGTAGATCGTCTTGCCCGTGTCCTTCCAGACGACGTCGCCCGTGCGCAGGGCGATATCGAACTCGGCGGCATAGCTCCCAAGGCGGGTCTGGTTCTTGTAGAGTTCGCGGTAGTTGTTGAGCCACGCGACGTCCCCCGAGCAGGACGTCTTGTACTCGGCCGCGTAGTCGCCGAGCTTCTGGTTATCCTTATAGATGGCTCCCCAGCGGTCGATCCAGACGACGGGGTGCGAGCAGTACGGGTGGCCGGGCAGGACGTGCCCGGGGAACGGCAGCCCTTGCTGCGGGACCGGTCTAGGGCCGCGGTAGCGGTCCGCCAGGCGCAGAGAGGGCGGCGTCGGTAGGCGCTCGAAAGCCGACGCCCCCGCGGGAAATAGGATCAAGACGGCAAGCAGGGTCCGAGTCATGTTCACCTCGAGGCAATGACTTTACCCCAAATGACCCAGGGCGAGCCTGGGCCGATCGGTTTCCCGAGACTAGGGCTAAAGACCCATATTGTCAGCGGCCCGTCGAGCCGAAACCGCCCTCGCCGCGAGGGCTGCGCGCCAGGGACACGACCTCGCGCACGGCGGGCGTGTGCACGGAGACGACCAGGAGCTGGGCGATCCGGTCTCCGGCCTTGATCGTATGCGGCGCGGGCGAGACGTTCCAGAGGAGCACGCCGATCTCTCCGCGGTAGCCCGCGTCGATCACTCCGCCGGCGGTCTTGAGCCCGCGGCGCGCCATCGACGAGCGGTCCGCGATGAGCCCCACGGTGCCCGCGGGGAGCTCGATCGCGATGCCCGTCTTCACGTGGACGCCCTTGCCGGGCTCGACCTCGACCTCCTCCACGGAATACAGATCGAGCCCCGCGTCGTCGGCGTGCGCTCGGGTGGGCAGCGTCGCGTCCCGGCGCAGCTTCATGATGGGCAAGACGCCGTGGCTCACGGGGCGGCCTCCAAGATCCGGTGATCGACGAGCGCCCGCAGCAGCGAAGGCGTGAAGCGGACGCCGTCGCGCCGGATGATCTCGTCTAAGACGACATCGACCGGACGGCCGTCGAAGCGCGACAGCGCGGCCAGCGCGTCCCGGTCCAGCTCGACGGGATCTCGGTCGGCGTAGCCGGCGATGCAGACGACCCCGTCGCGAGCGCCGGAGTAGCGGTAGCCGCGGAGCTTCAGGCGCCCAGGCACCGGCTCGGAGAGCGCCTCATGGAACCGCTGCCAGACGGCGCGCGCGAGGAGGTCCCCTTCCGACCCCGCCAGGCGGAGCGCCTCCTTGAAGCCGATGCCGCGGGCGAGCTCCCAGCAGCGGGCGTAGAACTCCTCCTCGCGGCCCCGAAACTCGCCCCAGGACCGGTCGACCCGCTCGGGCGTCGTGACCCGGGTCATCGAGCCGTCGCGCCCGGCCTCGTCGAAGACGATCAGCGCGTCGAGAGCCGGGCCGTCGATGCCCGCGCCGAGCGCGCACTGGCGCGCCACGGCGTTCTCGAGCGTGTTCAGCAGCCGGCGCACGCCGTTCCACAACGACCGCCCGGTCTCGCCCCGGTCGAAACGGCAGTAGTAGGTCGCGCAGACCGACTCGCGCCACTTCCAGATCGAGCATCGCCCCGCGTCGTAGTGCGGGCAGAGGTAGCCGCGGTCCTTGCCGAACACCTCGGCGCCGAGCCTCGCGTAGAGCACGCCGAACGAGCGCGGCGGGGCCAGCACCAGCGGCGTGGCGCCGTCGCGGGCCCGGATGCGCGCGAGCACGGTCTCGCGGCCGCGGGCCGCGGCCGGGTCCGCGTCCGAGAGGATCGCGCCCACCCGGAAGTTGGGCAAGGACGGCACGAACGTGCAGCACTTCGTGTCCGGCTTGAAGCTCTCACCGTGCGGGGGCCACGGGCGGCACATCGCGCAGTCGGAGCACGTCGCCTTGCTCTCGGGCGCGAGCTCGGCACCGAGCGCCTCACGGAGCCAGGCGACGTACTGCTCGGGGAGAACGTCCATCCCGCGCCAGTATACCCGGGATTTGATAGGATCGGTAGGTCACAGCCCCTCGGGAGGTCCCCCATGCCGACGAAAACCAAACCCACCGCGAAAAACCAGCCCAAGAGCGGCAAGAACGCCGAGCTTTGGTCGGAGCGCGAGCGCCTCGTCGCGAGCGGGAGCGCCGCCTACACCCACGTCGTCATCGAGCGCGCCCAAAACGCGACCGTGTGGAACGTCGACGGCAAGGAGTTCGTGGATTTCGCGGGCGGGATCGGGGCGCTCAACGTCGGGCACTGCCACCCCAAGGTCGTCGCCGCCGTGCGCGAGCAGGCGGGCAAGCTGCTGCACACCAGCTTCCACGTCGCCGCCTACCCGGGCTACATGGAGACGGTCCGCCGCTTAATCGACGTCTGCCCGGGACCGGGCGACAAGAAGGCCATCCTCTTCAACAGCGGCTCCGAGGCCATCGAGAACGCCGTGAAGTTCGCGCGCGCCTACACGAAGCGCCGCGGCGTGATCAGCTTCACCAACGCCTTCCACGGCCGCACGCTGCTCTGCCTGACCCTCGACGGCAAATACAAGCCGCTGCGCCAAGGGTTCGGGCCGGCGCCCGCCGAGGTGTACCGCTCGGCGTTCCCATATCCCTACCGCGCCCCGAAGGGCGTGCGGGCCGAGGACCTGACCGAGTACTGCCTCGAGCGCCTCGAACAGCTGTTCGTCTCCGACGTGGCCCCGGAGGACGTGGCCGCGATCATCGTCGAGCCGATCCAGGGCGAGGGCGGCTTCATCGTGCCGACGCCGGGGTTCTTGCCCGGGCTCCGCAAGCTGTGCGACCGCCACGGGATCGTGCTGGTCATCGACGAGGTGCAGTCCGGCTTCGCCCGCACGGGCCGGATGTTCGCCTGCGAGCACGAGGGCGTGGCCCCCGACCTGCTGGTCGTCGGAAAGTCCATCGCGGCGGGCATGCCCATCTCCGGGGTGGTCGGCAAGGC
>JACQPK010000372.1 GCA_016207565.1 Elusimicrobiota bacterium
GCCGTGCACCTGGACCGCCTCGTTGGCGACCCACTGCGCCACTTCCGAGCAGTAGAGCTTGGCCATGGCGGACTCGGTCCCGAACGGCTTGCCGGTGTCGCGCAGCCAGCAGGCGCGGTAGAGGAACCACCGGGCGTGCTCGATCCGCAGCGCCATGTCGGCGAGCTTGAAGGAGATCGCCTGGAACTTGGCGATCGGCTGGCCGAACTGCTTGCGCTGCTTGGCGTAGGCGAGCGCCGCCTCGTAGGCCCCTTGGGCGCAGCCGAGGCCCATCGCGCCGATCGAGAGCCGGCCGCTGTCGAGCGTCTTCAGCATCTGCTTGGAGCCCGCGCCGCGAGGGCCGAGGCGCGCCGAGTCCTTCACCTTCACGTTCGTGAAGTAGAGCTCGGAGGTGTTGGAGGCGCGCCACATCAGCTTCTTGTGCATCGTCTTGGTGGTAAACCCCGGCGCGCCGGTCTCGACGATGAAGCAGGTGAACTCGGGGTTGCCTTTCTCGTCTTTGCCGGTGACCGCCTGCACGATCGCGCCCGCCGTGATCGGCGTCGAGCCGTTCGTGATGAAGATCTTCGAGCCGTTGATCGTCCAGTCGCCGTTGCCGTCCTGGACGGCCTTCGTCTGGGACCCCCGCGAGTCGGAGCCCGCCTCGGGCTCGGTGAGGCCGAAGGCGAAGAGCTTCTCGCCTCGGGCGAGCGCCGGGAGCCACTGCTTCTTCTGCTCCTCGGTCCCGAAGTAGACGAAGGGCGCCACCCCGAGGGAGACGCCGGCGGCGACGGTCGCGGCGTGCGACCCGTCGACGCGCGCGATCTCCTCGACCGCGAGGACGTACGCCAGGTAGTCCATCCCCTGGCCGCCGTACTGCTCGGGCACGATGAGGCCGAAGACGCCGAGCTCGCCCATCTGGCGGGTGAGGTCGACGGAGAACTCTTCCTTTTCGTCCAGCTCGTGCGCTTGGGGCTTGATCTTGGTCTCCGCGAACTTGCGCACGGCGTCGCGGATCGATTTGTGGTCGTCGGTGAGCTCGAAATCCATTGCCGCGGATTTTACCAATTCCGCGGGGTCAGGAGTCCTGGAGGAGCCGTCGGGCGCGCTCGGCAAATTGCGGAGCGACCCAGAACGTCGTGGGGAACGTCTCTTCCCGGGGCACGCCGGTCGCGACGCAGGAGATCCGTTCCTGCGCCAAGAGGAGCTTGGCGAGCGCGATGCGGGAGGGGTCGTCGGTGCACAGCACCTCGATCATGTCGGCCGGGTTCATGCACCGGTAGTATGGACGCGCCGGAGCCGTAGCGCGAGAGTCCGTAGGGCCCCGCCGGTCTGGGCCCGACGGTCCTAGGGGGTCGGGGACTATCCGGCACCGGCCGCTGGCCGAAGCGTTGCTTGGGTCGAGAGTCTCGGAGGAACCATGATCCCTCTCACGACGCTCTCGCTCCTCGCCGGATCCGCGGCCGCCGCATGCGACCACGCGGCCTCCGGCGGAGGCTGCTCGCACGGCGGCATGGCCGCCGCCGCCTTACTCGCCGCCCTCGCGGCCCTCGGCTGGACGGTGCTGCGCTTCGCCTCGAAGGAAGCGGGGAACCTCAAGCTCGCCGGACAGGTCGTCGGCTGGGTGCTGACGGTCGGAGGCCTCGCGGGCTTTCTCTGCGGCGCCGCCTGCCACGCCGCGAGCCGCCTGACCGCGCGCAGGTCGTGCCACACCTCGGCCGGCCCGACGCTGCCTCCGGGGCATCCGCCGCTGGGCGGCGAGACGAAGCCCTAGGTCAGAAGACCGAGACGATCTTCGAGGGGGAGGTCAGGCCCTTCACGATCCTCAAGCGGCGTCCGGCGAGCGGTGGCTCCCGGGCGAGGAGCGCGAGCACCGCGGCGTTGGCGCGTCCCTGTTCCGGCGGCGCCTTCACCCACAGCTCGTAGGCGTCCGGGGCCTTTCGCTCGACGCGGTCGCGCGAGGAGTCCGGGTGCACCTTGACCTTGATGAAGGTCTCGGCTCGCGGCGGCCCGACGGGGCCGGGTCCCTTAGGCACGCAGGACGCCGAGCTCGATGAGCCGGCCTCGGAGGTTTTCGGAGCCGACGAACTGGATCGCGTGCATGCCGAGCTCGGCGGCCGCCTCCACGTTCTCGCGGAGATCGTCGATGAACACCGTCTCCTCCGGCTTGGCGCGCGCCATCCGCAAGGCGGCCTGGTAGATCCTCGGCTCGGGCTTGCGCATCTTCAGCTTGTAGGACAGCACGGCGCCGTGGACGAGCCGCGCGAAGTCGTACTCCTTGCGGATGAACTCGAAGTGGAGCGCGTTCGTGTTCGAGAGGAGGTACACGCGGTGCGTCCGGCTCACGCGGCGGAGGATCGACGCGGCTCCGCGATGGAGGCGGAAATGGTCGCACCAGAGGGAGCGGAAGGCCTTGTAGTCGCCGTCGTAGCCGAGCTCCTTCTGGAACATGGCGAAGAGCTGGCGTCCGGTGATTAGCCCGAGCTCGATGTCCTCGCCGATGTGCGAATGCCAGAGGTACTTCGCCACCGTCAGCGGGTGCCGCCCCACCACGCCCGCGACCTCCTTGAGGATGTCGGCGGCGTTGAAGTGCAGCAGGACGTTGCCGATGTCGAAGAAGACGACCTTGATCAGCGGCGCTACCTTGGGCATTCGATCCCGTGGGCGGCGCAGAGCCGCCGGAAGTCCTGGGGCGGCGGGGCCTCGAGCTTGAGCGGACGGCCGGTGGCGGGGTGCTCCAGCGAGAGCCTCCACGCGTGGAGCATCTGCCGCTCCGCGCCGAGCGCGGCGAGATCCTCGGCGGTCAGCTCGCGCCGGACGGCCTTGAGATAGGCCTCGCCGCCTTCGGAGTAGAGCTTGTCGCCGAGCACCGGGTGGCCGAGCGCCGCCAGGTGCACGCGGATCTGGTGGAGGCGCCCGGTCTTGGGCGACGCCAAGACGAGGCTCGCCGCCTTTCCCGAGGCGAGGCGCTCGAACTCGGTGGCGGCGGCCTGCCCGCCGGCCGCCACCGCCTGGCGGACCTTGATCTCCGCGCCTTCGCGGCCGATCGCGAGCTCCACGACCCGCCGCTCGAAGGCGACGCGTCCCCGCGCGAGGGCGAGATAGTCCTTGCGCACCCGGCGCTCGGTGAAGCGCTCGGTGAGGGCGCGGGCCGTCTCGGGGTCTTTCGCCAAGAGCAGGACGCCGCTCGTCTCGCGGTCGAGGCGGTGGGCCAGGTGGAGCCTTTGGCCGAGCTGCTCGCGCAAAATCGAGGTCGCCGCCCCGCGGACGATCTTGTCGGTCGGATGGCTGAGGACGCCTCCCGGCTTGGCCACCGCGACCAGCCAGCGGTCTTCATGCAGGACGTCGAGCCGGGCGTGGGAGGGCGGCGGTTCCTCGCGGCGCGGGTAGCGGACGACGATCCGGTCGCCCGGCCCGATCCGGGCGGCCGCCTTCACCGCTCGGCCGCGCAGCGAGACCCGCCCCTCGAGGATGAGGCGCTGGACCTCGGCCCTGGAGTAGCGGCGCAGGCGCCGCGCCAGGTACGCGTCGACGCGGGCGCCGGCGTGATCCCCGGGCACCTCGAAGCGGACGTCGATCCAGTCCGTCACCCCGCGATTGTACCAAAACAGGTATAATCGGCCTCTCGCAGTCCTCGATGAGCCCCGCCCTCACGTTCCGCGCCGGCGCAGCCGGCATGCTCCTGGCCGTCGCCTTCGGCGCTTTCGGGGCCCACGCCTTGCGCGGCCGGCTCGACTCCGATATGCTCGCCGTCTTCGAGACCGGCGTGCGCTACCAGGCCTACCACGCGCTCGCGCTCCTCGCGCTGGCCGGGCTGGCCGCCCAGCTCGACCCCCGCGCGGCTTCCGGCGCCGCGGCGTGCTTCGCGGGCGGCATCCTGCTATTCTCCGGCAGCCTGTACGCGCTGGCGCTGACGGGGGTCCGCAAGCTCGGGGCGATCACGCCGTTGGGCGGCGTCCTGCTCCTCGCCGGCTGGGCCTGGCTTCTGGCCGGAGGGTGGAAACGATGAAAGGGATCCCGGTCCTTCTCGCCGCCGCGATCTTCGGCGGCTGTCTGTACGCGAACGTGCGCGCGCCGCGCGCGTACCGCTCCGCGACGCCCGCGGACGTGAAATCCGACCCCGGCGATCCCCTCGTGGCGGGAGAGGCCTGCGGGAGGATGCTCTTGTACCTCTTCGCGTGGGGCGATACGGGCTACGCGGCGGCGGCCAAGGCGGCCCTCACGGATCACGCGGAGGGCGTCTTATACGACGTGCGGGTCGACCAGAAGGTCAACAGCTACGTGCTCGGGCTCTACGCGAAGACCTGCACCGTGCTGAGCGCGCGGGTGGCCAAGCGGTGACTAGGCGACGGCAGTTCTCCTTTCGCCTGCGCCTCGCGACGATGGTCGCGAGGCTCGCGGTGCTCTTGGCGATGGCGCTCCCCGCGCTGGCCCAGACCCACGGGTCGTCCTGGGAGTCCAAGCCCGGGATGCTGCGGCTGAGCGGGCTCATCCTCTTTTTCGGCGGGCAGGGCCCGATGTCCTACCAGCTGCCGGCGGCGGGCTCGGCTCCGGAGGGCGCGACCCTTCTCGGCGAGGTGACGGGCGCGGCCTGCCAGCATGGCCTGTCGGTCCCCCTGAGCCTCGGTCTGCGCGCTACGCGCGTGGGCGCCGGGCGCGGGCTCGGCGGCTACGAGAAGGCGCTAGCCGATCTCAAGTCGCGGCATCCGGAGGTGAAGGGCATCTACGACGCGAAGGTGGATGACCGGACGTTCAGCCTCCTCGGGATCTACCGCAAGCTGTGCACCGAGGTCACGGCGCGAGGCTATCGATGAGCGAAGTCTTCGATCTGAAATCCTTTATCGAGAAGTCCAAGCCGCTGGACCTGTCCGGCATCGACTGGGCGCTGGCGCGGCGGCAGCCGGTCTCGGAGGCCGAGCGCCGGATCCTGCCCTACTTCATCGACGTGGAGTCCTACACCATCGCGTACCTGCGCGGGCTGCTGAACACGACCGCGATCGAAGACCCCGAGATCGCCGACTTCCTCTCGATCTGGGCCTACGAGGAATCGTATCACGGGCGGGCGATCGAGCGATTCATGGCGGAGGCGGGCGTGGGCCTGCCGGCGGACCGCCCGAGGAGCGTTCAGCGCAAGCGAAGGCCGCTCGAGGCGCTGCAGGACGCGGCGGCCGCGGTCGTCAGCCGCGCCGTCGGCCCGGACTTCGTCGCGACGCACATGACCTGGGGCGCGATCCAGGAGCTCACGACGCTCAACGGGTACCGCCGCCTGGCGGAGCGGACCCAAAACGAGGTGTTCGCCGAGATCGTCCGCCGCATCATGCGCGACGAGTCGCGGCACTTCAGCTTCTACTACCACAAGGCCGAGGAGCGCCTCGCGCGCTCCGCGCGGGCCCGGACGGTGACACCGTTTCTCGTCCGCCGTTTCTGGAAGCCGGTGGGCGCGGGGATCATGCCCGACGCGGAAGTCGATTTCGTCTCGCTGTACATGTTCGACGGGGAGAGGGGCGCGGCCGAGGTCGCCCACATCGACCGCACGATCGGCCGTCTGCCGGGGATGGAGGGCTTCGACGGCATGAGCCGGTTCGTCGCCGACGCCCTCGCCCGCCGGGGCACGCAGGAGAACCATGGAACACCCGCACGCGACGCAGCACTCCAAGCCCGCTAAGGAACCAGGCCCCGTCGGGCCGCCGCCGGCCGATAAGGAAGCGCTCGACATCGCCGAGAAGGGCGGGGCCCGCCAGGGCGTCCGCCAGTCGATGGACCGCCGCCTCTTCATGCAGCTCTCGGTCTTCACGGACTGCCGGGACCCGCGTCCGCTGGCCGCCGAGCTCGAGAA
>JACQPK010000383.1 GCA_016207565.1 Elusimicrobiota bacterium
AGTCCGACCTGCTCATCGCATGGCTCCGCACGACCCAGATACGCTCCGGCGTCATCTTCTGCCGGACCAAGCACGGCGCCGACCGGCTCGCCAAGAGGCTCAAGGGCCTCGGCCTCTCCGTCGGGGTCCTGCACGCCAACCGCACGCAGGGGCAGCGGACCCAGACGATGGACCTGTTCCGCGAAGGCAAGGTCCAGATCCTCGTCGCCACGGACATCGCGGCGCGCGGCATCGATGTGCAGCAGATCAGCCACGTCATCAACTACGACGTGCCGCAGCACCCCGAGGACTACGTCCATCGGGTCGGCCGCACGGCCCGCGCCTACGGCGTGGGCGACGCCGTGACGCTGATGTCGCCCGACGAGCAGTCCTACATCACCGCGATCGAGAAGTTCGTCGGCACGGTCTTCCCTCGGGCGATGCTGCCGGACTTCCAGTACACCGTCCAGCCGCAGCTCACGCCGCCCAAGCCGAAGACCTTCCGCGACATGAACTGGCGCCGCTTGCGAGGACGCTTCCGGCGCTGATGAACCGCTGGCCCCTGGTCGCCGTGGCCGCCGCGGCCGCGGCTGTGCTGTGGCTCGGCTGGGCGCTCTACGACACGCTCTTCCCGGTCTTTCTGGGCTTCGCGCTCGCCTACGCGTTCGATCCGCTGGCCGACTGGATCGAGAGGAAGGGCGCCGGCCGCACGGCGGCGGTGTCGATCATCCTCGGCTTCGTCGGGCTCCTCGTGATCACCGCGGTGGCGGTGATCGTCCCGGTGTTGATCTCGGAGGGCCGCGAGTTCGTCGGGGACTTCCCCCGCTACGCGTCCGCCGCCCACGACCGCGTGACCGCGACGCTCGAGCCGTGGGGCGTCCGGCTGCCGCACGACAAGGAGACCCTGCTGGCTCGCCTCAAGGACTGGCTCCAAGGGATGTCGGTCGCGGCGCTCGCGCCCGCCGGCAGCTTCGCCGGGCGGTTCTTTTCGACGCTGGCGGGCACCCTCACCGGGCTCCTGAGCCTCATCATCGTGCCGGTCGTCTTCTTCTACTTCCTGCGCGACATCTCGGCGATCCGCGAGGGCGCGCTCTCCGTCGTGCCTCCCCGGCACCGCCGCGCGGCCGAGGACCGGTTCAACGAGGCCGACCGCGTGTTCTCGGGCTACTTGCGCGGGCAGATGACGGTGGCGCTCATCCTCGCGGCGGTCTACTCGATCGGCCTCTCGATCGTCGGCATCCGTTTCGGCGTGCTCATCGGCATCGCCTCCGGCCTCCTCAACGTCGTGCCGTATCTCGGAGTGGCGCTCGGGCTCGGGGCCTCCTTGATCATGGCTGCCGTCGACGCGTCGGGCTGGGCGCCGGTCTTCGGCGTGCTCGCGGTGTTCGGCGTCGCGCAGGGTCTCGAGGGCTTCGTGATCACGCCGAAGATCGTCGGGGACAAGGTCGGGCTCTCGCCCGTCGAGACGATCGTCGCGTTGATCCTGGGCGGCCAGCTCGGTGGCCTGCCCGGCATGATCCTCGCGATCCCGGTCGCCGGCTGCCTCAAGGTCTGGACGATCGACGCGCTCGCCTTCTGGCGGCGCACCTCCGCCTTCCGCCGCATCTGAGTTAGTAAATTGGGGACAGTCCCCAATTTACTTGCTTCACCTTCGGGCGGCTACCGGGCAATCTGCTCGATCGCCGCGCGCGTCCTGACCGCGCCCGCGACGTAGCCGATGAAGAAGCCGACGATCAGGCCGAGCGACAGCCAGAGCGCGATCGCGCGCCCCGGATAGATGCGGGCGCTGCGGATCATCGAAGGCTCCGGACCGGCGCTCATCCGAAGAACTCGAGGACCGCGAAGCAGACGAGCATCATCCCCGCGCCCAACGGCACGCCCACCTTCGCCCATTCGCCGCTCTTGATCCCGAGCTTTCCCGCGCAGACGATGTTCGGGATGTTGCCGGGAATGAGCATCCCGCCCGCGAGGAGGAGGCCCATCAAGAGGAACCGCACGTCGGCCGCCGACATCCGCGGGCTGATCTCCGCGGCGGCGAGCGTCGCATTGTCGAGCACGGCCGAGATCGTGTTGATCCAGTACAGCGCCGCGCGCGGCGTCCCCAGGATGAAGCGGTCGACGACCGGCGTCAGGCCCGTCGACAACAGCACGAGCGCCGCGACGAACGCGAAGACCTTGAGCGCTCGGAAGACGATGTCGCGGTACTCCTCGGGCTCCTCCTCCGTGAGGCTCTGACCCAGCGGGACCACCTTCGCGCCCTGCCGGGCGCCGAGGACCGCGCAGGCGAAGATGCCGGGGACGACGAGCGAGCCGAGGAGGTCGGCGAGGAAGAAGAAGTGGGCGTTGTGGGGCGGTCCGGCGAGCTTCGATATCGCGATGGTCGACAGCGGCTCGCCGATCGGCGTCAGCGCGGCGCCCAGGCCGATCGAGAAGCAGGAGTACACCACGATCCGCACCTCGTTCGCTCGCGGCAGGCGCAGCCCGCTGACGACCTCGACGACCACCAGGGAGCCGATGATGGCGGTCGTCGCGCTGGAAGCCAGCCCCACCACGGCGACCACCATGAAGAGGAAGACCGGCATCCCGAGCCGGCGCGCGGCCCCGGCCAGGGAGCGCCGCAGCCAGGCACGGGTCGCGCGGAACACCAACCCGAAGACCAGCACCGCGATGCTGATCATGACCGGCTCGTGCAGCGCATGGCCGACCAGCTCCTGGCTCCACAGTCCGCTCACCGAGACGGCGAGCGAGCCCATCAGCAGGAGGAAGAGCTCGAGCTCCTCCTCCACGCGCTTGACCGCGAACGGCAGCACCAAGACGGCGCCCATGATGACGAACAGCGCCGCGAAGACCCAGGTCATGGCGCCGTCATCCTACCCCGTTGTGCTAGAATGCGTCAACCTTTCGGCACAAGGCGGCACACCATGACCGAGAAACGAGAAGAGTGGGGCACGCGGATCGGACTGGTCCTCGCGATGGCCGGCAACGCCGTCGGGCTGGGCAACTTCCTCCGCTTCCCCGTGCAGGCGACGCAGAACGGCGGCGGGGCCTTCATGATCCCGTACTTCTGCGCCCTGATCTTCTTGGCCGTCCCGCTCATGTGGTGCGAGTGGGCGATGGGCCGCCTCGGCGGCGAGAAGGGGCACGGGGCGACCCCGGGTATCTTCGCGATGCTCTGGAAACACCCCATCGCGAAGTACTTGGGCATCCTCGGCATGTTCCTGCCTTTCGGCGTCACGGTGTACTACTGCTATCTCGAGTCCTGGTGCCTCGCCTTCTCCTGGTTCTCGCTCACCGGCCGCTACCACGAGGTCACGGAAGTCGCCAAGATGAAGGACTTCCTTCACAGCTACCAAGGCCTCAACACGAGCTTCTTCGGCGGGCTCGGGACCGCGTACTGCTTCTTCCTCCTGACGATGACCGCGAACGTCTACATCCTCTATAAGGGTATCCAAGGCGGCATCGAGAAGCTGGCGAACTGGGGCATGCCGATCCTGTTCGTCTTCGCCTCGCTCCTGGTGCTCCGCGTGCTGACCCTGGGCGCCCCGGACCCGTCCCTTCCCGACAACAACGTCATCAACGGGCTCGGGTTCATCTGGAACCCGGACTTCTCGCAGCTCGGCAACGCGAAGGTCTGGCTCGCGGCCGCGGGCCAGATATTCTTCACGACCTCCGTCGGCTTCGGCGCGATCCAGACCTACGCGAGCTATCTCAAGCGAAAGGACGACGTCGTCGTCACCGGCCTCTCGACCACGATGACCAACGAGTTCGTGGAGGTCGTCCTGGGCGGCTCGCTGGCGATCCCGATCGCCTTCGCGTTCTTCGGACGCGACATGATGCTCGACATCGCCAACGGCGGCTCCTTCAACCTCGGCTTCGCCGCGATGCCCGTGGTCTTCCAGAAGCTCCCGCTCGGCGCGATCCAAGGGTTCATGTGGTTCTCGCTCCTCTTCATCGCGGGCATCACCTCGTCGGTCGCGCTGCTGCAGCCCGTCGTCGCGTTCTTCAAGGACGAGCTCCGGTGGAGCCACGGGAAGGCCGTCGCCGTGACGGGCGGCATCTGCTTCGTCGCCGCCCACGTCCCGATCCTCGGGCTCAAGGCGGGCGCGCTCGACGAGATCGACTTCTGGGTCGGGACTTTCGGCGTGGCGCTCTTCGCGCTTCTCGAGACCATCATCTTCGTCTGGATCTACAAACCCGAGAACGCCTGGAGGGAGATCCAAGACGGCGCGCAGGTGCGGGCGCCCGGCTTCTTCCTCTTCGTGCTTAAGTACATCACGCCGGTCTACATCGGCGCGCTGCTCATCGCGTGGACCTGGCAGCAAGGGCCGGCGGTCCTCCGGATGGAGGGCGTCTCTGCGGCCGACGCGGCGTGGCGTTGGGGCGCCCGCGGGCTCCTCGTGTCGATATTCGCGGCGATGTGCTACTGGGTCCATCAGGCCAAAGACCGCATCGAGGAGGCGAAATGACCGCTCTCGGCTGGTCGTTCCTGACCCTGATCTGGACTCTGCTCAGCGCCCTCACCGGCTGGTGCTTCTACCTGGTGCTAAGCCCCTCGGCCAAACCGCACGAGACCGCGCTCCCCCCCTCCGGCCGGATGTAGCGCAAGTAAAGTGGGGACTGTCCCCACTTTACTTACTTGACTGCTTTCTCGGCGTCGGGAAGGCCGGAGCCCTGCCAGAAGTGCGGCACCGCCGGGCTCTTGAACGCCGTCGAGCGCATCGCCGCCTCCGCCTGCTCGGCCTTCCAGCCCGGGTGCGCGCCTAAGACCAGAGCCGCCGCGCCCGACACGTGCGGCGCGGACATCGAGGTGCCCGACGCCCAGAGGTGGCGGTTGCCGATGAAGCAGGAGTAGACCTCGACCCCCGGCGCGATGAAGGCGACCTCCTTTCCCCGGCTCGACCAGGTCGTCAGCCGGTTGCCGCCGTCGACGGCCGCGATCGCGAGCGCCCCCGGGCACGCCGCCGGCCAATGCACCTGCTTGCCGTCGTTGCCCGCGGACGCCACCACGACGACGCCGGCGTCGCGCGCCTTCTTCACCGCGAGGCACAGCGACTCGCTCTTCTCGGTGTCGCCGATCGACATGTTGATCACCTGCATGCCGTGGTCGACCGCCCACTGGATGCCCGCGATCACGTCGTCGGTCGTGCCGTGGCCGCCCTTCGAGATCACCTTCACCCCGTAGAGCTCCGCCTCAGGAGCGACGCCCGCGACGCCCCTGCCGTCGGCGATCGCCGCGATCGTGCCGGAGACGTGCGTGCCGTGCCCGTGGTCGTCCTTGAAGTCCGCGTTGTCCTTGATCGTGTTCCAGCCGCCCTTCACGTTCGGCGCGAGATCCTTGTGCGTCGCCTCGATGCCGGTGTCGATGACCGCGACCTTGACCCCGGCGCCCTTGGACACGAGCCAAGCCGACACCGCCTTCAGGCGCTTCACGCCCTCGGGGGCGTCCTTGCCGGGCTTGGGGGGCTGCGGAGGACCGCGCCGCCGCCACGGCCAGCCGAGCGCCGACGATTGGACGCGGATCGCGGAGAGGTCGGGCAGCGCGAACTCGCGGGCCGGGGCCTCGTGCACCCAGTTCGTCCAACGGGAGGTCTCGACCGCGCGGACCTCGGGAGAGGCTTGCGCCAGGAGCTTGGTCGGGTCGACCTCGACGACGATCGCGCCGATGATCGGCAGCTCCCGCACGATTCGGCCCTGCGCGGAGGCGGCGGCGACGCGTTGGGAAGGGGAGACGCCGTCGTGGAAGAGGAGGATGCGCCGCTCGGGCGGCGGCAATTCGACGACGTGCGACGCGAACGACGGGAGCACCAGCAAGAGCAAGACCCACGCCATGGGAAGACTCCTTGCCGGGCGCGGCGAGTATATAAAACCCGCCGCGAATCTTAGACTTCCCCAAATGCCGCGAAGCGCCTAGGACCTAGGACCCAACAACCTTTCGACCGGGCTTCGCTATAATGCGCGGGCCCGGCAGGAGTCGTGCATGAGTTCCGCCCTGTCGGTGCTGTTGTCGTTCGTTTTGTCGTTCGGACCCGTCGCGCAGGCCGCCCAGTCCGTCGCCGCGGCCGCCCCCACTCCTTCCGACGGCGTCAGCGACCCGTCGATCCTCGAGGTGCTCCGCGAGCTCGCGCCGCTGTCCGCCGCGGCGGACACGGCCGCCAAACGGCGGCACGTCTTCGACATCCTCATCGACAAGGACGTCGAGCCCGCCGCCGCCGCCATCAAGGGCGCCTACGCGCTCGAGCTGAACGCGGAGCAGCTCTCGCCGGTCTGGACGAAGGCGCGCGCGCTCCGCACCCAAGCCGCCGCTCCCCGCCCCTCCGCCTTCACGAACGAGGCGCTGGGCCGGGCGATCCGGAACTCGAACGCCTTCCTCAATACGGAGGCCGCCGTGGCCCCCGGGGGCAAGGTCTTCGACGGGCAGTCCGTCAACGCCGCCTCACGCGGCCCCGCCGTCCCCGCGACGGACGCGCCGCGCCGGAACAAGTTCAACCTCTCCTTCAACGACCCGTCGCAGCAGGGCCGCCTGATCGGCCGCGAGGTCCGCGCGTTCACCCCGCTCGTCCCGTACTTCGGAAAGAACGCGGTGCGCTACGATCGCTTCGAGTGGCAGGTCTACAAGACCAAGCACTTCGACATCTATTACTACCCGGCGATCCAAGACAAGATCGCGGAGTACGCCGGCTACGCGGAGAGCGCCTACGAGGCGGTGAGCCGCGAGACGAAGCACGACCTCAAGAGCCGCACGCCGCTCATCCTCTATAAGACTCACTCCGAGTTCGAGCAGAACAACATCGGGCCGGGCATGGAAGGCATCCTGGCGTTCGCCGAGAGCCAGCGGAACCGGGTCCTCATGCCGGTCGACTGGCAGCACGACCGCCTCTACGGCCTCATCGTCCACGAGCTGACCCACATCTTCGAGTACTCGATGCTCCCGATCCACCTCATGCGGAGCGCCGACCAGTTGCCGCTCTGGGTGCCCGAGGGCTTCTCCGAGTACCAGCGCGGGGCGTGGGACCCTCTCGACCTCGCCATGATCCGCGACGCGACCCTAAACGACAATATCCCGCCGCTGGGCGACACGAGGAAGATGCGGCCCGAGCAGGCGGGCGGCCGCCTTCCCTATAACATGGGACACGCCGCCTTCGAGTTCATCGAGCACAAGTGGGGCAAGGACGGCGTGCTGAAGTTCATCGCCGCGCTCCGCAAGGGGATCGTCTCGGGCGAGGAGCCGTACAAGGCCGCCTTCAACCTGGACCCGGCCCAGTGGGACAAGGAGTTCGCGAAGTACATGCGCGAGCGCTTCAAGGACCACGAGGACCGCCAGCGCGCCGAGGCCTACGGGCGCGAGCTCGCGCCTCAGCTCATGGAGACGTTCCGTTACGATCAGGTCCTCTCCGCCGCGGCCTCGCCCAAAGGCGACAAGGTGGCCGCGATGACCGTGAACTACCGCGACCAGGAGCTCGACATCGTCCTGATCGACGCGAAAACCGGCAAGATCGAGCGCAACCTGACCCCCGGCTTCACGCACGGCAAGGCGTACGACTACGTGTCGCAGAACTCCCCCGAGGTCCCGATGCTCGCGTGGACGCCGGACGGCAAGCAGGTCGCCTTCCTCGCCCGGACCGGCAAGGGGCGGTCGCTCATGCTGGTCAACGTCGCCAACGGAAAGGTCGCCAAGAAGATCTCGCTCGCCGGCATCGACGAGCCCGAGTCCCCGAAGATCAGCCCCGACGGCAAGTTCGCCGTGGTGGCCGGCCTCTCGAAAGGCCGCACGGACATCTTCCGCGTCGAGCTCGCGACGGGCAAGATCGCGAACCTCACGCAGGACGACCTCGAGGACACGACCCCGGTGGTGACGCCGGACGGTTCTTCCATCCTCTACGCCTCGCGCGTCAACCAGAGCCACAAGCTCTTCAAGATGGACCTCGCGTCGAAGCAGAAGACGCAGCTGACCTTCGGGGCGCACAACGACCTCGCGCCGACCATCGCCGCCGACGGCAAGACCGTCTACTTCGAGTCCACCGCCCAGGCTCCCGGGACGCGCGAGCCGGCGGGCGCCCCGGCCGGCGACATCCTCAACGTCTGGAGCCTGTCCCTCGAGAATGGAACGCTCAAGCAGCTCACCGACGCCAGAGGCGCCACGCTCGCGCCCATGATGCTGCAGAGCGCCGAAGGGAAGTCGGCCGTCGGCTTCGTCACCTTCGACGGCGGCCGCTGGGGCCTCTCGGCGATCGACTCCGACACGACGGTCCGGACCGCGCAGGCCGCCGACTACGGCAAGGCGGGCCCGAACATCCCGTTCGCGCCGGCGCTCTCGCTCGCCTACGACCCGGCGGCCCAGCGCAAGAAGAAGACGTTCGAGGGCTTCACGGTCGCCCGCTCGCCGATCACCGCCGCGGTCTCCTCGGGCGGCGACTTCTACGGCGGCGGCGCGATCGCGGCCACCGACCTCATGGGAGACCACCACTTCCAGTTCTTCCAGGCCTCCCAGCAGACGTACCAGACGAGCGCCTTCACGTACCTCAACCAGGCGCGGCCGATCCAGTGGGGCGTCCAGGCGTTCAAGCAGGCGAACTACAACTACGGCTACAACCCGGCGGCCTTCTCCGGGCTCCCCGTCCCGCGCGACCAGGCGCTCATGACGACCAACGTCCAGGGCGCGCAGGCAATCCTGGTGAAGCCGCTCGACCCCTACCGCCGGGTGGAGTTCTCGGCGGGCATGGTGCAGTACAGCGCCCGGATGGCCGACGAAGTCATGCAGTACTTCGGCTACCAGAACCAGGCGAACGGCGGGCCGACGATCCTGACCAATGGAGTGACCATGCTCCCGATCAACGCGGCGCTCGTCAGCGAGACCACGGTGTTCAGGCCCTTCGGGCCCCTCTCCGGCCACACGTACCGGATCTCGGGCGAGTACGCCCCCGGGATCGGCGGCGCCGAGTCGCGCCGGACCGTCGAGGTCGACGCCCGCAAGTACATGAAGATCGGCGACTCCGGCGTCTTCGCGGTCCGCGGCAAGGGGCTGCGCAGCTGGGGCGATGTGCCCGGCTACGAGTACTTCGGCGGCAACTCCGAGATGCGCGGCTACCCGTACCTTTCCTTCGCGGGAAACAAGGCCGCCTTCGCCAACGCGGAGCTCCGCTTCCCGATCATCCAGGCGATGCTCACGCCGATCGGGATCATGGACGGCATCCGCGGGACGTTCTTCTTCAACGTCGGCCACGCCGGCTGGGACGGCCAGCCGACGAAAGCCTACTCGAGCAAGCCGGAGACGTTCACGCCGATCGTCGACGTCGAGCGCGGCCCCGACGGCTGGCCGAAGGTCGACCCGGCGTCCGGGAGCTACATCCCGGTCTACGGGCAGCCGGTCCACGTGAACGGCTTTAGGCTCAACGACGCCCGGGCCTCCTACGGCTTCGGCATCCAGACGAACGTCATCGGCCTGCCGATGCACTTCGACTGGTCGTACAAGACGCTCTTCAACAAGGAGTACGAGCAGATAGTATCCCAGCGCACCGGGGAGCAGTTCCGCAAGCGGCAGTTCAGCTTCTGGATCGGCTACGACTTCTAGGGGAGGCGACATGACTTCGATCCTACTGATCGCCGCAGCGGCGGCTTTGGCGCAAGACTTCGACCCGGGCGCGGCCCTCGAGCGGGCCCGGGCCGGGGCGCAAGAG
>JACQPK010000015.1 GCA_016207565.1 Elusimicrobiota bacterium
CCTACAACACTCGCGACCTCGCCCTCGAGACGCTCGCCGCTGCGCGCGCGGCGGCCGCCGGGCTCGACGCCGCGATCCTCGCGGCCGACAACGGCTCGACCGACGGCACGCCGGCGGCGGTACGCGCGGCCTTTCCCGACGTGACGGTCCTCGAGAACCCGGACAATCCCGGCTACGGCGCCGCGATCAACCGGGCTGCGGCGGCGCGGCCCGCGAAGCACCTCTGTGCGCTGAACGCCGACGTCGTGCTCGCCCCCAACGGCCTGCGTGCGCTCAGGCGGTTCCTCGACGCGCATCCCGCATGCGGCCTGGTCGGGCCGGCGCTCGCGTATCCCGGCGGCGCGCCGCAGCCGTCGTGCAAGCGGTTCCCGACGCTCGGCGTGGCGCTGGGCGAGCTCTTCGGCGTCCACTCGGCGCTGCCGAGGAACCGGTGGGTCCGGCGGTTCTACTACGACGACCTCGATCTCTCGCGCGGGGCCGAGGTGGACACGGTCTCGGGAGCGGCGATGCTGATCCGCGGCGAGGCGTTCGCCGGGGTCGGAGGCTTCGATGAGGGCTTCCGGATGTATTTCGAAGAGATCGACCTCTGCCGGCGCCTGCGCCAGGCGGGTTTCGGCGTCGCGTTCTGCCCGGCGGCGCGCGCCGTGCACCGGCACGGCGCGAGCACGCTCCAGACCTTCGCGCGCCAAGTGGACTACTACCTGAGCTACGTCCGCTACTTCAAGAAGCACCACGGGCGTAGGGCCGCGGCCGTCCTCACCGCGGCGATCGCGCTCAGCACGCTCGGCCGCATGGCGGGCCTGCCCGTGAAGTATCCGCCGCTCGACCGGCGCCGCGCCGCGCTGCTCCGTGCCAAGGAGGGCGCGTGCGCGCGGCTCCTGCGGGCGCTCGGGCCGTCCGCGACCGCGGGAACGGGGGGCGCCGCGTGACCCGCCCGCCTGGCCACGCCGTTCTGCTCGCCGCGGTCGTGGCCGTCGGCGCGGTCGTGAGGCTCCGAGGGCTCGGCTGGGGGCTTCCGCACACGCTGTGCGGGCGCGTGCTTCGGATCTACCGGGGGCCGTGAGGCCGTGTCGCGTGTCGCGCTTCCGCGACGGGATTCTGGCGGCCGCCGCGCCTTCTGTAGCAGTGTAGGGATCGAGCGCCTGCCGTGAACGTCGTCATGATCGAGACGGGGGGCTGGGGCGGCATCGCGCACTATGCCTGGAATCTCTGCAACGCGCTCAGGAAATGCGGCGCAGAGCCCTCGCTGCTCACGAACGTCCGGTACGAGCTGGATGAGCTGCCGCGCGCGTTCCGTGTGGAGCGGTGCTTCGACGGGCGGGTGAGGTACCCACGCGCCGCGAGCCGGCTCCTCGCGCGCCTCGCCGCGCTGGCCCCCGACGTCGTCCACGTCCAGAGCCTCGTTTCGACGCGCTTCGACGGGTGGCTCTGGCCGCTCGTCCGGCGCCGTCACCCGCTCGTCATCACGGCCCACAACGTGCGGAGCCACGAGAACGTTCGCTGGGAGGAGTGGACGTGGTGGCGCGTGCTGCGTGCCGCCGACGGGATCGTCGTCCACACGCGGGAGAGCGCCGCGCTCGCGGCCCGACGCCTCGGCCCCGCGGCGCGGATCGCCGTCATCCACCACGGCGACTATGCTTTCTTCCTGCCCGGCGAGACCGTCGATCGCGAGAGCGCCCGCCGTCGCCTCGGCCTCGCGACGCGTGGCCGCCTCGCCCTGGCGTTCGGCGCGATCCGGCCGTACAAGGGCGTCCTCGGGCTGATCGGCTCGTTGCCGGCGGTGCGCGCGCGTCATCGCGACGTCGGCCTCGTGATCGTGGGGCCGCTCCTGGTCGGCAGCGAAGCGGAGTATCGGCGGGCGATTGAGGGCGCCGGCGTGGCCGATGCGGTGACGTTCCGTCCGACCTACGTGCCCCACGCGGAGGTCGCGCTGTACTTCACGGCCGCCGATGTCGCCGTGTATAACTATCGTGAGGTGACGGACAGCGGGTCGCTCCGCATCGCCTGCAGCCTCGGGACGCCAGTCGTGGCGACGGCGGTGGGAGCGTTCCGCGAGTTCCTGACGGACGGCGTGAGCGCGAGGCTCGTGCCTCCCGGTGACGCGGCGGCCCTCGCCACCGCGATCGGCGATGTCCTCGCCGATTCCGCCGCCGCGGCGCGCATGGCCGCCGCGGCGCACGAGCTCGCGGCGGTGAGCTGGTCGTGGTCCGACGCCGCCAAGGCAACCCTGGAGCTCTACCGGGCGGTCGCGCGTGGCTGACGGCGCCGATCTCTCGGTCGTCCTGATCACGCGGAACGGCGCGGCACGCATCCGAGGGCGCCTCGAGAGCGCGCAGTGGGCGGACGAAGTGGTCGTCGTCGATCAGCACAGCACCGACGGCACGGCGGCCAGCCGCCGTGACTGCGGGGCGCCCGTCTCCTCGCGGAGGATGACGCTGGGCTTCGGGGAGCGAAAGAGCTTCGGGCTCGCGCCGGCAACGCGACCCTGCCGGGGCGTGCGCGTCACGAGAATCAGCGCCCTCCGGGTCTTCGTGGCCAAGCTGCTCCTCGTCTTCCTGCGCAAGTACGTCTGGCAGCGCGGCCTCCTCGAGGGGACACACGGAATCATTCGCTGCGCGATGGCCGGGTTTGGCGGGTTCGTGAACTACGTGAGGTTCTGGGAGCTCACCGGAGATCGGGCCGGGTGAGCGAGCCGGTGCCTGTCCTCCTCATGGCGAACTTCGCGGATCGGATCGGTGGCGGCGAAGAGAGTTTTCTCGAGTTGGTGCGCGGGATCGACCGACGGCGGTTCGCTCCGCACGTCCACGTGCCCTCCGAAGGAGACATGGCGATCGAGCTTCGCCGCATCGGCGTCCCGATCGCCGTCCGATACCTCCCCGCAGTGCGCCCCTGGACCATGCTTGCGGGCGGCTGGGCCGCCCACGACCTCCGCGCGCTCCTCTCCGCATGGCGGATCCGGCTCGTCCACTCGCACGGGACTCGCGCGGCCCTGTACGCCGGGCTCGCGGCCCGGAGATCCCGGATCCCCGTCATCTGGCACGTCCGGATCGTCGATCCGGACCCGTGGCTGGACGGCCTTCTGCTTCGGGCGTCGAGCGCGGTCGTTGCGAACTCGGCCGCAGCGGCCGGGCGCTTCCGCGGTCGCTCCGCGGCTTCGACGAAGGTCCACGTCGTTCCCAACGGCGTGGATCTCGACCGGTTCCGCCCTGGCGCCGCCGACCCGGAGCTGAAGAAGGCGATCGGGCTGCCTCCCGAGAGCCCGGTCGTCGTCTACATCGGACGCCTCGAGCACGGCAAAGGGCCGGACCTGTTTCTCCAGGCCGCCCGGGCGGTGCGGCAGGCGTTACCGCAGACCAGTTTTCTCCTCGTCGGAGATGGGCCGATGCGTGCGGCGCTCAAGGCGGACGCGCACGACGGCTCGCTGTGCGCGGCGTTCGTCGGGCACCAACCCGACCCCCTTCCGTTTCTGCGGATGGCAGCAGCGGTCGTCGTCCCATCGAGGCAGGAGGCGTTCGGCCGGGTCTTGATCGAGGCGATGGCTGCGGAAGTTCCGGTCGTCGCCACGCGTGTCGGAGGAATACCCGAGGTATGCGTCGATGGTCGAACCGGGCTCCTCGTTCCGCCTGGCGACCCGGTCACACTGGCCGGAGCGATCGTGAACACGTTGACCGAGCCCGACGCCACACGGGCGCGCGTCCGCGCCGCAACGGCGGACGTGCGCGCCCGCTTCAGCCTCGGTCTCCACGTCGAGCGCACCCAGGCCCTCTACAGCACGATCCTCACGCCGGGACCGGCCGATGCCACCCGCAATTGAGGCGACACGCGTGGACGGTGGGGCACGGAGCGGCATCTGGCTGCCCGGACTCACCCTCTCGGCGTTGGCGACCCTGCTCCGCCTTGCGGTCGCGGGTCGCCGCGAAGGGATCGAGGTGGACGGTATTACCTATCTGAACAACGCCCGGGCGCTGCTGGGCGATGTCGGTGCATTCACCGTTCTCCACCCCCCCCTGTACTCAGTCATCGTCGCGCCGTTTCTCTGGCTCTCGAGCGACGCCGAATGGGCCGCGCGCGTTGTCTCAGCGGTTCTCGGCGGACTGTGGGTTTGGCCCACGCTGTGGCTGGCCCGTGGAACGACCGACGCGCGGGTCGCCTGGCTCGCGGGTCTGCTCGTGGCGGTGAGCCCGTCGGCGGTCGAGGCCAGCACCCACGTTCTCGCCGAATCCATCGCCGGCTTGTGCCTCACCACGTTCTTCGCGGTTCTCGTGCACGCGCTGCGCACAGGGTCACTCGGATCCGCGGCCCTCGCCGGGGTCCTCGGGGCACTGACGACGTTGTCACGTCCGGAAGGCATGGGCTATCTGGCGCTTGCCTGGGTCGTGCTTGCCTCCGCCCCACATCTCGTTGCATGGCGCGCGCCGCGCCACGTCCTGGCCGGGCTTGCCGTGCTCACGCTCGTCTGGTGCTCGGTCCTGTTCCCGTACATGGCTCTCGTCAAGCGCGAGACGGGGCACTGGCACTGGAGCGGCAAGCTGGAACAGACGCTCTTGTTCGCCGAAAGCGTCGGCGACGAGCGTCCGGGCGCAGCCATCGAGCGTGCGATCACGGAACCGCGACGCGATGTCCCGCGAACGCTCGTCGGCTACGTGCTCGCTCGCCCCCGGGAGGTCGTCAGTCGAATCGCGATTAACCTCCACCTCCTGGACAAGTATGTCGCGCCCGCGCTCCTGCAGTCTGGCGGCATTACGCTGCTCGCGCTGGGCCTGGTCCAACTCCGGTTCAGGCGCGGGTCGGCGACCGTGGAGTGGTTTCTCGCCGTCGCGCCGTTGCCGCTCCTCGGGCTCGTGCTGTTCGTCGTGGACGCGCGCTACGGCGCTCCCCTCATACCGGTGCTCAGCATCATCGCGGCGATTGGCCTACGGCGCCTCGGACAACCCGACGATCAGTCCTCACGCCTGTCGGTGCGCAGCAAAATCCTGCTCATCGTGGTTCTGCTGAGCTTCCTCCCGTGGATCGCTCGGCCATGGTTCCGGCAGGATCCAGCGGCCGTCGAGAAGGAGGCCGGGCTGTGGTTACGCAGCGCCGCCGGGCCCGGCGCCGTCTTCATCGGGCGCTACCCGGTACTCGGCTTCTATGCGGAAGGCCGGGGGCTTCCGTTCCCGCGTGCGGCGCTCGATGACCTCCTGAAGGAAGGGCGAGCGCGCGGCGCCCGGTTCCTGATCGCGGACAGCGTCCGGCTCCCGGAGTCGCGTCCCGACCTGCTGGGGCTCGTGGCGGGCGACCGGGTTCGCGCGGACCTGGAGCTCGCCCACGTCGAGGAGGACCGGGCGGGCCGCCGCGTAGTGATCTACCGGATTCGGGGATCCGATGCCCCGCAGGTCCGCACCCCATGACGTCCACGTTGGGAATATTGCTCCTGTACTTCCGGAGCCACGCCTTGATGCTCCCTGAGCCGTCGTGCGGGCATTGAGCGGTTCTCGGCCGACGGAGGCTCCGCGCGACGTCCGATTCCTCGCAGCGACGGCGCTCGTCGCGGTCGCGCTCGGCTGGGCCTGGCTGGCAAGGGCGCCGTTTCCGACGCGGGTGGAGTGCTTGCGGCTGGTGGTGGCGGCCGTCCTCGCCGCCGTCGCGTTCACGCCCGCGAGCGCACGCCGGCGACAGTGGCTGCTCCTAGCGCTCCTTTCGGCCTGGCTGCTGCTGAACCTTTGGGACGCCGGCTGGCTCGGTATCCTGACGACGAACTTCACCCCTTCCGGCCGGTGGCAGAGCGTGCACGCGTCCTCGAACGATTATTGGGTCTTCTACTACGCGGCGCGCGACACCTACG
>JACQPK010000431.1 GCA_016207565.1 Elusimicrobiota bacterium
GCCTCCTGTCCTTGCCCTACTTCTCGCGCCGCCCGCCGAAGTCGCTCGACCGCTCGTCCTTCGGAGAGGATTTCCTTCACCGGCATTTCGGCGAACTCCTCCGGCGGCGGCCCCAGGACGCGCTGGCGACCATCACGCGCTGGACCGCCCTGACGATCGCCGACGCCTACCGGCGCTTTTTGCCGCGCGAGATCGCCGAGGTGGTGGTGTCGGGCGGAGGGGCTCTCAATCCCACGCTCATGTCGGCGCTCGCGTCGGCGCTCGCGCCGACGCCGGTGGTCTCGATCGACCGTCACGGCATCCCGCCGCTCGCCAAAGAGCCCGCGCTGATCGCGCTGCTGGCCGCGCGCGCCTTCGCGGGGCTCCCGAATCACTCCCCGGCGGCGACGGGCGCCTCGGCCCGGCGCATATTAGGTAAAATAACGCCCGCCTAGATTCGCGATAGCCTATTCTGGAGGCCTCCCATGCCCGCCGCCGCCAAAGCGAAGACCCCCGCTCTGGACGTAAACCTGGACAATTTCTGGATGCCCTTTACCGCCAACCGCTCGTTCAAGGGCGCCCCGCGCATGGTCACCGGCGCCAAGGGCATGTACGTGAAAAACGAGCGCGGCGAGGACGTCATCGACGCCGCGGCGTGCCTGTGGTGCGTCAACGCCGGCCATGGCCGCCCCGAGATCGCCGAGGCCGTGAAGCAGGCGCTCCTCGAGCTCGACTTCGCCCCGAACTTTCAGATGGGCCATCCGGCGGCCTTCAAGCTGGCCGAGAGGCTCTCGGAGATCCTGCCCGACGGGCTGGACCGCGTGTTCTTCACGAACTCGGGCTCGGAGGGCGTGGACACGGCGTTGAAGATCGCGCTCGCCTACCATCAGGTGAAGGGCGACTCGGCCCGCTACCGCCTCATCGGCCGCGAGAAGGGCTACCACGGAGTGAACTTCGGCGGCATCTCCGTGGGCGGCATCTTCCGCAACCGGCAGCAATTCCCGGCGCTGCTCCACGGCGTCGACCACCTGCCGGCGGCGGTCAACCGCAAGAAGTTCCTGCGCGGCTTCGGCCCCGCCGACCCGTTCTTCTCCGACGAGCTCGAGCGGATCATCGGTCTCCACGGCGCGCGGACGATCGCGGCGGTCATCATCGAGCCGATCATCGGCTCGGCGGGCGTCTACCTGCCGCCCGAGGGCTACCTGAAGGCGATCCGCGAGATCACGCGCAAGCACGGCATCCTGCTGATCCTCGACGAGGTGATCACCGGCTTCGGGCGCACCGGGCACGGCGCGTTCGCCTCCGAGGCCTTCGGCATCGACGCCGACATCATCGTGATGGCGAAGGGCCTCACCAACGGCGTCGTCCCCATGGGCGCGGTGGCGGTCCGCCGCGAGATCCACGACGCGTTCATGCAGGGGCCCGACGGCATCGAGATCTTCCACGGCTACACGTACTCGGGCAACCCCGTCTCCTGCGCCGCCGGCCTGGCGACGCTCGACATCTACCGGACAGAGGGCCTATTCGAGCGCGCGGCCACGATGGGGGCGAAGTTCCAGGACATGCTCTTCTCCTTCCAAGGCAAGAAGGGCGTGGCCGACGTCCGCGGCATCGGCCTGATCGGCGGCGTCGAGCTCGAGCCTCAGGGCCCGGTCGGCACGGCGGGCATGAAGGCGTTCGTCTCCTGCTGGGAAGAAGGCATGCTGGGCCGCTTCACGGGCGACACGCTCGCCTTCTCGCCGCCGTTGATCATCGAGGAAGAGCACATCACGCGGATCCACGACATCGTGGATCGCGTGATCGCGCGGCAGTACAAGTAGCGACGGCCGGCGCGCTGCGCGGACCTTCGGCCGGGGCGGCCGGACCTTGACCCTGCCTGGTGCCGCGGTTAAACTCGAACGATGTACCTTGCGCTCGCCGTCCTATTCGTCGCGGGATCGAGCCTCGGCGCCTCGTCTCGGAAACCCGAGTACTCCAGAGAAACGCTGCCGGACGGGGCGGAAAGCATCAGGACCCCCTACGGCGAGTATGTCGTCGTTCCAGAAAAGGCCGCGGAGGGGTCGGACTTGGCCGGCGGGATCGGCGTTCAGTTGACGCAGTCGCAAGGCGAATTCATCCTGGCCAAGGTCTTCGCCCGAAGCCCCGCGGCCAAGGCCGGACTGAAGAGCGGCGACGTCGTGAAGGCGGTTTCCGACGAGACCGGGCGGCTGGCAAAGACGAGTGCGATGGCGCTCGGCGACGTCGTGCGTCACTTGCGCGGCAAGGCAGGTACGAAAGCAGCTGTTCAGGTGTTTCGCCCCGCGAGCGGGAAAGTCATTACCGCCACGGTCGTTCGTTCTGCCTCCGCGTTCAGCGGATCGGAGACCACGAGCTCGACCTAGCGCACGATACCGTTGGCAGAGATCGACCAGCCCACCTGTCCAGAGCGCCGGGGCGGCTGCTATCTCATCCGGTCCGACCGGGCCGCATGCCATTACTCGTGTCCGCCGGGAAAATAGCCCTCGGCTCGGGACGCGGCGGGAGAAATCAGCGCCGGCGGCGGTGCTCGTCCGCGATGAGGCGCTCGACGCGGTCCGCGAACGCGCGGTAGCGGCGCCGGCCGGAGGCCGAGGCGACGAGGCGCAGGTCGTGCAGCGCCCAGTCGAGCCGCGCGCGGGCGCGCTTGCCGACCCTCTCGGAGGCCTCGAGGTCGGCGACCTCCTCCTCCAGCCCGGCGCGGACCGTCTTGAGGTCGGAGCCGATGAGGAGCGGCCTGCCCGGCAGTTGCTCCTGCATCCACGCGATGTACGCCGCGGGACCGAGCGCGAGCCGCCGCGCGGCCTCGGCGGAGAAGGTCCCGCCGTCTGACTCGAGTCCCAGCTCCTCCATCACGCGGAGCGTGAGGATGTGCGCCTCGAGCTCCAGCTCGAGGGCCTCCGCCGGCACGCCTTCCTCGTGCTGCAGCACGTGGAGCAGTTCGTGGGCCAGCGTGGGCGCGGCGAGCGCCGGGTCGTCGCGGAAGCGCGCGTGGATGTCCAGCCGGTCCTCCATGTAGTCGTACTCCCCGAAGTTGTTGCCGAGGTCCCGCACGCGGACCGCGATCGGGCGGCCGCGCCTCCGCGCGAGGGCTTCGGCGCGGTCGAGGATGTCGGAGGCGGTCGGAGAGGCGCGCGCGGCCTCGACGGCCAGCGCGAGGAACTCCCGGTCGCTCTTGCGCGCCGCCGCGAGCGCTGCCGCCGGGACGTCCGCCGTCCCGACGGCCGGGCGTGATACGGCGGCGCCGGTCCAAAATGAAGCGAGCGTCTGCGCTGCGGCGCGGCCGGTCTCCAGGAGGCCGCCCAGACGGCGCAGCAGGGGCAGCGTCGCGGGCCGCTCGAGGCCCGGCGCCCGGGCCTGCAGCGGGCCCGACACGAGCGACGGCGGCAGGCCGAGCCCGCCGCGCGCCGCCGGGTCCAGCGCGCCGGCCAGCCCCAACGGGCCGGGAGCGGACGCGGGGGGCGCTACCGCGCGGGGATAGATCGGCGAGAGGGCTTGGGCCGGAGCGCCGAGCCAAACCAGCGCGAACGCGAGCCGGGCGCTCCGGGAGCCGATCACTGCCGCAGCGTACACCCGCGGCCGGGCCAACGTCGTGGGTCCTATGGGCGCTCGATCCGGTCCCTCGTGGGGCATCGAAAGGAGCAGCGAATTGCGACACAATGCGGCCATAGGAAAACTTCAGAGGCGGACCGCGACCAGCCGAGCTACCCTGGAGGCATGATCAGATTCCTCCTGCTCCTGACGGTGCTGAGCCCGGCTCCGGCCGGAGCGCAGTGGGTATGCGGCGATTACCGCCGGCCCGACGCGCCCACGGTGCCGCCGGGGCCGTCCTTCGGCGACCCCCAGACGGGCTACCACGACGAGAACTTTCGGGCCGACCTGGTGGCGCTGTTTCGGCTGCTGAGCATCCGGGCCGGCCTGACGCACGTGAAGCTCGACTACCGGATCGATGAACGGGCCATCGCTCGGGCGGTCGATCAGCCCCGGCCGATCGTCCAGATCAGCACCGGCCTGCGCCGGTTCGTCCGCAACCGGGAGCAGTTGGCGTTCGTCCTCGCGCATGAGCTCGGGCATGTCGCCCTCGGCCACCACGACCGGCTCCGGGCGCTGTGGCGGGACGCGAAATGGTCGTGGGACCGCTCGCCGGAGTCCCGGGACCCCTACGCGACGCCGGAGGAATGGAAGCGGCGGGCGCACGCGTCCTTGTGCGGTCCCTTCTTCGCCGGCGTGCGAGACTTGGAGCGCGAAGCGGACGCCTACGCGGCCCGGCTGGTGCACGAGGCGGGATTCGATCCCGAGCACGGCGCGATGGTCTTCCTTCAGGAGATCGACCTGCTGTGGGCGGCGGGCGAGCTCGACGCGCCGAGCAGCCATCCGTCCATGCAGGAGCGCGCCGACAGCGTCCGCCGGCTGTCCGACGAGCTCAAGGGCGGCGGGCGCTAGCGCGCGGGCGCTTGACGCCGGCTCGGGCTGGGCTCATACTCCGCTTCGGGGGAACCTATGCGACTCCGCGACTGCATCCTGACCTGCGCCGTCGGTTGGGCGCTCGCCGCGCCGGCGGCGGCCGCGCCCGGCGTGGACGTCCTGAGCTCACCGTGGAAAGGGGAGTGGACGAGCCCGAAGGGCTTCCTCTATTACGCGGAAAGCCACCTGAACGTCGGGGAAGGGGGAGCGGTCGAGGGCCACTTCCAATGGACTCTGAAGCGCTCGCCCCGCCCCTCCGAGCAGAAGAAGCTCGATTTCACGGGCAAGGAGTTCGTCCGGGGCCGTTTCGACGCCGTGTCCGGCATCCTCACTCTCGAGGGCTACCAGAAGGAGGACCCGCACGGCATCCTCGGGCTCGACAAGTACCGCCTGCTGCTGGCCGAGAACGGCCAGGTACTGACCGGGATGACCTGGAACAACGGCTCGTGGCGGGGGATCTTCTCCCTGACCCGCTGACGGGCGCGCGGCTTGGATCTCGGTGGGCGCGCGAGGCGGGGCGGAGGGAAGCCCCTATGTCGAAACGGGCCCCTTGGGCTTGAGCAGCGCCTTGAACGCGGATTGCAGGGCGCCGATGGAGCAGGGCTTCGGGAGCACGTAGCGGACGGAGGGCAGGTCGCGGAGCAGCAGCTCGACCTGCTTGGGGTTCATGCGGGTCGAGGTGACCAGGATGCAGGGGATGTCCTTGAGACGCGGGTCCTTGGCGAGCTCGCGCATGAGCTCGACGCCCGTCAGGCCGGGCATCATCACGTCGGAGACGATGACGTCCGGCTTCAGGCTGCGGGCCAAGTCCAGCGCCTCCCGCCCGTCGGAGGCCCGGTGGAACTCGACGTCCCCGCGATGCAGCGCCATGTCCACGAACTGGATGAAGCTCCTTTCGTCGTCGGTGATCAGTGCCTTGTAGCGGATCGGGGCCGGAGCGCCGGCGTCGGAGCCGGGGGGCGGGCCCAACCTCGGTCCGGGGCCCAGCGCTTGGGAGACCGCTTCCTGAAGCTGCCGCTGAGAGGCATTTCTGGGAATGGAGCCCCGGAAGTTCGGGGACTGCTTCAGAAGCGACTGTTCCCCCGGCGCGGGGTCGTCGGTGGTCATGAGCACGGGGACGCGGGCGAGCTCCGCGACCGCCCCGATTCTATAGAGGAAGCCCAAGGCCGGTATCTCGGGCATGGCCGCGTCCGCGATGATGAGCCGGGGGACCCAGCCGGGCTGAGGCCGGAACGCCTCCTCCTCCGAAGAGGCGGTCCTCACGTCGTAGCGGCCTCTCAGCAGCTCGGCCGTCAGCTGCAGCCGGATGCGGTCCCCGTCGATGATCAGGACCTTCGGCTTCGCCTCCGCCGCCTCGTCGGGCTTACGCTCCATCAGCGCGCCGCTCCCCGCCCAGCCATTCCGGGCCAGTGTAACCGAAGCCTTCTCCCTCCGTCAAGGCAGGGCGCGACCGCCTCCCGAACGAGCCCGTCCAACCGAAATCCAACCTCGGGCACACACGCCTCCCACGCGCGCGTGTTATACCCGAGGCATGGCCAGCGAACGACTCCCCATCAGCAGTCTCCCGGATATCGTGGTGCACGATATCAAGAACCCCCTGTCGTGCATCCAGGGCTGCGCGGATACGCTCTTGCTCTCCAAATGCAGCCCCGAACAGGTCGAGATCATGGCCCATCGGATCGTGTCCTGCTGTCAGCGGATCGAATGGATGGCCGACGACCTGCTGAGCCTGAACGCGGGCGGCGCGCAGGCGCTGACCTTGAGGAAGAGGCCGGTGGCGCTCGCGGAGGTCCTGCGGGAAACCGTCGACGGATTCGAGGCCTTGTGCCGCCAACGCGAAGTCGCGTTGCTCTGGCAGCCCGACGTCGCGGGCGTCGAGGTGCTGGCGGACCCCCTGCGGCTCCAGCAGGCTCTAGCCAACCTCTTGGGCAATTCCCTCTCCCATGTGTCCCGGGGAGGCCGGATCGCCGTGTCCGTGACGCGAGACGGCGCGGACGCCGTCATCTCGGTCCGCGATGACGGAACCGGGGTCGCGCCGGAGCATCGGCAGCGCGTTTTCGACGAGTCCTTCCAGGTGTCCGACGGCCGCCAGGGCAGCCGAGGTTTGGGGCTCTACATCACGAAGCTGATCGCCGAGGGCCACGGGGGCTGCGTGCGGCTGGGCCCCGAGGGTCCCGGCGCCCTCTTCCAAATCATCCTTCCCGTACTCACGCCGCCCACGGTCGCGAAACCCGTCGTGCGGACGGGGCCTGGGACCTTCGCCGATGGAACTCGCGTGCCGTTGCTCGTTTCGTCGGCCCGCGTCGTCCGGCCCGCTCCGCCGGAGGCCCCCCCGGCGCCGGTCGGCTTTCTCCGCGAGTTCCATTCCGCGCTGCTCGCCGCATTCGGCATCCTGTGCGCGGGGCTGCTGGGCGTCGCGCTGAGGCCCCTGCCGGCGGGCCCAAGGGCGCAGGGGACGGATCCCTTCCTATTCCAGCGCGACCCGGTCATGGCGCAGATGGCGCAGGTGACGAGGAAGCTCGAGCTGGGAATGCCGCCTGCCCGGGAGGTCGACTCGCTTCGGGCTCGCCCGGGGTGGCCGCGGCGACTCATCGTCGCGGACGCGGCCAGGCCCGAGATGCCGGCCTTGATTTCCTCCAACGGCAGGGCGAGATATTAGGATGGTCGGGGAGGCGCGGCCGGAAACCGGCGGTTTTCTCACCCCGAGACGGCTCGCCGTGGCCGGACTCGCCCTTCTGGCCATGCTCCTCGGTTTCTATTCCGACTCGATTCCCGGCCTTTTTCGTTTTGAGTCGGACGCGCCCGGTCCACCCTCTCAACTCCGTGGCGCATGGACCGCGAAGCCGGACGCCCTCCCGATCGAGTCTCCGCCGCCTCAGGCGCAGTCCAGCCTCATGCTGCTCTCCGCCGTCGACCCCGAGAATCTGCCCGAGGGTCTGGGATTCTCCGAGTTCCTCGGGTTGCTCGGCGCGGAGCTGCGGAAAGACCCGGCCGCGCTGTCGTTGGCCGAGAGCTTCAAGCGGGAATTCATGGACGATCCGGCCTTGAGCAAGCTCTTCGCCGAATTCAAGGCTCTCGAAGAACAAGGCAAGAAGCCGAGCGCCTCCCATTTCCTCGCGGCCGCCCGGTCCCTCGACGAGTTTCGCAAGCTGGCCGCCCGCTATGGGGCCAAGCCCGGCGCTTCGGACGTATTCGCCCGCGTATCGAGGAACCCCGCCCTCTCCAGGGTCATGGCCGATGCGGCTCGAAACGCCCGGAGGGCCCAGGCTCCTCGCGGCGCCCTCGACGGCTTCGGCCCCGTAGGCGCCCATGCCGGCGCGCGGTCGTTTCCGAGAGCCGTCGCGGCGGCCGGCTCCTCCACCGGCACCGTCTCCGCGCTTTCGGGTCCGCCCCCAGGCGGCGCGGGAACCATTGGGGAGGCGCACGAGGTCGGGGCGAAACTGGCGAAGCTGCGCGGCGCCGGGAACGTGTTCGACATACGGTACTTCGCCTCCTTGTTCGTCAACCTGCCCGTGGAATCCCGCCGAAGGATGGAGCTGGCCTGCGACCGGCGGATCTCCCGCAATGAAGGCTGCGACGTGATCGACATCTGCCTCGAGGCGGAGACCTACGCCGGATGCGAGCAGGCGTGCCGGGCCGACTCCGAGTGCGCCGCGCTCGGCCTGTTCCCTCCCACGCCCGTGTTCACGGCGGGGCCGAGCGTCGTCGCCGTCGGGTCCGCGCGCACGCTCACGGTTTCGCGGACGGCCCCGAACGCCCAGTTCATCTTCAAGTGCGCGATCGACGGCGTCGAGAAATGCGGGAACGTTTTTTCGGCGGACGCGTGGGGCGGCCTGACCCACACCTCGAACGTCCCCCCGGAGCAGCTGAACGGCTCGGGCTACTGGTGCGGCTGGGTCGTCTCCAACGGGAAGACCTCCAACCAGGCGTGCATTCAGATCGTCGCGGCTCCCTGAGGGCCCGCCAACCTAAATCCAACCGCCGTCCAACACGAGCCCAAAGCCGGCGAGGCAAACTGCCGGCATGGCGATTCCCGAATTGCCGTTCGCTCTCGGAAGGGGGAAAGGCCGCTCGGTCGGATCCAACGGGCTTCCCCGCAAACGCGATTACTGCGTGGCCGTCGCGGCCGTGGCCGCGGCTTTCGCCGCGGGGCTGATTCGGTTCCATCCGCGGCCGACCCCGGCGCGCCCCGTCTCGTGGTTTCCGCACCTGGCGGTCCCGGCGGAGCCCGATTCCCCGTCCCCGACCGATCGCAGCTATGTCCGGGCTCCTTCCGCGTTGCGGGACGGGCTCTCGAGCGCCGCCAGGCCCGGCGGCAGGGGACGGCCGCCCGACAAGGCGAGCGCGCCGGAGTTCGTCCATGATTTCAGGAATGCCGCGGAGCCGGCCCCGGTGTGGGAGGCGGGCGGCCGGGATTCGGAGGCGCCCGCCGCGGAACTCCCCGCCGAAGCCTGGCGGGGGGCCCGGCGGGTCGCCTCGCCCGCGAAATCCGATCGGCAACCTTTGCTTCACGCCGCGTCGACGGAGTCCGCCGCGCCGGAGGAGGCGGAGCGCGTTCGCGGCCGGCAGGCGCCGGGGGCCGCCGCGCGAGCGAAGGCGGACGGGGCGGCGGGGACGTCGCGCTCCGCGGTCCTCGACGCGCGGCCGCGGACCGCGGGAGGGGGCCGGAGATCCGGGCCGCCCGCCCTTGGGATCGGCGTCGCCGGCGCGACCTGGGAAGACGGCGCGATCGTGGGACTCGCGCCGGTCCCGGGGCCTCAAATCCCCGGATCAACCGGCGCCGGCCCGAACGAGGCCGGCGCCGGTTCCAAGAACGCCTCCGTTGGACCCGGCGGCGGCGCCGAGTCGAATCGCCGGTCGCGGATCATCGGGAGCGGCTCCGGTCGAGCGCCGGCCAGCCACGGAGGCGGGCTCGGGCTGAGCCCGGCCTCGCTCGAGTTCAGGACCGGCTTGGGCGTCAAGCCCCCCGCTCAAACCGTCAGCGTCTCGAATATGAACGGAGGGAGGCTCCACTGGTCGCAGTTGGACGCGGACAGGAAGTGGTTGAGCGTCGCGCCCGGGCCCAGGGAGGAGGAGTTGACCGTTTCCGTCGACTCGGCCGGCCTGGCGGAGGGGCGCTACAGCGGCCATGTGGGAGCGAAGGGGACCGTCATCGCGGCATGGGGGCTCGCCGAGCTGGCCCAGGCGGTCCCCGTGGCATTGACGGTAGGCCCGCCGACGGGCAAGCCGACTCCACCCGCGAGCGCTGGTTGCCGCTGGACCACGACGGATGCGGTGATCGGGCCGTGCATGGGCCCGGGCTGCGATAACCCTCCATGCTCGCTCGAGAATGCCGGCGCCCAAGGAAACGGCGGCGGCGGCCGATGGACCTGCACATGCCCCAGCCATTGACGTTTCGGCTCCGGGGCTGCCTGCTGGCCCTCTTATCGGCCGCCGCGCGGCAGGTTCACGCGGACCCGCCGAGCTGCGCTCTGGCGGTCTCGCCGTCGCAGGGGGCCGGAGGCGCCCCGTTTTCCCTGTCCGTCGACATCCGCAACGACGTCGACGGGGTCATCCCGTTCTCGTGCGGCGCTCACCGGGGAGCGGTGACGCTGCCGTCCGTTCCCCTCCAAACGACGCTCGTGAGACGATTCCCGGTCGAGCCCGGCGTCGTCCATTGCGAGGCGACCGTGACCGGCAGCGCCGGCGAATCGGCCCGCTGCGGCTTTTCGATCACCACCGCCTATCCCGTCGAGCGGATCACCGTGGACGCGAACTCCGATCTCGGCCCGATGAACGTCCAGCCCGGTTTCATCCATGGGTTCGAGGGCGCGGCTTCTCGACGCGCGATCGAGCTCATCGCTCCGCTGAAGCCGAAGTTTTGGCGGCTGGGCGGGGAAGAGGCGTATCTGACGGCCCTCGGCTTCGGCGCGGCCGTCACCACGGCCGTCCCGGGCAGCGACGACCCTCACGCCAAGCCGTGGGAGGACTGGCCGGGTTACGAAGAGAGGGTGCGGAATTTCGCGCGCGCGTTCGCCGCCAAGTACCCCTCCGGTCCCTCGTCGGTCTATTGGTCGGTGTGGAACGAGCCCGATTTGGCGAATTTCTGGTCCGGCACCAAGCCTCAGCTCCTCGAGCTCCACCATCGGACCTATCGGGCCCTCCGGTCCGTGGAGCCGAACGCAAAGCTCGTCGGTCCGGAATACGCCGACTTCCACGAGAGGGACTTTCGGGCCTTTCTCGAGTACCTCCGGGATCATGATCTGAAATTCACGGCGGTCTCGTGGCACGAGATGGGGTATCCCGACGACATCCCCAAGCACGTGGCGGCGTTCCGCGCGATGAATGACGAGATATTCAAGGATAAGCCGTGGCTGAAGATCGGGAGGATCCACATCAACGAGTACGCCGGCCCCGACACGAGCCTGATCCCGGGCTGGGCCGTCGGGTGGTTCTACCACCTGGCGCAAGCCGGCGTCGATTGGAACGGCCGAGCCTGTTGGGACGTCAGGCAAAGCGGGAAGTCCCCGGATTGGAAGAATTGCTGGAGCGGCTTCGAGGGCGTGCTCACGGAAGACGACGCCAGCCCTCAAGGCCTCTACTGGGTGTTCAAGGCCTTGGCGGACATGGAGGGGCAACGGCTCCAAACGGCTAGCGACTCTCGGACCGTCGCGTTGGCCGTGAGGGACGATGCCACCCGGCAGATCCGCGTCTTGGCCGGCAGGGCCTTCGCCAAAAACGAGGTCGTGGCCGCAACGCTCGCGATCGATGTCGACGCGCCCATCACCCGGGCGCCGCCCGCGCCCGCGGGTTCCAGCCTCGCGATCGCAAACTATCCCTATCCGACGGCCCGCGTCGCGGCGCGCATCACGATCGTCCCAAACGAGCCCGAGGCGGGAGCGGTGCTGGAGGGGGATCTGAGAACCATCACGGTGACGCTGCCGGTCATCGGGGGAACGATCACGCTTCCTTTGGAGGGGCTTCAGGACGGCGAGGCGTATGTGGCGGTGATCACGCCCGCCGAGCCGGCGCCCGTGCCGGCCGGCGCGCCCAGCGCGGTCTGGCTGATCGCCGACGGGGAGGCGACGCTCGCCTCGGTCTTCCCGAATGCCGCGCCGCAGATCAAGGAGATCCGCCTGCAGGTTCCGGCCGGCAGTTTCCCGGCCGGAACCCGGCTCGAGCTAGACTCCGGCCCCGGGCCGCGGAGGCCTCCGCCGTGGACGAATCAAGCTCGCTTGACGCCGCTGGGCCCGGCCGCCGGCGTGGAGATCACGGCCGACGGCCATCAGCCGAAGGGGCTGCTGACCCTCACGATGAGCTACGATCCGGCGTTCTTGGAGGGCCGCGACCCGGAGACGATACAGGTGGCTTCCTATTCCGAGGGCTCCGATCAATGGTCGCTGCTGCCGACCCGGGTGGACCCCCGGACCATGACCATCACGGCGGTTACGCCGCACCTGTCGCTGTTCGCGCCGTTCTTCGTGACCCCGGCCGCGGATCTGGCGGCGGCGCAAGTCTTCCCGCAGCCCTGGGAGATCGGCGACGCGGCGAGCGCGTACGGGGCCCCGAAGCTCACCTTCTCTAATCTGCCGGCCGGGGCCTGGGTGCGCGTGTTCACGATCCTGGGGGAGCTGCTATGGGAAGAGCTCGCCTCCCAAGCCGGCGTGCTCCACTGGGACGGCCACACGCGCTTCGGCGGCAAGGCCGCCTCCGGGACCTACCTGGCGGCCATCGACGCGGGCGGCTCCAAGACGATCCGCAGGGTCGTGCTCGTCCGCTGAGAACTTTCAGCCGCGCGCCGAGCATGAGCAAGCGTCTCGAGACGCTTGAGCGCATTCCGACGCCGCGGCCGAGGCCCACGAGAAGGACCTTCGCGCCGAGATCTGGTTCCTTGCTTTTGTCCACCACCGCTGTTACACTGGGGGCATGAAGCTGAACGCCGTCCTGGAGCCCCAGCCCGAGGGCGGTTATACGGCCTACATCCCCGCCTTGCCTGGCTGTATCTCTGAAGGGGAGACCGTCCAGGAGGCTCGGGATAATCTCTTGGACGCCCTTCGCGGCTACCTTCATGTCGCCAATAAGCGATCGCTTTTCCTCGCCAAAGCAAAAGAGGCCAAGACCATAGCCCTCCAGGTCTGAATTGGCCAGACTGCCCGTCTGCCGCTTCCGCGAGGTGATCTCCGCCCTTCGCAAGGCAGGCTTTGTCCTGGACCACCACACCGGCGGTCACGCTATTCTTTACAAGCCCGGACATCCCAACCCCGTGACGGTCCCCTCCCATCCGGGTGATCTCAAGGCTGGAACCGTGCGGCGAATCATCAAGGATGCCGGTCTCACCGTGGAACAATTCGCCAACCTGCTATAGGCTCGAGCGCCGTCCTATTCGGGTCCAGCCGACGCGACGAAAAGCTCCGGGATTTCCGCGGCTCCAAGACGATCCGTAGGGGCGTGATAATCCGATGAGGACTTTCAGCCGCGCGCCGAGCATGATCGCGGCCACTGGCGACATCTCGGTGCCGCAGGTCGAACGGCGCTTCCAGGGTAGCTGACCCCACGCTACGGCCGGGGCTTCGCGTGGGGGAACTCCCTCGCCGTGCTCCCGGCGGGCCTTCTGCCCTGCGCCGCGCCGTTTGGGAAGCTGCTTTGGGGGGCCGGGCTTCCCAGGCCGGCGTGCTCACTGGGACGGCCACGCTCGCTTCGGCGGCAAGGCCCCCTCCTGGACCTACCTGGCGGCCATCGAAGCGGGCGGCTCCAAGACGATCCGCAGGGGCGTGCTCGTCCGCCGAGCCGTTCAACCGAAATCCAACCCGCTTCCAACACGAGCCCAAGACCCGCGAAGCATACTGCCGGTATGAGAATTCACAAGGACTTCCCGAGCGTAAAGAAGTCGGCCGCGTGCCTCGGCCGCCTTGCCGCCGTTTCCTTCGCATTCCTCTGTTCGGCCGCCGCCAAGGGCTTCGCGGAACCGATGATATCCCCGCTTCTACCTCTGGAGATGCCCTCGGCCCGGCAGGGTGACACATTCGAGTTGCCCATCAAATTTGATGGCTATGTGACGCAAACCCCGCAGCGGGTCTTCGTGCACTTCGTCGACCTGATCACCGGCGAAATAAAATTCGGGGCCGATTTCACGCCCGACCCCCCTACAACCAGTTGGGAGTGGAACTTGAAACCCGGCATGAAGCGCACGATAAGAGTGCCGGCTGCGGGAGTGCCCAACGGAACGTGGGGAATCGATGTCGGCCTCTACAACGATGACGGCGGGACCCTGCAACTCTATCCCGTGCGCCCCCGTGCGGGTTCCCCTTTCATGGGCGTCCTGATCGGAACTCTGAGGGTGGGCGACCCCATCGTGGTAACGGTTTCTTTCTCCCCTGGTGGCTCCTCTATAAACGGGCAAGAGGTTGATATCAATGAACATGTTTACGTTAGGGTTACGGGCAGTCCCGACAGAGCGGAATCTTGCATTGAAGTCAACGGGAGCAATCGCTGTCACGACGGCGCCATTTGGACGGAGATGTCGACCGGCAGTGGTTGGACCAAAATCGACGGCATATGGCGATGGGATGCCGTACCAAGTTCTTACGAGGGGCTTTCAGCGGGGCGCCTACGGCAGTGGTGGCGAAATATGGATAACCGCAACGAAGAAGCCTCCGCATGGGTCACGATCACCAATACGAAGCCGCCCGTGATCACTCAAGTCCGCGTCGCGGAGTTCGGCCCCAACACCGCCAAGATCTCCTGGATCACCGATGAGCCCGCGACCTCTCAAGTCCTGTTGTACAACTCCGACGGGTCATTCAAAGGCTTCACCTACGCGACCACGGACAAGGTCACGAATCATGCCGTGGTCATCGGCTTGGCCGCCGGCCAGAACACCGACTTGGTCGCCGACACCGACTACCAGTATGAAGTCAGGTCGAACGATATGGCCGGCGTATTCGGCAACCTGGCCACCTGGCCTACGCCGCCTGCGCCGCCTGCGCCGCCTGCGGCTCGGGAACAGTTCCGCACGGCGGCCTTGTCAGCGAGTCCGCCCATCACGGTGACGATTTCCGACAGATTTGATGGCGACGCTGTCGGCGCGCTTGATACCAGGGCGGATGGTTACCTCAGGGTCACGGGCCTCAGCAACGACAACGCCGATTCTTGCGTGGAGAGAACGGGAGGGCCTGCCTGCGGGCAGGCCGGCAATCCCTGGACGCAAATGTCTGCATCGCCTTCGGGTGGGAGCTCCAATGGTTGGGACTATACGGAGCGCGACAGCACCTGGCGCTCCCTGACCAGGGGACAAGATCACCAACCTTTCACAGGGACCTTGACCCAGCGGTGGCGGTTGCGGAATTCCGCAACCAACGTCTCCGCAAGCGTGAAGATCACCAACACGAAGCCGCCGGTGATCACTCACTCCGTCTCGGAGATCGGCCCCGACACCGCCAAGATCTCCTGGACGACCGACGAACCGGCGGAGTCCCAAGTGATCTACGGCCCGTTTGGCAATCTGGGCTCGTTTGACCCATACGGAACCGCGGCCCAACTCCTGGAGGGTTCCAAGGTTCTCAGCGGCCTCATCCCTAATACCAAGTACGAATATAAGGTGAGGTCGAGAGATGCGTTCAACAACCAGGCCGACCCGGTTGGTGGTTCCTTCACGACCTTGGCGAAAGTCCCGACCGGCCTTGGGGCCACCGCAATCGGGACGGATAAGATCAGATTCAGTTGGGGGCGTAACGGCAATCCGGAGGGCACCCAGTATCAGGCCGAGTGCGACACGAGCGACACCTTCACGGGGATCCTGGGGGCAGGGAAACGCGTCTCGGCCTGGACCGCGGCTACCAGCTTCGACTTCACCGGGCTGGCGGCGAACACGCGCTACTACTTCCGCGTGCGGGCCCAGAATTCCGCGAATCCCGTTGTGCAGACGGCCTTCATGAGCCCGGTGAGCGCCACGACGCATGCGATGGCGGTAATGACCTTGTCTGCCGTGGAAAACGGCACCCGCATCGAGGAGATCGCGCCAGGGAGTATTCTCTATGGCAAGGTCACGGGCCTCGGTCCAAACGCCCTGTCTTGCATGGAGCGCGCCGGGTTCAACGACGGGACGTGCTTCGATATCTTTGGCAACCCGATTCTCACGAAAGGGGATGCGCCGCCGACGGGCTGGAATTATGGTGCAGACGGCGTATGGCGGAGCGCGATAGTGTTGGGAGCGGCCTATCCACCCGGGGAGTACAAGACATTTTGGAGGGGTGAGCTCGGCCTCAATTGGGCGGTTGCTCACTTCACGATCACGCCGGCCCCGCTCGCGATCACCAATGTCTCCGTCGCTGCGGTTTTCCCCAGCAGCGCGGTCATATCCTGGAAAACAATTGACCTCGCGAACTCTCAAGTGGAGTACGACCTGGAGTCCGCCGTTCCGGGCGAATACAGCAAAGGAGGGGGCCTGGACCAAACCCCGGTCACGGATCATTCGCGGGTGATCGGCTACGACCCTCTCCCTCTCATCCCTAATACCGCCTACCGCTATCGGGTGAGGTCGAAGAATGCGACTAGAGAAGGCACCCGGGCCGGTCCCTTGCCATTCACGACCTTGGCGGAGGTCCCGGCCGCGCTGACCGTCCTTCCCGCCGACATCAATACGGGGAAGATCACCTTCAAGTGGGCTCGCAACGGCAATCCGCCGGGCACCATGTATCAAGCCCAGCTCGCCTTAAACGACGACTTCTCGTCGGGGCTAGTCGAGTCAAACTGGATCACCGCCATCAGCTTCGACTTCACCAGCCTGGCGGCGAACACGTCCTACTACTTCCGCGTGCGGGCCAAGAATTCCGCGAATCCCGTTGAGGTGCAGACGCCCTTCACGATCCCGGTGAGCGCCACGACCTCGGCGAAAGTCCCGATCGCCCTGACTGTCCTGCCCGCCGATATCGATACGGGGAAGATCACCTTCAAGTGGAATGACAACGGCAATCCGTGGCCGGGCACCATGTATCAAGCCCAGCGCGCCTTGAACGACGACTTCTCGTCGGGGCTAGTCGAGTCAGACTGGACCCCCGCCGCCAGATTCGACTTCACCAATCTGGCGGCGGACACGCTCTACTACTTCCGCGTGCGGGCCAAGAATTGCGCGAAACCCGTTGGGGTACAGACGGCCTTCGCGGGCCCGGTGAGCGCCAAGACCTTGGCGAACACGGTCCGATCGGTCTCTATCGGCGCCCCTTCCGCCCTGGCCACGTTGTCGGGCCCGGTGACCGTCTCGGCGAATGTCAGCGGGTCCGGCGTCAGCCGCGTCGAGTTCTTCGCGAAACGCATCGTGGACGGGGTCGTCGTTTCCATCCATCCCATCGGCAGGGACGACACTAGCCCCTACAGTCTCACCTGGAACACGGCGGCGAACCCGCCGGCTCTCGTCGACGGCAACTATGCGCTGACCGCCAAGGCGAACTACGGGGTGGGCACGGCGGTCGAAAGCGTGCTCGAAAGCGCTCCGGTCAACGTCAAGGTGGAGAACGGGGGGGGGCAGATCGTGCCGAGCCCCGTGATCACGGTCCATGCGCGCCGCGACGGCCCCTCCGTGAGCGAAATCCCGGCCGCCGGCCCCGCTCACGTCAAGGTCACCGGGCTGGGCCCCACGGGCGGCGCATTCTGCGCCGAGGCCTTGGATACGAAGAAGTGCGAGGTGCCCGCGAACTGGATGGGTATGGCCGGCGCCAACCGATGGTCCTACGATGCCGGCAAGGGAGAATGGTGGCTAGAGGTAGATTCGGTCTCCGCGTTGGTCGGGCCCGGCAAGTACACGCTGTGGTGCAGGAACACCGCCGCGATGGCCTCCGTGACCGTCACCGTCAACAGGAAGGAGCTCGTCGCAAGCCCGGCCTCTCTGAGCTTCTACGTCGTCTTCGGTGACGATCCGCCCGCCCAGACCCTGAAGGTCTCCCTGGCGGGCGCGGTGCCTCCGAAATGGGGTGCGGAGAGCGCCGGCGGGAGCCTGCTGACCGTCACGCCCCAAAGTCAGGGGAACCTCCGCGTTTCCGTCAACTCGGCCGGCCTGGCGGTCGGGAGCTATTCCGGCGCGATCACGGTGACCGCCGATGATGCCACCAACTCGCCCTTGACCGTCCCCGTCACCCTGACGGTCGACTACCCGCCGACGCCGGAGATATCAAACGAGCCGAGCGTCGCGGCGACCGTCGGAGCCGAGTTCAGGCTCCAGATCAAAGCCAGCAACAACCCCACTCGCTTCGAGGCCCTGGACCTGCCCCTGGGGCTGAGCATCGACGCGCGCAGCGGCCTCATCACCGGCACGCCGCTCTCGGCCGGGACGAGCATCGTCAGGCTGCGCGCCCACAAAGGCCCCGCCACCGGCTCGGCCAACCTGGAGCTGAGGGTCGGCTGGGGATGCAAACGCACCAACGGACCGATCGACACGAACGTCCTGGGCATAGGCCAGCCGGCGGGCCTCAGCCTGGAGGATGCCGACAAACTCGGGTTGCTCGGCGTCGAGTGGGTGCGCACGGACCTGTCATGGAGCTCCATGGAGCCCAGCGAAGGGATCTACACCTGGGGGGAGCTCGACCGCCTCGTGGCCGGGTTGAAGGGGAAGAACATCAAGCTGCTCCTGCAATTCACCTACGTGCCCGGCTGGGTGTGGGCCAAGGACCGCCAAGGCAGGATCACGGCGATGTACCACTTCGCGCGCGCGCTCGCCGCGCACTTGCGCTGGAAGGTCCGCTACTACGAGGTCTTCAACGAGCCGAACTTGCCGGGAATCGGCTTCTTCCGGCAGAACGACGCCGTCGATCCGGCCATCTACCTTGACTTCCTCGCGGCGGCCAACCGGGGCATCCGCGAGGCCGACAAGGACGCGGTGGTGGTGTTGGGAGGCCTGTCCCCGGATGGGATGAAGCCGTCCGAGTTCTGGCAGGAGTTATACGAGCTCGGCGCCAAGGACTGCTTCGACGTGCTGGCCTATCACCCGTACGGGAGCGCGAGTTTCAGGGACACCGCCGACCGGATCCGCCAGGGCATGAAGTCTTACGACGACTCGGAGAAACCCATCTGGTTCAACGAGCTCGGCGAGAGCGACGACAGCCTGAGAGTGCGATTCCTGTCCCAAATGAGAGCGGAGCTGGAGGCCGTCCCGGCTTGGTTCTGGTTTTCGCTGCGCGACTTCAGCACGACCGACACGTTCGGCCTGCTCGACCAGGACCATAAGGTGAAGCCGGCGGCGGCCGGGCCGAGCGCCTACGAGCTCTTCAAGGAGATCGTGGCGGGCAACAAGCCGCCCGCGCCGCCGCTGAGCGCCCCCGCGAGCGACGTGTCGGCCTCCGCCGTCACCGTGAACTGGGACCCAGCCGACGGCAACCCTCCCGGAACCGAGTACTACGCGGAGCGCGCCACGAACTCGGGCTTCACCGAGGGGCTGGGAGACTCCGGCTGGATCACCGCCCGCTCGGCCGCCTTCACCGGGCTCAACCCGAGCACCCGCTACTATTTCCGCGTCAAGGCGCGGAACCTCCGCGGCGTGGAATCGGCCCCGACGGTCCTGCCGGCGAAGGCCACGCTGGCCGGCGCGCCCGCCGCGGCGTCGATGCTCTGGTTCACCCACAACAGCGTCACCGTCCAATGGACGCCGCCGGCTTCGGGCGCCCAGAGTTACCGCGTCGAGGCCTCCAAGAGCGCGGACTTCGCTCCCGGGGCCCTTTCCCGTTCCGCGGCCAAGCCGGGCGCCGCGGGGCTGACGACTCGCGCCAGGCTGACGGTCCATAGACTCGAGGTGGATACGGAGTATCACCTGCGCATCGCCGCGCTCAATCCCGACGGCGTCGCCACCTACGCTCCGGACCTTTCGGTCACGACGGCACGCACCCCCACGGCCAACCAACTGACGGCCGGCGCCGAGACGACGGTCTCTTCCGTCTTCCCGAGCGACACGCAGCATATCAAGGACGTGCGCCTCCAGGTCCCCGCCGAGAGCTTCCCGTCCGAGACCCATCTCAGCGTCGTCACCGACGTCCGGTTGCAGCTCCCTCCGCCGTGGACGAATCAAGGACGCTTGACGCCGCTGGGCTCGTCCGTCGGCGTGGCGATCACGGCCGAGGGCCTGCAGCCGAAGGGGCTTCTGACGATCACGATGACCTACGATCCGGCGTCCCTGGGGGGCCGAGACCCCCAGACGATGCAGATGGCTTCCTTCTCCGAGGGCTCCGATCAATGGTCGCTGCTGCCGACGAAGGTGGACCCCCGGACCATGACCATCACCGCGGTTACGCCGCACCTGTCGCTGTTCGCGCCGTTCTTCGTGACCCCGGCCGCGGATCTGGCGGCGGTCCAGGTCTTCCCGCAGCCCTGGGAGATCGGCGACGCGGGGAGCGCGCAGGGAGCGCCGAAGCTCACCTTCTCGAACCTGCCGGCGGCGGCGAAGGTGCGCCTGCTCACGATCACCGGGGAGCTCCTATGGGAAGAGCGAGCGTCCGCGGGAGGCGTGCTCAACTGGGACGGCAACACGCGCTTCGGCGGCAAGGCGGCCTCCGGGACCTACCTGGCGCTCGTCGAAGCGGGCGGCCTCACGAAAGTCCGCCGGGTGGTCATCATCCGATGAAGACCGCCCTGCTCGCCGGTCTTCTCACCCTGGCTTCGCCGGCCGCCGCGTCGGCCGAGGGGAAGCTCGAGCTCGGCGCCGCGCGCGCCGGGCTCCCCGGGGGCTTCCACCATGGGTTCATCGCCGTCGCCGCGCCGGCGGCGTATCCCGCCGACAGGCTCGTCGCGACGGCGAAATCGGCCGGCAAGGAGCTCGGCGGCATGCTCCATCCCTTCGACTCCCGCGATCTCGTCCTTTCAGGAGCGCTGCGCCACCTCGACGGCGTGCTGGGCTTCCTCTCGCAATCGGGCCCGGTTTCCACGGAAGCCGCCGCGGGGGCGTCCTACGACGCCCGGCTCGCGACCTGGCGGCTGCGCACCCGTCTCGAGGCCGCCGTGCCTTGCGCGGGCGGCGTCTACGGCACTCTCGCCGTGGAAGCCTCGCGCCGCCTGGCCGGCGCGGCGGGGGTCTCGATCCGCTTCGGTTACCAGGGCCGTCGGGCCGCCGGCGCGGGCACGCTGGCGGGACTGAGCTCGGGAGTCGGCGTGCGCGGCGGGCCCTTTTCGATCGACGCGGAGTTTGAGCCCAAGACCGTCTCGGGAGAAACCGTGCGTCTGAGCGTCGCGTGGCGGATCTAGGCCGCCTAGGAGATACGATGAAATTCCACTGGAGAGTCGACCTCGTCGCGGGCCTGTTCTTCTTGGCGGCGCCGGCCGCCGCGCTGACCAGCCGCACCGGCGCCGCGGCGGCGGAATTCCTGCGCTTGGGGGCCGGCGGGCGGGCGCTGGGCATGGGGGAGGCCTTCACGGCCGTCGCCGAGGGGCCGGAGGCCGCGTACTGGAACCCGGCCGGGGTGGCGCACACGCCCCGGCTCGCGCTCGGCTACACGCGCGCGGAGCTTCCCGGCGGCCTCCATAACGACTTCATCGCGGTCGCCGCGCCGACGGCGTTCTTGGGCGGCGTCACCGCCGCGGCGTTGACGCGATTCTCCCAGGAGAAGCTGGACCGGGTCGACGCCACCAATCGCGATCTCGGCCAGTTCGCGCCGCATTCGGAGGCCATCGCCGTCTCTTACGCCCGCGAGTTCCTGTCCGACGATTCCGCGGGCGGACATGCCAACCTCCTCAGCGCCGCGTGGAGGCCCGCCAACTTCTCCGCTCCGGTCGTGGGGGATGACGAGCCGTGGACGGGGCGGGTCGCGTTCGGCGCGACGGCGAAAATGGTCCGGGAGGACCTGGGCACGCGCTCGGCCTCCACCTTCGCCGCAGACCTGGGCGTGATACTCCGCCCCACCGGCTCCCACAACATCATCCTCGCGGGAGCCGTGCGCCACCTCGGCGGCAGGCTGCGTTTCATCTCGGAGTCGGAGCCTCTCCCCGCGGAGGCCGCGGCGGCGGCGGCCTACGACGCCCGTCTCGAGGACTGGCGGTTGCTCACCGCCTTCGAGGCCGACATGCCTTACGCGGGCGGCGTCTACGGCAAGCTCGGCCTGGAAGCGTCGCGACGCCTGGGCCCCTCATTGGGGGTCGCGCTCCGCGTCGGCTACAACAGCCGTTCCTCCATGGCCCTGGGCGTGCTGACGGGGCTGAGCGCGGGAGCCGGCCTGCGCACCGGGCCGCTCTCCCTCGACGTGGCCTTCCAGCCCCAGTCCGTATTGGGAGAATCCCTGCGGCTGAGCGTCGGCTGGCGTTTTTAGCATCCGGCGTCGGCGCCCAAGGGAGCCGCCGGCGCCGTCCGTGGAAGTTTCGCCGGCCGCGGACACATGCTATACTCGGCCGGCGATGCGGCTGCGCA
>JACQPK010000384.1 GCA_016207565.1 Elusimicrobiota bacterium
CGGGGTCATCGACGTCCTGGTGAAGAAGGCCCTGGCCGAGGGCAAGGTCGAGCCCAAGTACCACGCCCTGACCCGCCCGATGAGCGCCGAGGCCGAGGCCACGCGGCGCGCGATCGCCCTGGCCGAGATGGCGGGCGTCCCGCTCTACATCGTGCATCTCTCCGCCGGCGACGCCATGGACGAGGTGCGCCGGGCCCGCGAGCGCGGGCTCCCGATTTCCGCCGAGACCTGCCCGCAGTATCTCTACCTGTCCTACGAGGACTACGAGCGGCCGGGCTTCGAGGGCGCGAAGTTCGTCATGTCGCCGCCCCTGCGCCCGAAGGGGAACGAGGAGCGCCTCTGGAAGGGCCTTTCGCAGAACTCGCTTCAGGTCGTCTCGACCGACCACTGCTCCTTCTGCATGAAGGCCCATGCCGGCAGGATCGGCAAGGAGCTCGGCAAGAAGGACTTCTCGAAGATCCCCAACGGAGCCCCCGGCATCGAGACGCGCATGATGCTGCTCTGGGAGGGCGTCGTCGCCGGCCGGCTCACCCCGCAGCGCTTCGTGGACATCACGTCGACGACCCCGGCGAAGCTCTTCGGCCTCTACCCCCGCAAGGGCGCCATCATGCCGGGCGCCGACGCGGACCTCTTGCTCCTGGATCCGAAGAAGAAGACGAGGCTGTCGGCGAAGTCGCTGCACATGAACGTCGACTACAACCCCTACGAGGGCCGCACCGTCCACTGCGCGATCCGGGACGTGTTCGTACGGGGCGAGCAGATGGTGAAGGGCGGCAAGTTCGTAGGCAAGCTCTCTCACGGGCGCTTCTTGCGGCGCGCCCCGCGGATGAACTAGGAGCGGCGATGCAGTTCAAGCAGTCGAAGCCGATCAAGATCAACCTCGTCGCGGGCTTCCTCGGCTCGGGGAAGACGACGCTGGTGCGCCATTTCCTCCGCCACTCCGGCTCGGAGAAGATCGGGGTGCTCCTCAACGAGCTGGGCGAGGTCGCTCTCGACAAGGACCCCGGCGGCCGCGTCGTGGAGTTCGCGCAGGGCTGCCTATGCTGCCAGAGCCCCAACGAGCTCGTCCTCTCGCTCAAGGCGCTGGCGCGCAAGGCGCCCGACCGCATCCTCATCGAGTCCACCGGGATCGCGGAGCCCTCGCGGATCCTCAAGACGCTGGCCGATGCCCCGTCGCTGCGAAAGCTCATCACGATCGAGCCGACGATCGTGGTCGTCGACGCCGCGGGCTTCTTCAGCCTATTTCAGACGCTCGCGTACTACTACGTGATGCAGCTGCGGGCGTCCGACGTCGTCGTCTTAAACAAGGCCGACGTCGCCACCAAGGCCCAGCTCGCCGGAGCCGAGAAGGAGGTCCGCAAGATCCAGCCTCGCGCCCTCGTCGTCCGCGCGCGCCACGCGCGCGTCGACCTGCGCGGCATCCTCGAAGGGGAGCCCTCCGACAGGCCCTCCGGCTTCCAGACGCAGCGCGTCGGGCTCGACGGCACGCTCGACCCGGCCGGCCTCCGAGCGTTTCTGGAGGGCCTCCCGGGCGGCATCTACCGCGCCAAAGGGCGCGTGCGGTTCCCGGGCGGCAGCCACCGGATCCAGTACCTCAGCGGCTCCTACGCCGAGGAGCCCCTGCGGGAGGCGCTGGAGCGGCCCGCCAACGACATCGTCTTCATCGGGACCAAGGTCGACCGCCCGGCCCTCGAGGCGAAGCTCAAGCGCTGCGTGTTGCCTCAACGCCATGGTTGAGCTCCTCCTCGCCGCCAAGCTCGCCCTCCCGCCGCAAGGCGAGGTGGACCGAGCGTACCGCGCCGTGAAGGGCTCCATCGTCGACGCGAACCTCCTGATGACCTCGGCGCAGGCCAGGCTCAAGCGGCTCCAGCTCGCTTTCGCGCGATCGAAATCCGAGGGCCTGAAGGCGAAGGCCCAGGCCGGCTTCGACAACCTCAGCGCCCGGCTGGCCGCGTTCCGCGAGGCTTCCGACGTGCTCGAGAGCCGGCGGCCCGGCGTCGATCCGAAGGCCCCGCGTCCGTCGAAGGCCGCGGCCGCCCGGCCCGCCGAGGCCCCGACCCCCGACCTCCTCGCCGAGATCGCCGAGCTGCGCGCCGGCTACGACGCCGCCGCGAGCCGGGGGCGGTGGGGCGACGTGCGCCGCGCCCTCGAGCGGTGGGGGAAGGACGCGCTGCCCGCCCTCAATGCGGAGCAGGAGCGCGTCCTCGCGGCCGGCCGCGCGATCGCGGGCGAGGCGAAGGCCGCCGCCAAGGCGCTGTCGTCGAAGGGCGGCTCGGAGGCGAAGGGCCTGGCCGACGACGCGGCCGCGCTCGACGTGGAGCTCGACCTGCTGCGCGCCCGCTACCGCCTCGACAACCTGTACGAGGCCCACCCGGAGCTCGGAGGCGCATGACCGCCCTCTTCCTGGCCGCCCTCCTCGCCGCGCCCGCCATCGCCGACGATCCCGATCTCACCAACGACGTCGAGCTCCGGCGGGAGCTCGAGAAGGCGGAGACCACGAACCTCGAGAACGCCGCCGCGGCCTCCCACGTCGAGACCGCGAAAGGCGTTAGGCTCATCCGCGCGCTCCTGGCCGCGGGGCTGACGGACGTCGACGCCGCCCGGACCGAGCTCGAGGGCCTGCTGCGCGATCCCGAGGTGCTGCGGCGCCAACTCGGCGACGAAGACGGCGATCCGGTCCATGCCATGGAGGCCCACCACGAGGCCCTGCTGTTTTCGGGACAGTTGCTGTCGGCCAAGAGCCAGGATTTCGAGGTGAAGGCCGCCTCCGTTCCGATCGCCGTGGCGGAGGAGGACCGGGTGAATCTGCTGGCACTGCGCTCCGGCTACAGCCCGCAGAACCGGGCCGGAGACCTCAAGCGAGCGCAGCACGACGCCGCCGCCGCCGGCAAGCGGCTCGGGGTGCACGCCCCCTGGCCGGCCGCCGCCGACGCGCTGACCGCCCTCGCGGGCTCCATCGCCGAGCTCAAGGGAGCGCTCGCGCAGGCCGAGGCGGCGGCCAAGGCGCTGGCCGCCGCGAAGCGCCCCCAAGACGTCCTCGGTCCCGCCCGCGAGACCCTCGAGGCCCGCTCCCGGGCCATCGACGCCGACGCCCGCGACCTGCAGCGAGAGGCGGATCTGCTCCGCGCCACGTTGATCCTGCAGATGGCGGACCGCCAGATTACGGGCAGGCAGGTGCGCTGATGAGGACCGTGCTCGCGCTCTTGCTCGCCGCCGCGGCCGTGCAAGCCCGCGAGCGCGGCGTCAAGACGCCCGCGCCTCCCGACGAGGAGCGCGCGGCGAAGTCGAAGGGCCTCGATCTCAGCACCGAGCTCGGCGAGGAGATGAGCGGCGAGTTCGAGAAGGCCCAGAGCCGCAACCTCGAGACCGCCGCCGCCGCGGCCGACGACGAGCTCTCGAAGACCTGCCTCTTCGCCGACCGGCTGCTGCAGGAGGCGACCGCGCAGTCGCCGGGGGCCCGCGGGCTCGCGATGAAGGTCCACCGGTGGACGGCCAAGCGCCACGACTTCGGGCTGCTCGACGACCCGACCCGCGACCGCCTCCGCCGGCTGGCCTACCGGCCGGCCAACCGCGCCTCCGACCTTCGCAAGGCGCAGCAGGAAGCCGCGGCGGCCGCCTCGCGCTATGGCCTGAGGGGCCTGCCCTCCCGGTCCGAGGCCTTGGCCAGGTCCCTCGACGACGTCGTCGGCGAGCTCGACGCCCTCGGCAGCTCCACTTTGTACGACCAGCTCAAGCGCGAGGCCTCGCTCCTGCGCGCTCAGCTCATGCTCCGCGCGGCCGACCGGAAGATGACCGGCCGGACGCTGGAATGACCGGGAGAATGCCATGCCGACCCTGACCAAGACCAAGACCAAGAGCCCCGCCCTAAAGGGCTCTCCGGGCCGTTCCGGCCCGGGTGCCGCCCCGAAACTGCAGCAGTTCATCGGCGGCCGTTGGGTGGACGGCTCCGGAGACCGCGAGCTGGTCTCGACCAACCCCGCCGACACGCGAGAGGTGGTCGCGACGTTCAAGAGCGCGAATCAGGCCGACGCGGTCAAGGCGATCGACGCCGCGGCCGCCTCCGCCCCGGGCTGGCGCGACACGCCGGCGCCGCAGCGCGGCCGCGTCATCGCCCGCGCGGTCGAGATCGCCCGACGGCGGCTCCCCGAGCTCGCCCGCCTCATGACGCGCGAGCAGGGGAAGATCCTGCCCGAGGCGGTCGGCGAGCTCGAGAAGGGCATCAACCTCCTCGAGTGGAACTCCGGCGAGGGCTACCGGTTCATGGGCGAGACCGCCCCGTCGGATCTGCCCCGCAACCTTCTCTACACGGTGCGCCAGCCGCTGGGCGTCGTGAGCGTGATCACGCCGTGGAACTTCCCGTGGGCCATCCCGTGCTGGAAGATCGCGCCGGCCCTCGTCGCGGGCAACGCCGTGGTATTTAAGCCGGCCTCGAACGTGCCGGCGTTCTCCGTCGAGATCTGCCGCATCTGGGAGGAGGCCGGAGTGCCGCCCGGCGTGCTCAACCTCGTGCTCGGCTCCGGCTCGAGCGTCGGCAACCTGCTGGTCGAGGACCCCAGGATCCGCGCGGTCTCGTTCACCGGCTCCAACTCGATCGGCAAGGGCGTGCACACGATCGCCGGCCGCCGCGGCATCAAGGCGACCTGCGAGATGGGCGGCAAGAACCCCTGCGCGATCTGGGAGGATGCCGACCTGGGCCTCGCCTTGGGCGGAGTCCTGCGCGGCGCGTTCGGGTCGACCGGCCAGCGTTGCACCGCGACGAGCCGCCTGCTGATCCACGACCGCGTCTACGACAAGTTCATGGACATGCTCGTCGCCGAGACGAAGAAGATCCGCGTGGGCCCCGGCCTCGACCCGAAGTCCACCATGGGTCCGGCCGTGGATCAGGGCCAGTTCGACACCGACCTCGAGTACATCGAGATCGCGAAGAAGGAGGGGGCTCGCCTCGTCCTCGGCGGGCGGCGGCTGGAGTCCGGCGACCTCAAGCACGGCTTCTTCGTCGAGCCGACGATCTTCGACCAAGTGAAGCCGTCCATGCGCATCTGGCAGGAGGAGGTCTTCGGTCCCGTGCTCGCGGTCGCGCGCTTCAAGACGTTCGACGAGATGATGAAGCTCGCCAACGACTGCCCCTTCGGCCTCACCAGCGCGATCTACACGCAGGAGCTGACGGTGTCGATGCGCTTCGTCGAGGCGATGGAGGCGGGGATGGTCCACGTGAACTCCCCGACGATCGGCGGCGAGCCCGCGGTCCCCTTCGGCGGCGCGAAGGGCTCCGGGGTCGGAGACCGGGAGATGGCGAAGGAAGGCGTCCGCTTCTTCTCCGAGTCGAAGACGGTGTTCCTCGACTACACCGGCCAGACCCGAAGCTCGAACATCTACTAAGACCATGAAAACCCTCGCCCTGATCGTCGTCGTCGCCTTCGCGCAGGACCCGGCCGCGCCCAGCCTCGAGCAGGCCCAGCCCCAGGCCGGGCAGGCCGCCGGACACGCCGCCCGCCGCGTGTCGCAGCGGCAAGACCTCGAGCGCCTGAAGAAGGACGTGCGCTACGTGGCGGAGGAGCTCGACCGAGAGCTCCTCGGCCCGAAGACCAACGCCACGAACTCGGCCGCGGCGCTCAGGTCGCGGATCGCCGGGCTCCGGGCGCGCGGCAACCTCGACCCGAGGCTCGACCCGGTCTTGGCCAAGCTCGAGCAGCTCTACTCGACGATGGACCAGCGCGAGCACATCGACTACTTCGTGCGCAGCTTCATGCGGGCGGTAACGGACGAGCTCCGCGAGGCCGCCGAGCAGTCGAAGGACTCGGCGGCGCTGCTCAAGCGCCTCGACGACAACCTCGACGTGCCGGTGCAGACGGAGGGCTGGCTGAAGGAGGACCTGTCGGTCGCCGACTTCAAGAGGCAGGGCCCGATCAAGATCTTCATCGCCAAGCACCGGCTCCGGCGCCCCAAGAAGCACGTCGCCACGACGGCGGCGGCCGTCGTCGCCGGCCGCCACCACGTCCAGATCGGCGTCGAGATCGAGGGCGTCGTGACGCGCCGCAAGCTGCAGGTCGACGGCGACACGACGTTCGACCTCGGCACCCTGCACAACGAGGTCACGCCGGAGTGGCGCCTCGTGTTCGGGCGGAACATGCCCATCCCGAACGACGGCGACCGCGTGCGCTTCAAGGGCTGGACCTACTACGACAGCTTTCACCGCTCCGAGGAGGAGTTCGACATCGCCGACCCCGACATGGGCGCGGAGCGAAAGACCCTCTGGGAGATCCATCCCGTGATGGACGTGGAGATCCTCCCGCCCGCGCCGCAACGGAGGTGATCCGGGCCGTCGTCTTCGACATGGACGGCGTCGTGATCGACAGCGAGCGCCATTGGCGCCGCGCCGAGCGCGACTATCTCACCGAGCACATCCGGCAGCCGCTCGACGCGACGAAGCTCGTGGGGCTCAGCATGGAGGGCTTCCACGAGGCCCTCGTCCGCGACTACGGGCTCCGGATGGACCTCGCCGAGTTCATCCGCCTCTATCGCGACATGGCGCGCGATATCTACGAGCGCCGCACGGCCCTGATGCCCGGCTTCGCGGACCTTCTCGACGCGCTGCGCGGGGACCGGCTGAGCGTCGGCCTCGCCTCCTCGTCCCCGGACGAATGGGTCAATCTCGTCCTCGCGCGCTTCGCCCTCCGCTTCGACGCGGTCGCGGACGCCGACGACGTCGGCGGGGTGGGCAAGCCCCACCCGGCCGTCTACCTCGCCGCCTGCAAGGCCCTTTCCCTCGACCCGGGCGAGTGCGTGGCGATCGAGGACTCCCGCAACGGGATCGCCGCGGCGAAGGCGGCGGGGATGGCCTGCGTCGGCCTCCGCAACGGCTTCAACGCCGAGCAGGAGTTCTCGGCCGCCGACCTCGAGGTCTCGTCGTTGACCGAGCTCACGCCCAAGCGCCTGCGCGGGCTCGTGGTGTGCTCCTCGTGAGAGACGTCTTAGTCGTCGACTTCTCGAAGCTCCTGCCCGGGCCGTTCTGCACGATGATCCTCGCCGATCTCGGCTGCCGGGTCGTCCGCGTCGAGCTGCCGCATTTCTCGGACTGGTCGCGCGAGGCCGAGCCGAGGATCAAAGGCCAAGGCTCCGCCTACTGGATGCTCAACCGCAACAAGGAGTCGGTCTGCCTCGACTTCCGCAAGCCCGAGGGCCTCGCCGCGCTCCGCCGCCTGCTGGAGAAGGCGGACGTCGTCGTCGAGGGCTTCCGCCCCGGCATGATGGAAAAGCTCGGCGTGAGCGAGCCCGTGCTGCGCCGGCGCAACAAGCGTCTCGTGTACTGCTCGATCGCCGGCTACGGCGACGGACCCCGGGCCCGCCGCGCGGGCCACGACCTGAACTTCCAGGCGCTCGCGGGGCTCTTGGCCCTCGGCGACTCGAGCGGCGAGGTGACGTTCCCGCCCGTGCAGCTCGCCGATCTCTCCGCGGCCCACTACGCCGCGACCGCGATCCTCGCGGCGCTCCTGGAGCGCGAGAAGACCGGGAAGGGCCGCCACGTGAAGGTCTCGATGGCCGAGGCCGTCTTCACCTGGCCCGTCTTCGCGCTGGGCGAGTGGCTCGCGACGAGGGCGGTCCCCGAGCGCCGGAGCGCCTGGTGGAACGGGCGAAATCCGCTGTACCGGCTCTATCGGACCGAGGACGGCCGCCACGTGGCGGTCGCGATCTTGGAGAAATCCTTCGCGGTCGACCTGCTCCGGCGGATCGGACGGGAGGAGCTCTTGCCGCGGCTCGACGCCGAAGGGGCGGGCGAGGACGACGTGCTCGCCCGCGAGCTGGAGATCACGTTCAGCCGCCGCACGCTGGCCGAGTGGGACCGGCTCCTGGGCGACAAGGACGTCTGCGTCACGCCGGTGCTGACCCTCGAGGAGACGCTCCGAGACCCGCACTGGAGCGCGGTGGGGATGCTCGCCGGCCCCGGCCGGCGCTACGTCCGCTCGCCGATCTCCGACGGCCGGCCCTTCAAGGTCCGCCGCACGCCGCCCAAGCTCGGCGCCGACACCCGGCGCGTATTGCGCGACGCCGGCCTCTCCGCCGTCGAAATCCGGCGGCTCGAGAAGGGCGGCCTCCTCGGCCGAAAGTAGCTACGGCCGTCGAGGCCGGGCGTACTCGCCCGTGTAGCGCCTCGGCGGCCGGCGCCGGTCCTCGGACGGCTGCTCGAACACCGCCTCCCACTCCGAGCGGCCGCTCATGAAGAACTTCGCGAGCCGGCCCGCGAGCTTGTCGGTGCCTTCACGCGCGGCCAGGCCGACGACCTGCGGGTACCAGCCTCCTCCCGAGAACAGGCGCATGAGCCCGTACCAGCCTCGCGGGTCCGAGAGGTCGGCGGAGAACATCGCGTAGACGCCCTCCTGGTTCCAGTCCTTGCCCTTGGCGTTGTTGAGGAGCATGACGTAGC
>JACQPK010000385.1 GCA_016207565.1 Elusimicrobiota bacterium
CCACGCGCTCCGTGATGTCTTTGGAGATGGCCAAGGTCCCGATCCTCCGGCCATGGCGGTCTCGCAGCAGCGCCATGGACATGCTGACGTGGACGCGGCAGCCGTCGCCGCGAAGCACGGTCTCGTGGTTGCGGAGCTTGCCCGAGCGCAGGAGCCGCCTCATCAGGCCCCAGGCCTCGCCGCGCCCGCCTTCATAGAGACTGTGCGCGAAAGTCCCGATCACGCGCTCGGCCTTCCGTCCGAGCATGCGCTCGGCGCCGGGGCTGAAGTAGATCAGACGGCCTTTGAGATCGGTGGTGCAGATCGCGTCCGTGGTCGAGGCGACGATGGCCTCGAGGTACTCCTTGGCCTGGAGGACCTGGGTCGACAGGTACACCAGGGGACTGTCGGGAGAGGGGCGGCCCACGAGATCCAGCATAGCGGGCCCGCGGGCCGGGGCCCAGGGACGATGGGCCCTACAATCGTGCTGGGCCGAAAGCCTCCCCCGCTGGGTCGCCGGCGCGCCTCCGGCTGGGCCCAAGGTCCCATGTTATTGCCAGTGCATCTTGCGGCACACCGACGTGGTCTGGCCGTCGACGTGGCAGAGCTCGTGCGGGACGCAGTCGACCTCGTCCCACGACACCCACATCTGCCGCCGAGCGGAGTCCCAGCAGCAGCGGATGTGCCGCGAGATGCCCGCGCCCTCGTCGTTGCGCGTGTCGAGGCGGGCGCACGCCTGGTCGACCTCCCAGGACTCGGCGCGGATCATGACCATCCCGCTGTACTGGAAGATCTGCCGCCGGGGCTTGGCGGCGGCGCAGCCGACGGACAGGAGCGCGGCGGTCGCGAGGAGCAGGCGTGCTTTCATGGTCAGCTCAGCATCATGCGGACGACCTCGAGGCCCTCGGCGTAATCGACGCCGGCGAGCCGACCGTACTCGCGCGCGGTCGCGCGGAACGGGTCCGTCGCCACGCCACGCCCCGAGAACTGCGTGGCATGCGCCTCGATCGCGCGCATCTTATCTTCGATCGTCGGCGAGATGTCCACGAAGGCCTGCGGCATGAACGGCACGGGGATGGGCAGCGCGCCGGACGGGTAGTAGCAGAAGAAGTCGTGGAAGCTCAGGCGCTGCGAGGCGAGGCACGCGTGATATACCAGGCCGTGGTCCCGGTGCAGGTTGTGCTGCGCGTGCGAGATCATCGCCGCCGGCCGGCGCGCCTGCACGATCGCGTCGAGCATGCTGACCAGCTCGTAGGTCTTGATGTCCTCGACCCGGCGGCACCGGTCGCCGAACAGGAGCTGGGACTCGCAGCCGAGGATGCGGGCCGCGACGACCGCCTCCTCGCGCCGCCGGTCGAGCTCCGAAGGCACGCACACGACGATCATGAGGACCTCGGCTCCGGCGCGCGTCAGCCGCGCCAGCGTGCCTCCGACTCCGACCGCGAGGTCGTCGGGATGGGCGCCCACCGCGACGACGCAGCGTTGCGCGTACTTCGAAACGAGCTCGGACGGGTCGGAATGGCCGTAGCCGTTGCCGTTACCGTTGCCGTTGATCATTCGTGCCCTCCGGTTGGGGCGGGTACAAGTACAGCGTAAAGTCGTTGGGCAAGTAGTCGTGGCGCATGCGCACCCGGGGGGTGATCCGCAGCGCCGCCTGCAGGATCTCGGACGGATCGACGTAGAGTCGTCCCGGCTCCTGCCGGGCGCAACGCCGGCTGAGGAAGTTCACCGCCAGCCCCGAGCCGCACCAGGAGAACATCTGCGCGAGCGCGGACTCGATCTCCAGGGTCGCGCCCGGCGTGAAGCAGCCGAAGAGCCCGCTCGCCACCACGTAGTCGTAGGGACCGGGCGGCTGATGGTCGAGCACGGAGCCGACCTCGAAATGGCAGGCCAGGTCGGGGCGCGTCCGGAAGCGCTTGCGGCAGTGCGCGATCATCTCCGGGCAAAGATCGAGGCCGCAGTAGAACGGCCGCACGCCCCGCTCCAGGAGGAAGGGGAGGAGGTCGCCGAGCCCGCAGCCCGCGTCGAGGACGCGCTTGCGGTCGAAGTCGCCCAGCTCGCAGAGCGCCCTAAACCGGGCCCGCTGCGACGCGCGGGTGAGGCCGAGGCAGCGAGGATCCTGCACGCCGAAGCGCCGGATCCGATCGTGGTAGAAGCGGGCGACGGCCTTGGCGCCGCCGGTTCCGTCATCGCGTCCAGACGCCATCGGCGTGAACCTCCCGGCCCACGAAACGCGCGGTATCGGGGCCGCAGTTGAACAACGCGTCGACGACCGACAGTCCGCGCACGGCGGCGGTCCCGCCGCCCGGCTGGCGGTAGTCGGGCTGGCGGTACTCCTGCCAGACCACGCGCACGCCGTGGCCCTCGAACGCCGTGACGTCGAGGTAGGTGCGCGAGCCGCCCATGCCGGCCATGTACGCGCTCGCGCCCGTCCGCTTGCAGAGGTCGAGGACCATCTCGGATTTCCGGCCCTGCACGCCCAGCTCGGAGCTGCGCACGAGCGGCGTCCGGATGTCCAGCTGGCGCAGGCACCAGCCCGTGAGCGCGAGGTCCAGGTCCACGAGGCGGCCCCACCGGCGCTCGAGGAGCTCGCGCAACTCGGGAAAGTAGCGGCGGAAGAACGGCGCGCGGCCGTAGGCGTGCTCGAGCGTCATCACGGCGCGCCGGCCCCAGGCCATGCGCCCGTCGACGCCGTTATGCACCTCCTTGTCGATGATCCGTTCGTCACGGCTCTTCTGCACGACGGGGACGGTGAGCCACTCGACGCGGCCTCCCATCAAGATGCGAGCCCGGTTCTGGTAGTTCTGGCGCTCGAACTGCACGTGATCGAGGAGGACGAAGCGATCGGCCTTTTGGACGCGGTCGAAGTAGCCGAGCCACGGCAGGAAATGCGGTTGGTGCGCGGCGATGAGCATGTGTTTCCTCCGATCGGAGCCAGTATAGGGCGCCCGCCGCGGACCCCACATAGAGACCGTGTAATCGCCTTCTCTAGCCGCCGCGAATCCGCTCTGCGCCTTCGCTTCAACCGTTCGTCATAATGGGGTACAATCAGCGGTAGAAAATGCCGCCGGCCAAGACGCGCGTCCTCGTCGTCGACGACGATCCCCTGGTCCGCTCCCTGGTCGACGATCTTCTCTCCAACGCCGGCTATTCGGTGAAGACGGTCACCTCCGCCTTCCAGGCGCGAGGCGCGCTCGCGAAATGGGCGCCCGATCTCGTGATCCTCGACCGCGGGCTTCCCGACGTGGAGGGGACGGAGTTCATCAAGGAGATCCGCGGAGAGAAGTCCTCGGCCCCGCTCCCGGTCTTGTTCCTGACGGCGCGGGACACCGCCGCGGAGAAGACCGAGGGGCTCATGGCGGGCGGGGACGACTATCTCGCCAAGCCGTTCGACTCCGGCGAGCTCCTCGCGCGCGTGCAGGCGCTGCTGCGCCGGACGAAGCCCGCCGAGGCCGCGCCGACGCTGCTGAAGGCGAGGGGCATCGTGCTCGATCTCGACAAGCACGAGGCCGTCGTCGCCGGCAAGCCGGTGCACCTTCCGCCCAAGGAGTTCGAGCTCCTGTCGGTCTTCGTCGAGAAGCCCGGCCGCGTCCTCTCGCGCCGCTTCCTCCTCGAGCGCGTCTGGGGCGTCGGGATGGATCTCAGCATGAACACGAAGACCGTCGACGTCGCGGTCGGCCGCCTGCGCTCCGCGCTCGGGAAAGTGGGCGAGCGCATCGTCGCCGTCCAGTCCTACGGCTACCGCCTCGACGTCGAGGATTAGGTAGGCGCCGGTTGCAGATTCCGGCGACCTTGCATCGCGAAAAAGCCTTGAAATCCCGGGGAACCGGGGCTATATAGGTAAGGTCGTCGCCGGAGGGCTTTATGGACGAATCCCCCCTCAAGCAGCCGTCGCTGATGAACCGATCCCAACCCTCCACGTTCTTCGACCGCCTGATGTCCGAGCCCAAGCTGATGCTCGGCGCGGTCGGAGCCGTGGGCGCGGTCGCCGTGCTGCTTTGGACGATCTTCCCGTCGATGAGCCCCAACGACGTCACCGTCGGCGGAGAAGGGGAGACGCTGTTCGCGTCCCGCGAGGCCGCGAACTCCGGCGCCCGGACTCGGCGCAAGCGGCGGACGCGCAAGCTCTCGATCCTGTCGAACGAGGCCGAGGTCCCGCTCGAGGATACCGAGGCTCCGGTGCTGGCGTCGGCCATGCCGGGCACCGCCTCGGCTTCGGCGGGCGCGGCGCGCCCGAAGGGCTCGCTCCAGACGTTGAGCCTGGGAGAGCCCGGAACCGGCGGCGTTCAGGCCGCGCCCGAGCAGGGTCCGGACGGCGGGCCGGCCCCGGGTGAGGCGTTCCGCGCCCCCGGCTCGCTCGAGGGCGGCGCGTTCGGGAAGCAATCGTCGTTTGGGGCCACGGGCTCGGGCGGTGGTGGCGGCGGCGCCGCGGCGGGCGGCCCGGGCGCGGCGCTGGGGCGCGGCGCGATGCGCGTCGGCGCGATGGGAGGAGGCCGCTCGGGCGTCGCTCCGGCGCTGGCGGGTTCGGGGGTCCGGCCGGTGACCGGCGCGTCGGCGTACGGCGGCGGCGGCGGCCTGACGGGACAGGGGCTGGGCAACGCCGGCGGACAGGCGGGCGGCGCCGCGCTCAACGGCGGGCCGGTCCGGGCAGGGGGAGCCCCCGCCGTGGGCCAGGCCAAGGACGCCGCGGCCGGCGGCGGAGGACCCGCCGCGGCCGCGGGCGGCCACGGGGGCGGAGCCGGAGGCGCAGCGGACCACGAGGCCCAGTGCGAAGGGCCCGACTGCGAGCCGGAGCCCCAGATCCCTCAGGCGGCGCCCGCGAAGATGGCGAAGGCGGCCGACATCGAGGCGGGGCGGCAGGCGTTTTTGACCGTCGCCTCGGCCCTGGAAGACGTCGCGAAGGCCTCGGCGATGGCGGTCTCCGGCATGACGCTGGCGTACTCCGGCGCGACCGCGGGGGCCGTGCCCGACGTGCAGGCCTTCGGCGGCCGCGTGGAGGGCGATCGAGGGGAGTTGGTGGACTATCCCGACATCGTCGACAGTCTCCAGGACGTGAACCGAGCCCTCAACGATCCGGCCGACGGCATCGTCACCCGGCTCAACGCGAACAAGACGAGGCTCAACAACTCCACCCTCTGTCTGAGAAGCCTCTCGACGAGCGCGAACGCGTTCACGTCCAACGTCACAGGGCCGGCCGCGTCGTGCCATAGCCTCGCGCAGGACTCGCTCAGCCAGCGCACGCGCGACTACAATAAGATCCAGAATCTCAGGACGGCGAGCGGACGCTGGGCGGATTCGGCCATCGCCTTCCTGACTCCCCTGTGCTACCCGCCCACGCCTTCGCCGGCTCCATCTCCGACGCCGACGCCCACGCCCGAGCAGATCAAGCACTGCAACGCGCTCCAGCGGGTCACGGACTCGAAGGGCATCGAGGTCGGCAAGCTGGGCGACGCGATGACCAAGCTGGACGTCGACTGGAACATCGGCTCCCAGACGTCCGCGCCGTTTTCGGGCAGTATCATGACGGGCCGCAACCGCGTGCGCGACGAGATCCGGCGGCTCGAGACCATGCTCATCCCGCAGGGCCTGCAGACCGGCCACATGTACTCGCAGCTACAGGCGGCGGTCATCGCGCTCGACGCGGCGGCCGGGGGCTGGCAGGACGCGCACACGGGCAACGTCGCCGCCAACAAGACCGTCTCACAGAGCATCACCGACGCGCGGATCACCCAGGCGGCCGCCGCCTCGGGAAAACTCGTGCAGGCGATCGGCAATTTGAAGGAAGCCGCGCGGGCGATGGAGATCGTCGCGACCCTGGCTCCGGAGAACTAAGCCTAGCCCTGCTGGCGCACGCGGTCCACGAGCAGCCGCAGCCGCCCCTGCGTGGAGTGGTCCCGCGCGAACTCGATCCCGTAGAACGTCGCGCGTGGGTCGCTTGGGTCCGGGCCGGCGCGCCGCACGACCCGGGCGTCCACCGAGAGCGTTTCGACGCCCAGCGTCACTCGCATCGAGACCGGCGCCAGGTCGAGAAGCCCTTTCGCCACAAGGTAGGCGCCTCCCATCCCCACGTTCAGCAGGGTCGCGTCGACATGACCCTTGAGGCCGCGGCCGGAGATCTTCGTCTCGAGCCGGCAGACGAAGCGAGCGTGCTGCCGCCGCGAGGGGATAAACGTCATGGGGCGCCCAGTATAAGGGAGAGGGCCGGGCCGCGCAAGGGGCCGCGCTCTCCAAGTTTCCCCGGTAGCAGGGAAAACGGAATAACGCAGAGGTACGCAGAGGAAATTAACGAAAAGGAGCGCAGAGGACGGAACTTTTTCGGAGCCTATCCGTATCTATTGGTATGGAGCGGCCGGAGGGTGCGATCTCACACGCG
>JACQPK010000373.1 GCA_016207565.1 Elusimicrobiota bacterium
ACGATCGCGTTGTTGACGACGACGCCGGTCATCGCGACGACGCCGAGCATCGCCATGAAGGAGGCGGGCTGGCCGTGCACGATCAGCGCGTAGACGACGCCGAGAAGGCCGATCGGGACGGTGAGCAGGATCACGAGCGGCTGGATGTAGGAGCGGAAGAGCACGGCGAGGATCACGAAGTCGAGCAGCAGCGCGACGAAGAAGGCGAGGAGCAGCGAGCGCAGCGACTTGGCCGTCTCCTCCTCCTCGCCTCCATAGATCAGCTCGTAGCCGGGGTAGCGCTTCGATATCTCCTTGAACTTGCGGCGGACGAGGGCATTCGCCTCGCGGGAGGTGATCACCGTCTCGTCGACGTCGGCGGACACCGTCACCGACGGCTTGTAGTTGTACCGCGGCAGGAGCGGGGCCCCGCGGGTCTCCTCCACCTTGGCGACGCGGGAGAGCCGCACGGGCCGCCCCTGCGGGTTGAGCACGTCGATGTCGAGGATCTCGCGGCTCGAGTCCCTCTGCTCGGGCTTGAGCCGGAGGCGGATCTCCACCTCCTCATCGGGCCTCTGGATCTTCGAGACCTTGAGCCCGTCGACCGTGAGGAACACGTCCCGCGCGATGCTCTCGGCGTCGAGGTTGGCGAAGGCCGACTCGGAAGGGTCCGGGACGATCCTCCACTGCCATTTCCCGTTCTCCAGCGTGTCGCGGATGTCGGTCACGCCCGCGACCGAGCCCAGGTACTCGCGGATCTCGAGAGCGATCTTGCGGTTGACCTCGGGGTCGCGGCCGCGTACGCGCACGAGGATCGCCTCGCCGACCGGCGGCCCGGGCTTGAACTCGTCGATCGTGATCCGCTCCGCGCCCGGCGGGAGCCCGATGCTCGACCGCAGCTCCTCGACGACGGCCCTCGTGGGCCGCCGGATCTTGTCGTTGGGGTTGAGGTAGACGCGCACCTGGCCCCAGTGGGTGCCGAGCCGCTGGGCGTTGTCTTGGCCCTTCACGCCCACGAGCGAGGTCTGCACGGTGAGATCCGTCGGGGGCAGCTTCGCGACCCCCTTTTCGATCTCCGCGATCGCCCGCTCGGTCGCCTCGAGGTTCGTTCCGGGCGGCATCTCGACCTGGATGAAGAACTGCTCGATCATCCCGCCCGGAAACAGCACGAACTTGAGGCGCCAGGCGGCGACCGCCGCGGTCAATCCCAAGAAGGCGAGGAGCAGCAGCGCGAACTTGCCGCGATGGTGGATTACCCAATCGATCGCGCGCCGGTACGTCCTCAGCACGGCCAAGTACCAGCGGCCCGCCTTCGCCTCCCCCACCGGCTTGCCGAACGGCAAGAGCTCGAGCACGTGGCCCGGCAGGATGAAGAAGGCCTCGAACAGGCTCGCCATGAAGCACATGACGACCACCACGGGGATCATGAAGAGGAACTTGCCCATGATGCCGCTCATGAGCGCGAACGGGAGGAACGCGCACGACGACACGAGGACCGACGCGATGACCGGCAGCGCCACCTCCTTGGAGCCTTCCACCGCGGCCTGAAAGTGCGGCTTGCCCATCTCGAGATGGCGGTAGATGTTCTCGGCGACGACGACCGAGTCGTCGTCCAGCATGCCGAGCACGATGATGAACGCGAGCAGGGTCATCAGGTTGAACGTGAACCCGAACGGGACGGCCACGATCAGGGCCGCGCCGAAGGAGATCGGGACCCCCAGGGCGGCCACCGCCGCGAGCCGCCAGTCGAGGAAGAGGAAGAGGGCCGCGAGGATGAGGACGCCGCCTTGCAGCATGTTCCCGGTCATGACCCTGAGCCGGCGCCGGACCCAGAAGCTGACGTCGTCGGACAAGACGAGGTCGAGGCCCCTCGCCGCGTAGCGGTCGCGGTGCTCTTTGAGCAGTTCCTTGACGCGGTCGGTGAGCTTCAACACGTCGGCGGTCTTGTGCTTGCTGACCTTCAGCTCGATCGCCGGCTTGCCGGCGGCCCTCGCGCGGAGCTGGGACTCCGCGAAGCCCTCCCGGACGGCCGCGACGTCTCGCACGCGTACGACCTCGCGGGCCTCGTTGGAGCGCACGACGATGTCGCCCACCTCGGCGGCGGTGAACACCGCCCCGCGCACCCGGACCCAGTTCTCGAGCGGCCCCGCCCAGGTCGTGCCGGCCGAACGGTCCACGTTGCGGCCGCGGATGGCCGCGGCGAGCTCCCCGATCGTCAGCCGGTAGCGCTCCAGGGCGCGGCGGTCCGCCTCGATGAGGATCTCCCGCTCGCGGTCCCCGCGGAAGTCGACTCGCGAGACGCCCGGGATCTCCTCGAGCAGGTCTTTGAACTCCTCGGCGTAGCGGTCGCGGTCGTCGTCGGTGCCGCCCGCGACCGAGACCGTGATCAGGGGGTGGTCCGCGGTCATTTCCTTGACGATCGGCCGGTCGGCCAGCTCGGGCAGGTCCTCGACGCGCTGGACCGCCTGCGTGAGGTCGGTGACCGCGCGATCCTTCTCGCGCTCCGTCATGTTCTCGTCTAAGCGCAAGACGATCAGCGAGAGGTTCTCCAGCGAGAAGCTCTCGGCGCGGTCGACGCCCGAGACGGTCCGGACCTGCTCCTCGATCTTGCGGGTGACGAGGTTCTCGACCTCCTCGGG
>JACQPK010000374.1 GCA_016207565.1 Elusimicrobiota bacterium
CGCTTGCGCAGCTCCAGCGGCCAGAACTCGATCTCGGCCAGGAGCTTGAGGCCGAGGGGCGCGTAGCGCGTGAACGAGGCGACCCGAGAGATGACCTCGATCGTGTGGAGGTAGATCTCCTCGGCGACGAGGGCCGCCTTCGCGTCCCGGCCCGCGGCGAAGAGCCCGACGCCCGGCACGAGGACGACCCGCGGGCTGGGCTCCGGCGCCGGGGCATTGGGCGCGTACTGCTGGCGGTAGGCGGCGTGCCAGCGGCGATAGGCCGCGACGGCCGACGCGAGCGACTCGCGCGTCCCGCCGCGCCACACGAGCGGCCGCGCCTTCGTGTGCAGCGCGTGCTCCATCGTGAAGGGGCCTCGCCGGACGATGGCCGGCGTCTCGGGGCGCGCCAAGAACGCCAAGACCTCGGGAGCGCCGCACCAGCGGACGACGGACGGCTTCGGAAGCTCGCCCGAGATCCACTCCCGGATCTTCTCGGCGGCCGTCCAGCGGGAGACGCTGGAGCCCGAGGGCCGCGCCTTCCGGCTCGACCACTCGGGCCGGTCGCCGGGCAGGCGGACGTCGGCGCCCGCCTCCCGGGCGAGCCGCCGCATCGCCTCGAGGGCCTCGCGCGCCGTCTTGCCCCACGTGAGCGCGCCGTGCTTGTCGAGGATCAGGCCCCACGCGCCGGGCGCCTTCTCGACGGCCTCGGCCACGCGCTTGGAGAGTTCGAAGCCCGGTCGCGCGTACGGGACCCACAGCACGTCCCCGCCGAAGACCCGCCGCGTGCGCTCGCGGCTCCTGGGCGTGCACGTGAAGCCCGCGACGTCGTCGGCGTGGGTGTGGTAGACATGGGCCGCCGGGACCCAGGCATGGAGGAGCGTCTCGATCGAAGGCCGGTTCGCGGAGGGATCGACGAGCGCCCGGTTCTGTCCGTCGAGCATCTCGTCGTCCGTCATGGCGCGCGCGTCACGCAGGCGCCGGAGGGCGTCGAGCCGGAGGGCAGTGAACCCCTCCGGACCGGCGGTCTTCATGTCCACCCCGGAGGACTTCACCCATAAGACGTCGGCGCCGTTTTCCCTCGTCTTGATCGACGAATTTCCCCCGCCCCAAAGGACCAGCCGGGGGTCGGCGCCGATCAGGCGGGAGGCGTACGCGCAGAGAGCCGGACCGGAGAGTCCGGAAGCCTCGTTCTCGTCCCAGGCGGGGGCAATGCTCACGATAGAACCGTACTAATTTTGGGGGTAAGCATAGGCTACCCTGCCCGTGCGAGGTTGTCAATACGAGCCCACCAGGGTAGAATGCCCGACGGATGCGAGCTCTCGAGGACCGAGACGGCCTGGCCCGGCCCCTGCTGATCGCGGCGATCGTCTTCCTCGCCCTGCGCCTCCCTTTCCTATATGCGGACTCGGTCGGGGTCTACAGCGCCCACGACGAAGGCCTGACCAACAGCGACGCGCGAAGCTGGGTGCTGTACGGAACGATCTTCTACGACACGTACAACCCGAGCCTGCTGATGCCGCTGTTCACGCTGGTGAAGGCCCCGTTCTTTTGGCTCTTCGGCGTGAACCCGGTCGGCCTCCGGCTCCCCTCCACCCTCTGCCTCCTGGCGGCGATGCTGCTCTTGTGCGAGCCCCTGCGCCGTCGCGGCGAGGGCCTCGCGGTGAAGCTGCTCGCGATCCAGCTGACGGCGAGCTACTTCTGGTTCTCGCACTCGATCGTCGGCATCCGGGAGCCGGTGCTCGCCTTCGCCGCGACGCTCGCCGCCTGGTGGCTCGAGCGCGCGTTCCGCACCCGCAAGACCGGCGACTACGTCGGGGCGTTCGTGGCCTGCGCGGCGGTCCCGCTCGTCAAGACGAGCGGCGTCTTCATGCCGGCCGCCTTCGCGCTCACGCTCGCGTGGAAGCTGTTCTTGCGCGACGGCTCGGTGCCTCGCCGCGGGCTGTGGGCCGGGCTCGGCGCGGCGGCGGCGTTCTGGGCGGGCGTGCTCGCCCTCTGGTGGGGGCCGAACTGGCTGGGCGTCCGGGAGTTCTACGACCTCGAGGTGGTGTCGCGCGCGAACCCGGACGCGCTCGGCTCCTTCGGGCGGCTCGCCGCGATGCTCGCGGTCGCCGCCCCCGGCCTGCTCCTGCTCTCGGCCCTCTCGGGCGCGCGCGCGGCCGACGCGGCGCTGTCGGACCGCCGGCGCGTCGATGACTGGGATTTGATCCTCTTGTCGTGGGCGCTCTGCGCGGCGCCGCCCTTGATCTACCCGGTGCAGGGCTACTGGCGCTGGCTCATGTGGCTGTACCCGGCGCTGGCCGGCCTCGCCGCCCGCGAGTGGGCGCGCTGGTGCGCCCGGGGGCTCGACGGGGAGCCGCGGTCGCGCCGCGCCTCCTCGCGCCTCGCCGCGGCGTTCGCGGCGGCGGTCGTCGTCATGGAGCTGCCTTACTACGCGAAGCACGTCGCGGCCCTCGACTTCAAGCTCCTGCGTCTCACGCGCGAGACCGAGGCCGTCGTCGGCGACGCCCTCGTGTCCGGCTCGAACTTCGAGGACATGTCGGCGTTCTCGCCCAAGCTCAACTTCGTCTCGGCGCTGATGGGCCTGCGCCTGCGCAGCTGCGAGGAGGTGCGCCGCGCCTTCCCCTATCCCGCCAAGACCCCGGTGTTCCTCGCCGAGTACGCCGGGACGTCACCGGACGCCGAGGTCGCGTCGCGGTTCTACGCCGGCTGCCCCGAATGGAAGCGGCAGTTCAAGGCGCTCGCCCGCGTGCCCAGCCCGCAGACCGAGGGCTTGGCCGACCTCTGGTTCGTCCGCGAGCACAAGGCGCCTTTTATTGCCGGCGCGAACTACCCGTGGTCCAACTACGGGACCGACTTCGGCGCGAGCGCCTGGGGGCATCAAGGCATCTCCGACCCGAAGACGCGCCGCAAGGTCTCGGAAGACCTCGCCTTCCTCAAGTCGAAGGGGGTCACCGTCGTGCGCTGGTTCCTGTTCGCCGACGGGCGTTCTTCGCCCGAGTTCGACGCGGCGGGACGGCCCTCGGGCCTCGACGACCGGTTCTTCGCGGACTTCGACGCCGCGCTCGAGCTGGCGCGCGAGCACGGGCTCAAGCTCATGCCGGTGCTCTTCGACTTCCTGCTCTTCGATCCGCCGAAGGTCGTCAACGGCGCGCAGCTGGGCGGGCGCGGGAGGATCGTGACCGACCCCAGGGCGACCGACCGGCTGATCGAGACCGTGCTCCAGCCCCTATTCCGGCGCTACGCCCGGGAGCCGGCGATCTACGCCTGGGACCTCTTCAATGAGCCGGAGCTCCGCATCCGCGGCGTGCGCGGACCGGGCCCTCGCCCCGCCGAACGCGCGCGCGTCTTCGCCTTCGTCAAGCGCGTGACCGCGCTCATCCATGCCGAGGCCCGCCACCCGGTCACGCTGGGCTCATGGAAGCGCAGCCTCGTCGGCAAGTGGAAAGGCGCCGGCCTCGACCTCTACCAGTTCCATCACTATGAAGACGGCTTCGCCGAGCCCTTCGACCGGCCCTACGCCGAGCTCGGCCTCGACAAGCCGTGCCTCGTCGGCGAGTTCCCGACGAAGCGCGGGAAGCTGGCCGTCGAGGCCTATCTGGAGGCCGCGCGGCGCAACGGCTACGCGGGCGCGCTGGCGTGGAGCTACCGCGGCGGGGACTCGTTCTCGGACTTCGCGGGCCAGGCCGACCGCTTCGCCGCGTGGGTCAGAGCGGCGCGAGCTTCGCCATGAAGTGGTTGAGGTGCTCGAAGCCCTCGACCAGCTTGAGGCCGCGCATCGAATCCTTGCGCTGAGCCAGCTCCCGGAACACCTCGATCACGTAGTCGATGTGGCTCTGCGTGTAGACGCGGCGCGGGATGGCGAGGCGGACCAGCTCCATCTTGGCCGGCGTGAAGTCGCCGTTGCGGCCGCGGCCGAACATCAGCGAGCCGATCTCCACGGCGCGGATGCCGCCCGTGAGGTACAGCTCGCAGACCAGCGCCTGGCCGGGGTACTGGTTCGGCGGGATGTGGCCGAGGAAGCGCTTGGCGTCCACGTAGACCCCGTGGCCGCCGGTCGGCGTGATGATCGGGACTCCCGCGTCCTTCAGCCCGTCTCCCAGGTACTCGACGGAGCGGATGCGGTACTGGAGGTACTCCTCGTCGAGGATCTCCTCGAGCCCGCGGGCCATCGCCTCGAGGTCGCGGCCGGCGAGACCGCCGTAGGTCGGGAAGCCCTCGCCCAGGATCAGCTCCTGCCGGGCGGCCTTGGCCCACTCGGCGTCGTTGAGGGCGACGAAGCCGCCGATGTTGACGAGCGCGTCCTTCTTCGCGCTCATCATGCAGCCCTGCGCGTAGGAGAACATCTCGCGCGCGATGTCGCGCACCGGTCGCGTCGCGTAGCCGCGCTCGCGCCTCTTGATGAGGTACGCGTTCTCCGCGAAGCGCGCGCAGTCCAAAAAGAGAGGGATGCGGTACTGCGAGCAGATCTCGGCGGTGTCGCGGATGTTGCGCATCGACACGGGCTGGCCGCCCAGCGCGTTGTTGGTCACCGTGAGGATGACCATCGGGATGTTCTTGGCGCCGTGCTCTTGGATCGCGGCCTCAAGCTGTCGCGTGTCGATGTCGCCTTTGAACGGGCTCGGGTTCTGGAAGTCCCACGCCTCGGGCACGGGCAGGTCGATCGCCTTGGCGCCGGAGACCTCGATGTTGGCCCGCGTCGTATCGAAGTGCGCGTTCGCCAGCACGGTCTTGCCCGGGCCGCCCAGGAAGGAGAACAGGATGCGCTCGGCGGCGCGTCCCTGGTGGACCGGGATCACCTCGCGAAGGCCGGTCAGGTCGCGGACCGTCTTCTCGAAGCGGAAGAAGCTCCGGGCGCCCGCGTAGGACTCGTCGCCGCGCATGAGCGCGGCCCACTGCTCGGCGCTCATCGCGGAGGTCCCCGAGTCCGTCAGGAGGTCGATGAGGACCTTGTCGGCGGGGACATGAAAAACGTTGTAGCCCGCGTCGGCCAGCGCCTTCTCGCGCTCGGCGCGGGTCGTGAATCCGAGCGGCTCGACCGTCTTGATCTTGAACGGCTCGATGATCGTCTGCCAAGGCCAGGACATAGCGCGATCCTATCATTTGGTATCATCGCCGTCATGCCCACCTTGGCGGTGGTCGACGACGACGCGACGTTCCTCGAGATGGTCCAGCTCGCGCTCCAGATCGAGGGCTACGAGATCCTGCCGTTCTACGACGGCGAGGCCGCCTGGAGGCATCTCTCCGATCCCTCCTCGGCGAAGCCCGACGCCCTCGTCCTCGACATCATGATGCCGCGCCTCGACGGCAACGCCTTGGCGAAGCGGATGGAGGCCGACCCCCGGACGCGCGACATTCCGATCATCGTCCTGACCGCCAAGGGCCGCTATGGGGACAAGTTCGAGCCGCCGAAGGCGGCCGCCGTCCTCCAGAAGCCCTGCGGCGTCGAGAGGCTCCGGGAGACGATCCGCGAGGTCGTCCAGAAGGCCGCCCGCCGTCCCTCCTAGCGGAGGAGGCGCAGGCCGAGCACGCAGAAGAGGCCGAGCGCCCACGACGCCGCGTAGACCGCGGCGAGGGCCGCCAGGCGCCGCCCGCCCACGGGCCGCTCCCGCGCGCGCAGCCAGACGGCGGCCACCTCGACGGCCGTGGCCTCGATCGGCGGAAGCTTCGGGTCGGCGCGGCGGCGCTCGATCTCGTGCACGAGCCAGCCGATGCGCTCGGGCGGCGGCGCCGGCGTCTCGGGCAGAGGCCCTTCGCGGCGCAGGCGCGCGCCGAGGACGTCCCGCCGGTACTCGACCGTCCAGGCGCTCAGCGTCATGAAGCCGAACCACAGGCCGAGGATCGGCGCGCGCGCGTACGCCGCGTAGGCCAGTCCGGCCGCGCCGGTCACCAGCCGAAACGCGAGCGCCACGCCGGGCGAAGGGCCCAGCGCTCGCTGGACGAAGTTCCCTCCGTCGAGCCCGGCGATCGGCAGCAGGTTGAGCAGGTTGAGCCAGAGGATCGTCAGCGCGGCCCGGAGCGCCAGCACGCTGTGCAGAGGGAAAGCGGCCGCCAGCAGCGCGGCGCCGAGCACGATGCTCGGCGCCGGCCCGGCGAGCGACACGACCGCGCGCTGGAACGCGTCCGGCTCGCGCTCCACCCCGGAGGTGACGCCGCCCAAAAGCGGCAAGAACAAAATGCGCGTGTTGCGGTAGCCAAAAAGCCGCATGGCCGCGAAGTGGCCGAGCTCGTGCACGAAGATCGCGCCGAGCAACAGCCCCGCCTCGAGCAGCGTGCCGCCGCGCGTCCCCAGCGCCAAGAACAAGAGCGCCGAGATGAGCAGCGTCGAGGTGTGGTTCGACGGCTGGATCGGCTCGGGCCCGGTGTTCTCGAGGAGCCGAGCGACCTCCGCGACGCGGGCGGGATCGGGGCCGCTGTCGGGCCGGAGGGGCAACGCTACGCCGGCGCCTGCGAGCCCATGCCCAGCAGCGTGCGGATCGTCTCGGGGTTGTGGGCCTTGGCGACGGCGTCCTCGGGGTTGATCGCGTTCTGCTTGATGAGGAAGGTCAGGTACTGGTCCATCGAGATCATGCCGAACTTCGCGCCGGCCTCGATCGCGCCGTAGAGCATGTGCGTCTTGCCGTCGCGGATGATCGAGCCGACGGCGGAGGTCATCGTCATGACCTCGCGCGCGCACACGCGGCCCTTGCCGTCCTTGCGCGGGAGCAGCGTCTGGCTGATCACGGCCTTGAGCACGGTGGAGACCTGGATGCGGACCTGCTGCTGCTGGTGCGCGGGGAAGACGTCGATGATGCGGTCGACGGTCGTCGGCGCGTCCTGCGTGTGCAGCGTCGCGAAGCAGAGGTGCCCGGTCTCGGCGGCGGTGATCGCGAGCTGGATCGTCTCGAGATCGCGCATCTCGCCGACGAGGATGACGTCCGGGTCCTGCCGGAGCGAGTGCCTCAGCGCGTCCGAGAAGCTCTTCGTCTGCTGCCCGACCTCGCGCTGCACGACGACCGAGGCCTTGTCCTCGTAGACGTACTCGATCGGGTCCTCGATCGTCAGGATCGTCTTCGGGTGCTTCTTGTTGATGGTCTCGATCAGGCAGGCGAGCGTCGTCGTCTTGCCCGAGCCGGTCGGCCCGGTGACGAGGACGAGCCCGCGCGGC